>DATGHS010000366.1:0-5775 GCA_035307785.1 Gemmataceae bacterium
GTGATCTCGTAATCCTTCGGCAAAAAGTAGTCTTCGTCGACCTCCTTGGCAGGCAGCGGTGGCGGGAGAGATGGAATCGCCGTCTCGTTCGGTGATTGCAATTCGAGCGGCGGAATGGGCGGGGCAACGTTTTCTTCCGGCGGCTCCAGTTCCAACGGCGGAACGATCTCCCGCACAATCTCGGGCACGATCGGCTTGAAATCGATACTGGAATCGGAGCTGACGTGCACGGGCGGTGGCGGCAGAGCCGGCGGCTTGCTCACCGGCAACGGCGGCTTGCTGGGGCCAGGAATTCTCGGAATCTTGTTTGCCCCCGACTTGGCCGGCGGCTTCGGCTCGGGCTTGCGCTCCACGGGCGGCGGCGGGCTCGGGCGAACCTCCGGCTTGGCCGGCGGCTTCTGCGTCGGTTTCGCGGGAGGTTGAATGGGCCGCGTCGCCCCCGGCAATTCCATGTTGATTACCGGCGGCTTTTTTTCGGCGGGCGCTTGAGGTTTCGTGGCCGGGGGTTGTTCGAATACGCTGATGTCCGTCGAAAGGAATTTCTCGTTATCCTTCTGCGGCAAGATATCGAGCTGAAGATTGAAATCGACCGGGATGCTTTCCTTGTCGCCAAAGCCACGCGAATTATCGCGGCTTTGGCCATTTTGCGCGCCGGCGTTGTTCTGATCGCCTTCGTCGAAGACCTCAAACGCCAGGAATTCGCCCGCCTTCGGGCTGTTGCCCAAAACAAAGTTGGTGCGGCAAGACGGGCAACGGCACTTCCGGCCGCTAAACGGCTTGCCGATCTTCAACTGATTCTGGCATCCAGGGCACGCGATGATGCTCGGCACGCAAACCCCCGAATCAACCTGTCAGGCTGGAAAGCCTGACCTACAACCCGCCAGGAAAAGTTGACCTACAACCAAGCTTCAATCAGCCGGCGCACATTCAGCAAGGCCATAACATAGCGGATGGCCACGACAATACCAAGAATAGCGGTGAACGCCGAAAAAGCGCCATGGCAGCAATCGAACATAATCACCGATGGGTCGGCGCCTTCCATGAAATTCGGCTTTCCGTGTGAGGCCGAATAGATGACCAGGCCGAACTGCGAGGCCATGCCAACCACAAAACATAAGCAAAAAGTGCCGCCCGCCTTGATGGTGGCGCTCACGCTGTCGGCAATCCCGCGCTCGCCTATCACGTCAGCCACCGTTTCCAAAAAGAGCAGAAACGAAATCCAACTCATAATAGCCAGCAAGAACGAAACAATAATGATTATGAAAGGCAGGAAGTTCGGCTCGATCATGGCCGCGAAAAACTGAAATGTCTGCAAGCAGACGCTTCCCAGCGACAAGGCGAGAGCGATGAATGCCCACGACTTTGCGCTACTGCGACCCGGCATGGCAATGCATAATCCATAGCCCACTATGCGGCAGCTATCAGTCGCCAGAGCCACAATCATACCGATGCCCAGCAAACCAATGCCTTCCTCGATCCCCGAGCTCAGCATGGTAAGGAACCCCATGAATGCCAGGCCGAGCGCACCTACAAAGAGGAAGATGGATAAAAGAACGAGAGTCAATCCCCAATAGACGAGTGTGAGCTTGCGACGCTTTTCCGGCGAGTCGAAGTTTGGCCCGCCGGTCAGTATTGTGAGAGGATCGTTCTCCTCGTCGTAATCTTCGGCAAAAAAATCAGCCGGATCGACCTCGGTTTTGCGCCGCTTGCGTGGCGCCTCTTTCGGCGGCTCGGCATTGTTTTCCGTGCTTGGGGCCGTGCCCATGATGCCCTTGTTCACCGGCCGTACCGTCGGCTTTGCCGGGCCGATTACTTCGATATCGTCGTCACCGGCGGAGCCGGCTTCAATCACCTGGATATCATCCATCGGTGATTCATCGAACAACTCGAATGCCAGGAACTGGACCGGCCCCCCGCCCTGCTCGCCCGATGGGCTGCCGAGCACGAAGCGCGTGCTGCACTTGGGGCAGAGCAACCGCGCGCCCGTCTTGTCGGTCGCCACCTTTAGGCGGCGTTGGCAACCTGGGCAAGTAACCGCGCCTTTCACAAACTTCCCTTTCCCTGCACGGGCCAATTCTGGGTTAGGCGAGTTTCCTTTACGAATCGGCGTGGCGAGTCCATGCGATTATTCGTTAATTCAAGTCTGTTCTTTCAACTATTCGGTATCGCCATCGACGACCAAGAGCCGCATGCGCTAGCGACCGGATGGTGGACGACAATTCGTCCGGTCGCTGGCTTGCGCTCCCGGCTCATTTTTGCGCTTCCGGCTCAATGCAAAAGCTTTTCCATCGCCTGCGTCAGAATCTTTTCACTTTCTGGGCTGCTCAGTGCCACAGTTGGCTCATACCCGCCCTCGAAATAAGCCTTCGCAGTCGGAATATAACCCGGGCCGCCGTCGCCGTAGCCGGCCACGCATACGAAGGTGTCTGGTCGTAGCTTCTGCGCCTTCAATTGATATTCGATGAATGGCTCGCCGGGCAGGTGCAACATCTTTGCCGGGCCAAAGTCCAAACAAGCAGTACAAATCGGCCGCTCCAGGCGCTTCAACCAGGCGAGCTGAAAGGCCGCGTTGCCGCGTTTGGCCTTCTGCGCCTTGTCGTCCTTCAGCGCCTGCCAGCTTTCATCCGCGCCGAACGATTTCTCGGAACGAGGCAATAACCTTACGTGTTCCACGCGCCAGTCCCAACTGGAAACGGCGTACCGCTGAGTGGTTTCCCAAGCAGCCGCCATGCCCGCGTAAATTCGGTCGCGCAGCACCGGCCGAAATTCCTTCGAGCCATCATTATACTTCCCGGCCGTGATGTTGCCGGCGCAGCCGGTGAAGTACGCATGCAGAATCGATTCGTCGTCCTTTTTTCGCTTTTCGCGCGCCAGCCCGCAGAAATCGCTGGAAACCCGGCCGTCTCCATAATAACTCATGGGATGAGTCGCATAGTAGTGCAATGCGGCCAGGGGTCGGTCGCCGTCCCAGAAGCTCAGCGTCTTGAGGAACGGGTCGATTAGTCCTTCCGGTTCGGCGCGGGCGAGCGGATCCTTGGTGGCGCTGGTGCGGGTGTATTTCACCTTACCGTCAGGACCCAGCACACGGCGGTTGGATGCGACTTGCTCCACCCGGCCCTGGCCAACGCCGATGTGGCTAAACCGGCGGGTTTTCTTGAGCGACTCGCGAAGCGCTTCGGCAGAGTGATTGACGGCTTGCGCGAAAAACTTGAGGTCGAGGGAGGGCGGCGCCCCGGGAACCGATTCGATGATTTCCTCTGCCTCCGTGTCGGCAAACGGAGCGTTGTGCGGATGGACACAGTGGACAGCGACATTGTCGGGAACCGTATGTGCGGCCTCGGCCAGTGCTTTTCGCCAAACGAGGTTGGCCTCATTGCGGATGCCGCACCAGTCAACCGCCGCCAGAACGACCGGCGCTCCGCCACCCAAAAGGACCACTCCGACGAGCTTGAGCGGATCATCCACGGCACGAACGGGTTCAATCCAGCCGCCACAGAGCGGATGTCCGAGCGGCGGCGTGACATCGGACGCAAAAGTCGCAAGATGAAGTGCGGGCATGGGAGTTTGTTAGTTGGTCGCGCGAGGAAGGTAGCCTAACGGTCTATTATGCTGCGATACCGACATCTTTGGCCGATTATACGGCAAATTCCGCCGGAGTTAGCGCACCGCCTGGCACTTTGGTCCTTGCGAATGCCGTGGCACTATGGCGAGCAGGTCGAAGATCCGTTTTCTTGGCACGGATTGACCATTCGCAACCGGGCCGGCGTGGCAGCCGGCTTCGACAAAAATGCCGTTTGCCTGCCAGGTCTCGAGCGGGTCGGCGCGGGTTTCGTGGAAGTGGGCACCGTTCTCGTGGAGCCGTGGCAGGGAAACCAAGTCTCGCTGCGCATGGCGAGGTTACTGCAGCTACACGGACTTTGGAACCGCCTCGGATTTACCAGCCACGGCTTGGCGCAGGTGCAGCGAAATCTGGCGCGCTTTCCCCGTGAACGGCGGCACGGCATGGCTGTCGCTTGCAATATTGGCCCCCATCCGGGCAACCTGAAACGGTGCACCAACCGGACGGAGGCGCTAACAACTGCGCAGGCCGAATTGCTGCAATTGGCCGAAGCGCTGCATCGGCATTCCGACTTCTTGGTCGTAAACCTGAGTTCGCCGAACACGCCCGGGCTGCGAAGTCTTCTACAAAGCGCGGAACTGGCGGATACCGTCGTAATGCCAATCATCCAACTATCGCGAAGGCTAGACCAGGCAACCGGCCGCTCGTGGCAGACTCCGGTGCTGGTCAAACTTCCGCCGGAAGACGAAAACCAGGAATTGTGGACGACCGAGTCGCTCGCACGTGTCGTGCAACCGCTGTTGGCAGTGGAAGCCTGCGACGGTTTTGTTGCCGTCAATACGTCCGCGCGGTTAGCAATGCAACATTTTCCGCTCGGGAAGGATGAGTTGCCAGGAGGACTTTCGGGCGATCCCTTACGCGAAGAAGCGCTGCGCGTCGTCACAATGTTGCGGCGGCTAATCGGCCCGGACAGGTTGCTCATCGGCTGCGGCGGCGTCATGATGCCCGAACATGGAGTTGGTTTTTTGCATGCCGGAGCGGATTTGGTGGAGTTGTATTCTGGAATGGTGTTCGCCGGGCCGGCGTTGGTGAGCCGCTCCGCGAAGGCGCTAAAAGAAAGCCCAGGGACGGAAGTCCCTGGACTTTCGTAATTCAAACGTCTTCCAAGTAAAAGAGCACGTCGGTCAGCTCGTTGGATGCAGCCGTTAGTTCGTTCCATTTGCGGTCGGTCAAGTTCACCCGAACCTGTTCCATCAGCCGATTCAGCTCTGCCTGATCCTCCGGCGAAACTCGGTCGCGAATGCGCTCGGCTTTTTCGAGTAGTGCTCGCGCTTGCACTGTTTCGCGCTGTCCTTCGCGCGGCGCGTCGGCAAGCTCGGGCATGGTGAATTCATCGTCGAATTCCTCTTCCGGTTCCTCATAGCCGGTGCCGGGGCTATCGTCTTCCGGTAAATCGCCCTCCTCGGCGGTTTCCCAAAGGCGGTTCAGCCGTTCCGTTGCCAGGGCGCGCTCTTCGTCGCTGACGGTGCGCAACGCGTTCTCGATGGTAATATGCTTTTGCAGTCCCGTAACCTTTTCGCGCGCGGAAACGCGCAAGATGCCGTCCAAATTTAAATCCAGTTGCACCACGATTTGATTGCCGGCCGGCACGGGGGCCAGGCCATCGATGGTGAAACGACCGACGCGATGATTGCGGCGCACGTCTTCCTGCTCGCCCTGGTAAATCTCGATATCGACGGTGGGCTGGCGGTCCGTCACGGTGGTGAAAGCTTCCGAGCGCGAAGCCGGCAACGGGGTATTCCGGCGGATGATAGGTGCGAATTTGTATTCAAAGGGCCGGCCAAACGGACCGGCATCGCGGAAATCGAGGCAGCGAATGCCGAGCGAGTGCGGCGTGATGTCCACCAGCACCGAGCCGACTTCCGTGCCGCCGATGAGCCCCGCCTGGATGGAAGCGCCCATGGCGACGCACAAGTCAGGATTCACTTCGCAATGCGGCGCTTGCCCGAGTCGCTGTTCCAACAACCGCGCAATCACCGGCATGCGCGTGCTGCCGCCGACGAGTACGACCTTGTCGATTTGCCGCGGCGTAAGGTGCGCATCATCGAGGCTGTGCTGCACGCAATCCATCGTGCGATTGAGCCACGAGCGAATGAGGTCTTCATACTCCTCGCGGCTAATCTCCATATTCAGATGCAACGAAACGCCGTCCTTCT
>DATGHS010000367.1:0-2616 GCA_035307785.1 Gemmataceae bacterium
TGACTTGCCAAACTTTTTCTCTATCGGCGGACAGTCATTTGGCTCGGGCTATGCCGGGCCGTTGCATTCACCGGTGGAAATCCGCGATCCGGAAAAGGGCATCGAAAACATGAAACCGTTCGACGGCCTCGATGGGTTCGACAAGAAGGTCGATCTCCTTTCAGAACTCGAAAAAGGCTTCGTGGATCGTGTGCAGACCCCGGGGGCCGTGGCGCATCAGACCACTTATCAGCGCGCGGCCGCGCTCATGCACTCCGAAAAGGCAAAAGCCTTCGACATTAGTCTCGAGTCAGCGTCGATGCGGGAAGCGTATGGCAAGAATCAGTTTGGCGAAGGCTGCCTGCTGGCCCGGCGACTGGTAGAGGCCGGCGTAAAGTTCGTTGAAGTCTCGCTTGGCGGCTGGGACACTCATCGCAACAACGAAGCCAAGATCAAGGAGCTGACCGGCCAGGTCGACCCGGCCATGTCCACGCTGATCACCGACCTGAAAGACCGCGGCATGCTCGACTCGACACTGGTAATCTGGATGGGCGAATTCGGCCGCACGCCGAATCGCGGCAAGCAAGGCGGCCGCGATCACTTCCCGCGCGCCTGGACCACCTTGCTGGCCGGGGCCGGCATGAAGAATGGCCAGGCCATCGGCCGCACCGACGCCCAGGGCGGCGACGTGGCTGACCGCAAGATCAGCGGCGTCGATTTCATGGCCACCGTCTGCACTGCCCTGGGCATCGATTACGAAAAGAACTTCCACACGCCGGCGGGCCGCCCCGTGCGCGTGGTGGACAAGAATGAGAAAGTGGTCCAAGAGCTGTTCTGATTCCCTCGAAAGCCCAGGGACGGAAGTCCCTGGGCTTTTCCCGCGAAGCCGCAAGCGGCTCTGGTTCGTACCATATCCCGGATGAAACACACCCTCCTTCCCGCCTTTGCATTCTCTCTTCTGTTCGTCTCCTTCAGCCCAGCCGCCGATTGGCCGGAGTTTCGCGGACCGACCGCGCAAGGGCTTTACGAAGGTCCGCCGTTGCCCATCAAGTGGGGCCGCGAGCAGAATGTCGTCTGGAAGAAGCCGATTCCCGGCACGGGCTGGTCGTCGCCGGTTGTCGCCGGGGGCAAGGTCTATCTGACCACCGCGGTGCCGAAGGGCGAAGATCTTCGCAACGGCGATCAGTCGCTTCGTGCTCTGTGCTTGAATGCCGACACTGGCAAGGTCTTGTGGGACCACGAAGTCTTTGTCCAGGATGGCCGCACGGCGCCCAAGATTCAGGCGAAAAACAGCCACGCCAGCCCGACGCCCATTGTCCATGGCAACCGGCTTTACGTCCACTTCGGCCACCAGGGAACCGCGTGCCTCGACCTCGACGGCAAAGTGATCTGGAAGAACCGCGAGTTGAAGTACCCGCCTGTCCATGGCAACGGCGGCAGCCCTGAATTGGTGGACGACCTGCTCATCTTCAGTTGCGACGGGGGCAGCGATCCGTTTGTGGCGGCACTAAACGCGGCCGATGGGAAAGTGAAATGGAAGACGCCGCGTTCCTTCGATTACTTCAAGCACTTTTCGTTCTGCACACCGCTCGCGATTGAAGTAAATGGCAGCAAGCAAGTGGTGCTGCCCGGTTCCGGCGGCGTGATCGCCTACGATCCCAAGACCGGTGAAGAAATCTGGAAAGTGGCTTACGAAGGCTATTCCGTAGTGCCGCGACCCGTTTATGGACAAGGACTCGTGTTCCTTTCCAGCGGCTACGATGCACCGCAACTGCTGGCCATCCGGCCCGATGGGAAAGGCGATGTCACGAACACGCACGTTGCCTGGCGGCTGAAGCGCGATGCGCCGTTGAATCCATCGCCGTTGCTGGTCGGTGAAGAATTGTATTTCGTCTCGGACAAGGGCACGGCCACTTGTTTAAACGCGCGCACTGGTGACGTGTACTGGTCGGAAAGCTTAGGCGGAGCATTCTCCGCTTCGCCGCTGTTTGCCGACGGAAAGATCTACTTCCTCAGCGAACAGGGCCGCGGCGTCGTAGTCAAAGCGGGCAAGCAATTCGAAGAGCTTGCCCGCAATGACTTGAAGGAACGCGCGCTGGCCTCTTATGCCGCGGCCGACGGGGCGCTTTACATCCGCACGGAAAAAAACCTGTACCGCGTTCAGACGAGCAAGTGATCGGCCAGCGACCCGGCCAAGCCCTCCTGAAACGACGGGTACTGGAGCGGCACTTTCAATTCTTCGTGCATTTTGCGATTGCTAATGCGGCGGTTCGCACTGTTGCCGGCCACTACGCTGGTGTCGAACGTCGGCGCCGGTGCGCCGAGTAAATGGGCGAGATGTTGAAAGAACTCGCCGCGCTGCACGGGGTGGTCGTCGCAGATATTGTAAATCTGCCCCGGTTGTCCGCGCCGCTCCGCGCGCTCGACGGCAGTAGCGCCGTCCTCCACATGGATCAAGTTCAGCCAAAGATTGGCATCGGTCGGCAACGGTTCGCCGGCCCGAACGCTGTCCTCGCGCAGCAGGCGGCCTGGGCCATAAATGCCTGCGAAGCGCAAAATGATCGCTTCCGGCAGTCGCTCTTTCAAGAAATGCTCCGCTTCCAGAACCGCTTGCCCGGCTTCGTCCAGCGGCTGCGT
>DATGHS010000368.1:0-22149 GCA_035307785.1 Gemmataceae bacterium
TTTTCCGCTCAGAGCCATCAGCGGGCAGCGGCGGCCTGGGAAGGCGGTGCTTTCGCCGACGAAGTTGTGCCGGTAACGGTGGGGAGCGGCCCGAAGGCGCGCACCGTTTCTCGTGACGAAGGCATGCGGCCGGAAACAACGACCGCGGCACTGGCGAAACTCAAACCGGCCTTTCGAGCCGATGGCTGCGTGACGGCGGGCAACTCCTCGCAGCTAAGCGATGGCGCTGCTGCGGTAGTCGTCGCTTCCGAATCGGCGGCCGCGAAACTGGGTCGCAAGCCGCTGGCGAAGATCATCTCCTACGCCACCAGCGGCGTCGCCCCGAAGGATATTTTTATCGCCCCGGTGACCGCGGTACGAATGGCGCTGGAGAAAGCACGGCTAAAGATTTCGGATATCGATCTCTTCGAATTGAATGAGGCCTTCGCGGCCCAATCGCTGGCGTGCAATCGCGGTCTGAGTCTCGAGGAAAGCCGGGTGAATGTTCACGGTGGGGCCGTGGCGCTCGGCCATCCCATCGGCGCTTCCGGCACCCGCGTGCTGGTGACATTGATTTACGCCTTGAAACAACGGCGAGCGAAACGTGGCGTCGCCGCATTGTGTCTCGGCGGCGGCAATGCGGTCGCGATGGTGATTGAAGTTTAGAAGCCGCAGCGCAAGCAAGGGACTGGACAGCAGATGACTTCAATCGGAGAATGATTATCTCCCGCCTTTGTGAGAATCTACATGCTTTCCGTTCCCGCCGCGCTCGGCCTCGCCTTGGTACTTTCGGCCCCGCCAGCCGAGGCCAAAGAAAAACCGCCCGAATCGAAAATGCCGCTTACCGGCCTGGCACGCTCCAAGCTCATTCCGAATCTGTGCGTGTATCGCTATCGCGTGAGCACGCCGTCGGCGGAATGCCAGGCGTTCATCGATCAGGGGCTTGGCTACTTCTACTCGTATGTCTGGATGGAGGCCGCTCGCTCATTTGAGACGGCCACGCTGCTAGACCACGATTGCCCGATGGCCTGGTGGTGCCTGTCGCGGGCGATGGAGAAGTGGGGCAAGGGCGACCAGATGGCGGCACTCAAGACGGCGAAGGAGCTTCTGCCGAAGGCCGATCATCGCGAGCACATGCTTATCACGGCTCGATTGCAAGAGAAAGGTCTGCTCGAAGGCGTGGGGCCGGACGCACGCAAATCATCGGCGCAAAAGACCATCGACGAGTTGCTCGTGCTATACGACGACGATCAGGAAGCGTGGTATTACCGAGCGCAGCTGAGCGATAGCCCAGCCGCGATTCCCTACTACAAGGCCCTGTTGCGAATCAATCCGCTGCACCCCGGCGCGAATCACGAACTCGTGCACTATTACGAAAACATCCGCCGGCCAGCGTTGGGCTGGCCCTATGCCGAAAAGTACATCGAATCTTCGCCGGGCATTCCCCATCCGTTCCACATGCAGGCGCATTTAGCTACGCGGCTAGGTCGCTGGGACAAGACCTGCGACCGCTCGGCCCGGGCCATCGAGTTGGAGCGCGCTTATCACAAGGAGATGAACGTCAAGCCTTCGGAGGATTTTCAGTTTTCGCATCATCTGGAAATCCTGACGATTTCGCTGGTTCACGATGGGCGGTACGCCGAGGCGCGGAAAATCAAAGAGGAAGCGCAGAAGGCAAACTATTCGCATTGGCTGCCGTGGTTCCGCCTGCACGTGGGCGAGCGCAACTGGGACGAAGCGCTAAAAGTCGTCGAGCATTATCGCAAGCCGGAAAAGACCACTGCAGCTTATTTGGCTGCACTAGTCTATTTGAAGCAGGGCGATCTTTCCCGCGCAACAGCGGAAGTCGATGTCCTGCGGCAAGCGGCACGCGACAAACGGAATGACAAGCTTTTCCAGGATCGTTTGAACGAGGCGCAGGGCCTGCTGCTTTGCAAACAAGGTGCAGCCGATGAAGGGCTGAAGCTGCTTCAGCGCGTCGTGTTGCGAACCAAAGACGACTTTGGCCATCATGCCTGGGGCAATGGCGCATACTTTATGGAAGTTTGGGGCACCGCCGCGCTGGAATGCGGGAAGTTGCCTGTGGCCGAGGAAGCATTTCTCGAAGCGCTGGCCCACGATCCCGGCAGTGTGCGGGCCGCCCTGGGGTTGCAAGCGCTTTGCCAGAAAGAGGGCCGCACGGATGAGGCTGAACGCTACGGCAAGCTGGCGCAGAAATTCTGGCGGAAAGCCGACGTGGACCAGTTCCTGAGCCTGAAAGACGAATATCGAAAGATGATTGTGGAAATGCCGCAAGTGGGCGCAAGCAGCGGAGGAGAACGGTGAACCGTGTAGTCGTTTACGTTTTTTGCGGCGTATTTGTCCTTTCTGAATTAGCTGTGGCTCGCGCGCAAGAGCTTTGCGTCTCCGGCTTGGCGCCGGGCCAAAAGCCCGGCCCCTATTCCTTCGTGGTCTCAACGGGCAAAGAGCGTGGCCAAAGCACGTGCTTCATCTGCCAGACTGAAGACAAGCCTGCCGTCATCATCTTCGCGCGCAAGCCTTCTGATGATCTTGGCAAGCTAGCCGCAGACTTGGACAAAGCGGTGGCCGATCCAAAAAATGTTCCGCTGCGGGGCTGGGTTACGTTCATAAGCGACAATCAACCGAAGATGGACCCGCAAGTGGTGCAGTGGGGCCAGAAGCACGCCATCCGGAATCTGCCGCTCGGAGTGTTTGAAGACAACGACGGCCCGCCGAGCTACCGGCTAAACAAAGATGCCGAGGTGACGATTCTCTTATTCGTGAAACAGAAGGTCGTTGCGAATTTCGCGTTTCGGGCCGGAGAATTGAATGATACAGCTCGTGCCGATGTTCTGAAGGCGGTACCCAAAATTCTGGAAAAGAAATAGCGCCGGCGAAGCCGCAAGCGGCAAATCAAAAACGCCCCCGTGCGCCTGCGAGAAGCGCACGAGGGCTTCCCCCCTCTCCCCTCATCATTGCTTGCCGGGCGGCGCGGGCATGGCCGGCGGAGCGGCATTGCCCGGAACCGGGGCCAGCCCCTTTTCAGGAGCCTGCATCAGCTTCAATTCTTCTTCCACGGCTTTGATGACGTCCTGATCACTCGTGCCGTGCTGAAGAACAATATTTGGTTTTGCCTCTTCGCTCAACTTCGCGAACAGCGGCGGAATCGCTTTCTCCAGCTTCTTGTCGAAGACAGCCTGGTAAAACTTTTTGTATTCGGTCTTGTACTTCTGTTCGCGCTCAGCGTCGTCCTTGTAGAGCGCGGGGATCTTGCGTTCGCAACGGAGAACGGCTGTACCCTGATTCGGGATTACGAACAGTTCACTTACTTCTTTCGGCTTGAGTTTGAAAGCGATCTTTTCGACCAAGTCATTATCCGCCGAAAAGTGGCCGATGGGCGAAATCCGGCCACCGTTTGCCGCCAACGCGGGGATTGCCTGATTGCGAGCCGCAGAATCAAATTCCCCCTCGCTTTTGCGGAGCGCATCGTACATCTGGTACGCAATTTTTTCCTGGCCGGCCGGCCAAACGATGATCCGGCATTCCACCTTCTCACCGTACTGCGACTCGAATACCTTTTTCATCTCTTCTTCGTTAACCTTGATCTCCTGCTCGCAGAGCTTTTTCAAGAGCAAGCGCGGTTTGATCACGTCTTCTTGCCACTCGTAAAGCGTCTTGTTGTATTGCTTCAGGAATTGTTTGACGAACGTGGCGCGATCGACATTGAGTTGCTTCAAATCTTCTTCAATAGCGGCCTGCACTTCTTGAGGTGAGACCTTGACGCCGTGCTTGGCACAGGCATGATCGATGATCTTGCGGTTCACCAGTAATTGGACGGCACTGGTGCCGTGCCGGGCGATCAGGAATTCGCCCAGTTCCTCGCGCGTCACCGGGATGTTGTCATAGATATAGGCGACCACGCGCTTGGAGTAATCGGATTGGCCCGGACCGGAAACCGGGGTGACTTGCGGCGTTTGGGCAGACACCTCGCCGGTGCGGGCCGACCAGA
Source organism: Gemmataceae bacterium (assembly GCA_035307785.1). Taxonomy (GTDB): domain Bacteria; phylum Planctomycetota; class Planctomycetia; order Gemmatales; family Gemmataceae; genus DATGHS01. Next base: position 3,989 of record DATGHS010000368.1, read on the forward strand.
CGCCGAGGCCGAAGCCGACCAGGCCCATGGCGGCCAGTGCCAGCGTGGCCGACCAGCGGGTGCCCGCCTTGAAGTTGATACCGAACATATACTTATCCCCTCCGTGGGTTTCGTGATCACGCGGCGGGCATATAGCGGGATTATGAAGCCGAAACAAGCCGAAGTGTGCGCGGCCGGAACAGGGAATCCAAAGTCAAAAATCGTGGGATAGACTTCGGAATTGGCGTCAAATGGCCCGACTCGTTAACTCTTGACGGCTGGGGTCTCTGACTTCCGGCCGGGGTTCCACAATCCCAGTAGCAAGAAAAGCCCGACGATTCCGGTAGCAACCCACCTGACCACCGAAGACGGAGCCTGGGAAACCACGCGAACTTGAACCAGCGATTTCTGATTCCCTTGCCAGCAATAGGGTTCGCCCGCACTGAAGACCGCGGCATATGGAAGATCCTTTCGGTGGAACCTGGCTCCGGGCGCCGAATCGGAAAGTTGACTGCGAAGTTGTTGGAACCATTCGGCCAATTGCTGCCCGTTCGGTCCCGTTTCGTTCGCAAACTTGCCCGAAGAGCTGTTCAGGTCTTGCTCGGCGGAAGCGAGAAGTCGTTGTACGTCATCCTGTAACCACTGCAGCGAAGTCGCCGATCCGTGCGCAGAAGGCGATCGCAGCATCACCAGCTCCGCTTCTGCCACTCGCAAATCTGCGGCAAGCGGGCTGATGCGCGGGGGGCCACCACGCGTGATTAATTCGGTACCTTCCGGACGACGAATCGTCCAAGCCACCGGAGTCACTGAAATCGGCTGCCCGGCAAATTGCAGGGTTGGCAGTTCAAAGCGTGGCTCGGCTTCCGCAAGGGATGAACCGGTATTCCAAACGAGCCGCAGAAGATGCAATCCCGGTTTTGCGGTCCACCGGAGCGTTTGACCGGTCGCAGCGAGTTCTCGCCCATCGAACCACGCCGACAACAGTTGAGAGCTGCCAGGCAGCGTAATCGCCCATTCTGCTTGAGTCTGCTGGACGATCCAGAATCGACCTTCTTGCAACCAAGCTCCGGCGGGTTCAACGGCCGCTTGCGCCTCGGCCAGGACCTGGGGCCTGCCCACGGTGCTTGGCGCCGGTTGCACACGCAAGCGCCAATCTTCCTGCGTTACTCTCCAAATTTGGGACGAGGACTTGTCACGGTTCGAAAGAATTTCGGGCAATTCAGCTGACTGGCACGGCGACAGTCCGGACAACGCCCATGGCTCCAAATCGCGGCGCGAAACCGCAATCCAATTCCGTACGTCGGCCGGCCGAGCGTGCAACGCCCGAATCGAAAGCGCCGGAACGGCAAAATCATCAGTCGCATTGATTGTCCGGCGGCCAAACACTCGGATGAGGTGCCGGCCAGGCAACAGGTCCAATGTCCAGGCCGTTACGCCGACATCGGTGCGCGTTTCCCGCAGCCGGCAACCGGCCGGTAATTCCAGTTGCGGATTCCAGCCCAATGAGCGCCGAATCTCCAGCACAACGGATTGTGGCCCATTTGATTTGACTGCTGCCGGGATTGTCATGTCGATCCAGGACTGAAACTGAAATTGCCGACCGATTGTATCAACCGAAGTTAGAATATTTGCGTCCGCAGTACCGGCAGCGAGAAGCTGGCGAAAGACGGCCCGAGGGTCCACCGCACTGACAAAACCGGTCCACCGGTAGCCAGGCAAATCGGCATCCGGCGCGGGCAGGAATCCATGCATCTCTTCCGGGATCAACCGCCATCCATTACGCGTCTTGACCTGCACCGTTGTCGTTTGCTCGGCCAAACCATGCAGGCGCAAACTGGGCAGTGCGAACGGTGTTTTTTCCTGTTCTGCTTCGTGGGAAGGCCGCGGCAGCCACCCGGTAAGTTGGACCACTATTCCCTGTTCGGTCAGCATCTGGTCCGCGAAATCGAGCCAGATCTGCAAACGGGAGCCGGTGCGCGACCAGGAACGCAGATTCGGCGCCCGAATCTCATCCACATGAATACCGGCGGGAACTTCCCATTGCAACAACCCCGGCACCGGCACATCCGCCCAGCGTGCTGTTGCGGACAGCTCCGCACGGCCCGGACCCACCATCCAGTTCAAACGCTGCTCGCCATGGCCCTTGGCGGGCGGGGGCACCAGCGCCAGGCGTACGACTCCCTGCCGATCGCGTTCACGGGCGAAGGCCTGCGCGGGCCGCTGCGAGCGCGGCTCGGCTCGCAACGGCAGCCATGTCTTCAGCCAAAACGAATCTTCGGAGATCTTGCTCCAGCCAGGGCTTTCCATGAGATTCGCTTGCACGCCTTGCAAGCGGTAGGCCAGGAACGTCTGCCGGTCGAGCAGGCCGATCGCAATCGGCACCGGCAGCGCCGGGTGCCGCCCCAGCGCTTGCCGGCTCAGCAGTTCCAGGTGAAGTTGAACCTGGCCGCTCAGTGGGAACGGCAATTCCAGATGCAGCCGTCGCTTTGATCCCTGAATATCCCAACGCCAATCTTTCAGCCCGGTTTGGCTTGGCGAGACGACGCGACTGTCCACCGCACGGACCGCCGCTTGAGCCACTTCCAGCTCCGCCGGCACGTCGATTTCGAAAGCGGACATCGACTGGCTGCCAAGCGTGTAACGGAACACGCTCTGCAATCGAGCCGTGGTTTCGGACAGATCCCAAAGATGAACCTCTTGCACGGAAACCGGAGCCGAGGTTGTGGGAGCGCCCGGCGCTTGCCAGAGCAAGTGGACGGTTTGCACACGGCCCAAGTCGGCTTCGAGTTTTGGCTCCGGTTGCATCTGCAACTGTTGCGCGCCCTTCCAGGAAAGAGCTTGCAAGCGCGTCACTCCTGCCGGGGCCGACACGGTCAACTTGGTGATCGGTAACTCCGGTATGCCAAAGCGCGCCTCGCACTCGCTGGTCCCGGTGACCGGAACCGCGAAGCGCAAGGTCAACAAATGCGAGCCGCTCCCGCTCACGTCAAAGGCCAGCCGGTCGGCGCCCGAAGAACGCGGCCAGGCATCCGTGCCATCCAGTAGCGCTTGCCGCAATTGAATGCCGCTCAGCGGCAACGTGACTACCGCTTTTTCCTGGCTCCAGGATTGAATCTGAAAATGCGCCTCAAAATTCGCGACGTCGTCCCCGATGCGGCCGTCATAACGCGCTTCCAGCAGCATAGCGCCGCTCGGAATCAGGCGATGGCGCAGCGACTCGAGCTGGTCGATCAGCTCGGGTGGCGCCAGCACGGTGCGGGCCGCCGGTTTCTCGGGCGGCCCAGGCAAAACGTACACGGGTGTTGGCGCCGGGGGGGCCGAATCTCCCGCGAGGTTCCACGCGCACAGGATTATAAAACTGGAAACGATAACGCTGGATCGAGGCCGAACGGCCGATCCGCTTGCCGACCGGCGCGGACGGTACAGACTCCAGGCGCGAATAACGGCGACCAGAAGGATAAGCCCGCCCATCAGCAGCGGCCAGAGTGCCAGCCCCCACAAGCTGGAAGGCAGCCAGATCCACGCCCAGCCCGCCACGACCAGCGCGGCGATCAAAAGCGCACGCTTCCATTGCCAGCCATTCGTCCGGCTGGAGACCGCCAGCGCAGCCAGCAAGCCCGCCAGCAGCCAACCTGTCGCATGGACCAACAGCGGTCGGACGACCACCAGCGTCAAACGCTCGTGTCCTGGCCGGGCTTGCCAGACATTGCTCGGTGCCGCAAGCGGAGCGGGAAACGTCACTGCATTTTTGGCGAGCGGTTGCCAGTCGGAATCGCCATCGACTGGGACCAAGTCGTTTGGAAGGTCCCAGTACTGCTGGATATTAACTTCGAACGGCAACGTGGGAATCGGCGCTTCCCATTTTGCTGACATGCGGTTGCCGTGGAAAGGTAGTTCAAATGCTATTTCACCCTGGTTTCGTGCCTGAAACGGCATCCAGGGAAGATGGATGCTGCCCGTTTCTGCCCTGGCAACCGAAACGTCGTGCCCGTTTACGCGGGCGGTAACCAGCCTGGCTCCTTCTGGAAGCAGCACGGGCAAGCTGGTCTCTTCCCAGCCCGATACGACAAAAGAGAACGCGACCAACAAACGCTGGTCGGACCGTGGCTGGAGAAATAGAGCTGCTGGTTCCGAACGCACGATCGAGGCTTGCCGCTCTCCTGCGGACTGTAAGTGCAATGCGGCGGCGGCTGTTCGATACTCGAACTCGCGTTGCGGCCAGACCGCGGAAAACGAGTTCGAAGTTCGCGAATAATCGGCTGGTAGTTCTTGCAATCCCGGCGGTGCAAATTCCCAACGCCGTCCGGGCGATGTTTGCACTCGCAAATGGCCTTCAAACGAGTCGGCTCCCGGCATCAGTAGCAGCGGCAAATCGACACTGTTGTCCGCCGGTCCGGTACTACTCAATTCCAATGTAACCGGTTCTTGCAATGGCCGATCGAAGACCAGACGCCACCATTGAGTTTGCCCAGTAGGAGGCGCTTGCACAGCTGCCATCCAATTCCAGACGGATGATGCGGCCAACGCGGGACAGTAATGCTGCACCTGGTTGATGGGAAGGGCCTCCCACAGTCGCACATCCGCCTGCTGACCCGTAACCTGAATTTGCCAATTGGCGGGAGGAGCCGTCGAGAAGACGATCAGGACCTCTTGAACCTTTCCGTTTCGTGGAATCAATTCCAATCGGTGCTCCAGACGCCATTGCGAGCCGACAACGGTCGCCTCGGAATGACAGCGCGCCTGGAAGCGGCTGCGCCGCGTGCGCACTTGCAACGTGCCGTCGCGGTTATGGCCCTGGAAAGCGTAGTAGAAATCGGGCCGCGTTGAATCTCCATTGGCCAATCGATCCGGGCTGTCCCAGGCCGCAAGGTTGGCATCCGTGATGGCCGAACCAATGAGCGTCGGATGCAGGCGGATGCCCAGGCGCTCATCCCGCTGGCGTGCGCCGAGAACGTGCAACTGCGGAAACGGGATCGATATCCCGGCTCCTTCGTTGGCCGAGTTCCAGCGCGGGGCCGGCGCACGAAAGCGCAAAGTGAAATGGAATGATCCGGCCTCATCGGCTTTTTCCGCGCGGGCGCTGATCGGGTGACGGAACTCCAGGTGCAACATGCTCTGTCCAGGCCCTGTTTTGGGTTGAAAACGGCTCCGCACACCGCTATCGGACGTAGCGATTTCAACTTGTTCCAGCTCCCAGACGCTGGGGAAAACAATCGGCAATTCATAGACCGAGCCCCGGCGGACCTGGCAAGCCAACTGCACGATTGCCGTCATGGCGTCCGGCTCAATTCGCCAATCCATGGTTTGCCGCAGATCGAAAACAGCATCGATGGCGCGCAGTTTTGTTTCCGGCCGGGCGGGTTGGTCTGGCCCAAGCCCACTTTCTTGCAAGGTGAGGACTTGGAATTGATCGCTCGCGGTCTGGACGTTGGCGAGACGGAATCGACCCGATTTCCAATCTTGAAGTTGCCAGACCGGATGAATACGGAGTTGCAGCGATTCGCCGCGCGCAATTCCTCCGACAACGCGCACGCCCGGGCTTGTCCAAGCCATGTCGGGCCCCGGCAACGTGCTCACGGTTCGGATTGTGGCTTTGCCGCCCATCAGCGGCTCACGCAGGCGAATCAGCAAATGCGTGGTTCCCCCTGGCCCAGTTTGGGTATCCCAACCTTCGAGACTGGAAACCACCACATCGCGAGGTTTTAGACCGGCATCCAGATCGACCGTGAATTGGCGAATCCCACCGCTCGAAACGGTCAGATCGAGTTCAAAGTCCGATTCCACCTCATTGGCGAGAATGCGCTGGACCGCATTCGTGCCGTAGCGAACTAGGGGCCCCGGTTGGCCGGCTTCCACCGGGCGCAATACCAGAAAGGGCAACTGAACCTGCGCGCTCGTGGTGACGCCGCTGAGCGATACATGCCACAGGCTCCGATTCGCAGTTGTAGCCGGCAAGGGACCGGAAATTCGAATGCCATCGCCATCGGCGATCAGGGTATCGCCGGCCGGCAAATCCAGCTCGAGCCCCAGCACGGGACTCGCCGGCATACGCAGATCGAAGCGCCAGCCCCCCGGTTGCGGAATGCCTCGCGCGGACCATTCCAGCGCCAACGCTTGTTCTCCCGGCTTTTCCACCCACAGTTCGAGCGGTGCATTCGGCCGGTCATCCAGAAATCCCAGCCGTGCCGGCTGATTATTGGTCCAACGGGCTTTTCGCAGTGCGAGTTGGAGCGCTTGCAACGACAACCGTCCCGGTCCGTTGGCCCTCTGAATGATTTTCCATTCCGCGTTGCCGATTAACCCATCGTCTTGCAGCACGGCCCGGTAGCGCGCTTCCACCAGCCGTGGGGCGGCGCGTTCCGCTTCGCGCGCTTGGGCCGCTTGCTGAACGAGATCGTCGAAATTCTTTTGCGCCATTTGTTTCAGCACGTTGCGGCGAACATTGTCCATCTCCGTGGGAATGCGCTCGACGGGTAATTCCATCCGCTGGATGGGCAGCGGATCGGGAAGCGATGGTTGGCCGCGCGAAAATGCTGGCCCGAGCAACGGGATGAAAAGCACCGAGACCACGCTGCTGGTCAGCGCGCGCTTGCACCACAGATGGGACAACTGCCAAGTCATGATGCCGGCCGGACCTCGGCGGTTGACGGTTCCCGCTGCCGATGGTTGCTGCCCACCGGCCGAGCCAATGCAGAATTGGGTTCGGAGCGCGCAAAGCCGGGCAAAAACACGACCTTGCGCTGATAGCGCCGCCGCAGCCACCAAAGTAATGTCAGGGCCAGCGCCAAAACGAGCCAGCCAGGCGGTGCTGCGGCCAAAAACGTGAGCGCCGATTCGGTTGCGAGCAGTACCCACGCGCCGGCAGCGACCAGCGCGCTGACGAGCGCTGCCCAGAACCATCTTGGCATCCGCCCAAGCAACGCCATGAACAGGCCGAGCAGCAGCACAATTATGGAACAGCCCAATAGCCAAACGACCCTGGGAATGCGCGCAAGCCCGAAAGAGTTTAGATTCGACGATCGCGCTTCCAGGGTCGTACCCTGGCTCGATCCTTCATCCAAGGCTTGCGGGTCCGCTCCCGTACGCAGCCAGGTCTCGAGCTGTGCGGTCGAAAAGGCCGGCCGTCGCTCCGGCAACACTCTGCGAAACGACCAGATACATTCCGTCTGAAGGGGCGAGCCATCGAGGAGTAGAACTCCATCTTCCGGCGCGATAATTTGCCAACGCGCGGCGCCTATCAGCACGGAACCACGTAGGGTGGGCGGCGTAATTGCCGAAGTCCAATGGAGTCTTCCGTCCGATGGACTGGACAGATGATATCGCAATTCCAGAAGCTGATCCTTGCCTTCTTCCAAGGGAAACCGCACGATGTTTGCCGCTACCGATGGCGGCAGTGAGTCAAGCCGATTGCCATTGAGCCATGCCTCCAGGCCGATGGCGGCTGGGCTTTCCGGCATTTCCATCTCCAGAAATGGCGCGTTGGCGCTTCGGACGAATAAGCGGATGCGGTACGACGAGGGGGCATTATCGCCCAGCAGCACTTGGGCGAACACGCGATCCACGTTCAGCGGCGGCGGCGGCAAACCGGACCATTCCGATAATTGCAATGTCAACGGCAGCAAGGTGCCGCTTCCCTGCAAGACCAATTGGGGTAAGGTCTCTTGCCCAGCTACTGCTTCCAGCGGCAGCACTTCCCAGGGGCCGCCGGCCAATTTGGGCTGAAGGTGGACGGCCGGCGCGCTCGAAAAGCGCACGCGCGTGTCGCATTGCGTAGCTGAAATGGGCCAAAGCAAACCAAGATCGGCCACCGGGCCGACGGCCGGTTGCTCGCGAACGCGCAACGGCACGGCATAACTCACCGAGACGACTTGCACGCCGCCGGTTTCAGGCGGTATTGCGAGCACCCATTCCATACCGGATGAGGCGAGCGTAGCCCCCTCCAAGACGCGAAATGCCATCGGCGCCACGCCGGTGGTAGGACGAAGCACCAAATTCCGTGTGGAACTTGCCGGCGGAAAGGTTAGTCGCTGCCGAATGTGCGCTTGCCGCTCCCCCAGGGTAACATCGACCAGCGACTCCATTTGCCACTGTATTTGCACCGGCGACCAGGCCAAGTCAATCTGGGCCGGTGTTCGGGAGGTAGTCGCCCCGGCGCCGGCGGCTGCATTCGCTAGATTTGTTGTCAATGGCCGACTCGATTCGCTGACTCGATCGCGGTCCCATTCATGCACCTGGCCGCGCACTTTTAGCCCTTCCGGAACGTAAACCTGAACGCGCCCGTCCCGGTCTTGAGTCTGCAGCACTCGCGGCAAGATGAAGCTCGCCTGGTTGGCCCCCGAACGCGCCGGAAAGAAGCCTTCGATTTTGCAGCTGAATTCGGTCCTGCGCGGCCGCACCAGCCGTAACTGCCAGCGCTGAGGTGACGAGGTTGGCACTGATTCCAAGCCCGCGACCAGCGCCGGCGGGCTGGCCTGCAATCCTTCTAATTCCGATGGGATGTCCAGATCGAGGTGGTCGATTTCGGTGCGAATGGGGTTCGCGCGGATTTCTAGCACGAGCCGCCAGCCACCGTCCGCAAGAGTTAGCGTCTGCGTGGTTTGCGTTTGCACTTCACCGCGCAGGGTTTCGGCGTCCAGGAACAACCACGGGGTATTTTGCGCGCCGGCATTCAACGATCGACTGCCGAATGCGTAAACGGCATCCGGCGCGTTCGCGTCCTCCGGCGCCGCCTGACGTGAAACATCGGGCCGCAAACGAGACACCAGCGGCCGCAGTTGGCTCGGCGCGAAGATACTGATCGTGCCCTGCTGGCGAAAAGCGCCCGGAACGACGACGGGTCCGACCGCAACGGGCCCCTTGCGCGGCACTTGTTGCTCGATAAGCAGTGTGACTTCGTCTTGCCGCGGGTCGTGCACCTGCACCAGCCAACTTCCCTTCTCTTCTTTGCCACGCGCGAGCGTGGGCATCGTCTCCGGATCGCCCGACTCGACGGTGACGGAAGCATTCGCCGGGGCCTGGATCTTCCATTCGTTCATTCGGCCGCGAATCGTCTTCAGCGTCAGGCGGGTCGTCGTGGTGATATTGGTTTCATCGAGGCGAACGGCAACGGCTGCCTCGGCAACCGGCAACGGATCGGCCGACTTTTGTGGAGTCGGGTTATCCCAGTAAAGTTCGATGCCTTCCACCTGGCCGAGCACTACGCCCGGCGCTCCGGCCGCCGGCTTTTGCAATGTCGGCGCGCTTAGGTTCTGCGGAGGGTTCATGGCCGCCGTCGCCGGCGCCAAGCGCCCCAGGCGCACGCGCGTGACCGCAGCGGGGAATTCAAACTGGTCGATTAAGGTGATGGGCGAGCCAGGCAAATGCAGCGTGAAGCCGCGCTCGTTGCCGCTAGCCCCGCGCGCCGCAACCGACGCTTCGAGTTCCAGTACCACTTTGTGGGTGCCGGGAGTCTCCACCACCACCGTGTAGCCGTCGTCGCCGTTTTGCAGCAAGGGCAGCTGGCCGTCATCGATGGTGGCACCAATCGCGCCAGCCTTTCGGCAGCCGAGAGTGATCACCGCTCGCGGCGTCGTCGTGCGAAACTCGAATGTCGCCTGGATCTTGGCGACGTCTTGCTGACCGCGCAACTCAATTCTTCCAGAGAGCCGGCAAACACTCGGGATCTCCGGCTTGTCCGGGTTTACCTGTTTTTTCAACTGCTCGATGGTATCCAGCAACTTTCGGTATTCTTCGGCCGAGAGGACGACGGCATCGGTCCTTTTGAGCCCCTCCTTCGCATCGCTATTTGGAATAACCAGGGCGCCGCCTGGAAGTTTTCCACTGTCGACCGGGCGCGGCATCACCTTGATCGGTTCGGAAGCTGGTCGTGGTGGGTCTGCCGCGACCAACGTTCCGGCCGAAAGCACGCTTACGATCAAAGCGGCCGTCAACCTTCGTGCCATAGCGACTGTCATTATACCTTGCCCAGCCCGCAAATCAGGCGCAGTTTGAGCAGATTTTGCCTGGGGGGCCGGAGCCATGACGAGACGTACCAACGGTAACGATTGTGCCGAGGATTCGGCCGCCCGCCTTTTGCGTGCTGAGAAGGCCGGTCGCATTGACCTCACAATAAACATGAGGCGCGAATCACTCCTTGATCACGCGCGCATTGGCCCAATCCACATGATCGCAGATATCAGCGCCGGGTCCGAACTCGACGACCAATGTGAGTTCTTTCGCTCCCATGATGTCCACATGAATCAAGCGCGGTCCTGTAGCAAATGACAAATCACGAGCGGCGCCAAGGTCCTTCGGCTTGCCATCGGCCAAAACGGCAATGCGAACCGCCCCGCCGTGGCCGGTTTGGTCGTCGAGGCCCACCAGCGACTCAAAGCGACGATAATTTCCGTTCAACGTGAAGCTCAAACGGCTTTCCGAATGCAAGCCGATGCCCTTGTCGAACCAGCTGCTCTTCAGTCGCAAGGGAAGACCCGCCACGCTGCGGTCCATTTCGTAATTCCAACGCTGCCCCAAGTAGGGCGTGTGCTCATACGCCTTCGGTTTCAGATCGGACAAGTACACCGCCTTGCCGTGTCGAATATCGAGACTGACAATTTGATCCCAGGGAATGCGAACCTCACCGCCAAAGAGTGTCTTGCCGCGAAGTTCACGCTCATCGGCGTGCGCAGACAGCAGCGCCAATCGGCAGCCGTTGGCCAATACCAGCCGGCCGTAGGTTCCGCGCGGCCGCAACGTGCGTGCCAGGTCGGTGTTCATGGCCAGGGCGACGATGTGGCTTGTCTCGATGCTGGTTTCGCGCTTGCCATCGTTCAAACGGAACGGCTGGGTAACGGTCTTCATTCCAATCACGGAGCCAAACAGCGCGTCGCCGTTGTTCAACAGCACCAGATCTTTGCGGCGGTTCTCGCTGAGCCATTGTCGGGTCGGATCATTATGTGCCGGCGGCGATTGGAACCAGATGACCGCCAACGCCGAAAGGGGGATCGCGATTTCCTGATCGGCTTCGCGGCCGGTTCCCAGAATGACTCGAAAGCGGACTTGATCCTTTTCAATTGCCAGCACGTCGCCGCTCAACCGGTCGCCGTTTGCGAAGATGACCTGCCTTCCGGCGGGCAACGGCGGCAAGAGCGCATCCTTGTGCCGAATCGAAATTAAATCGACGCCTGGAATCTTCGCCTCTATCTCGCCAGCAAGGGCGACCGTCCAATCGCTGGCCAGACTCTGGATGGCCCCTGAAACCGCTTCGCCGGTTGCAGAGTGCGCGACAAAAGCCTGTGGTTCCGGCTCCGCCGCGAGCGCAGCCGACACCAGCAGAAAACACGAGCCCAGCATGGATATTCGTTTCATGATGACGCGTTGACTATTTTAGCGCGCGGCCACAGAAGAGCCAACCCGCGCAGCGCCGTCGTGGAAATCAGCGTGTCCAGAGGCTATGTTGGATAGCATGTTCACGCCTGCCCATTTTGAAGAATCTCGGCTCGAAATCCTCCATGATTTGATGCGGCGGCATGCCTTGGCAATGGTCGTCACTCTAAACCGAGAAGGACAAATTGTCGCCAACCATGTTCCGCTGCTCTTGTGTGCATCGCCGGCGCCGCTCGGAACGCTGCAAGGGCATGTTGCTCGCGCCAATCCGCTCTGGTCCGATTCCCGTCAAGACGTGGAATCGCTCGCAGTGTTTCAAGGACCCGAATCCTATATCAGTCCTTCTTGGTACGCCACAAAAAAGGAAACGGGTCGCGTCGTGCCCACCTGGAACTACGCCGTCGTACACGCGTACGGATTCCTGCGTATCATGGACGACGCCAACTGGGTTAAGTCGCTGGTCGAACGACTGACGGCGGTGCATGAATCAAGTTTGCCCCAGCCGTGGAGCGCGTCCGATGCGCCGGCGGATTACATCGAAAGTCGCCTCGAGGCCATCGTCGGAATCGAAATGGTAATCACGCGCTTGCAGGGCAAATGGAAGATGAGCCAGAATCAACCGGGCGCCAATCGGGCGGGCGTCATCGATGGCTTGCGCTCGCTCGGCACTCCGTTGGCCGCGGAGGTCGCCGATCAGATTCGCTCGCCGCCGTCCTCGTGATGAACGAGCGCATCAGCGCGCGACTCGTAGCCGGCACGGCTATTGCACACTCGTCGCCGATCTTCCAATCGGAGGCTGAATATGGAGCGCCGGGCCATTGTGGTGCGCGGCATCGTGCAGGGGGTCGGCTTTCGACCCTTTGTGTTCGGCCTCGCCACGCGCCGGCAACTTGGCGGCTTTGTCCGGAATCAAACCGGCAGCGTAGAGATTGAAGTCGAGGGTGAAGCCGATTCGCTGGAGCGTTTTTTGGCCGACTTGGTTTTCCACGCGCCGCCCTTGGCCCAGATCGAAAGCCTATGGTCCGAGAATCGTTCACCTCAGGGCGAACGGCAATTTCGTATTGAATCAAGTGCCAACGGCCAAACCGGCGCGACCGTCTTTTTCTCTCCGGATACCGCAACCTGCGCCGATTGCCTTCGCGAACTGTTCGATCCGCAGGATCGCCGCTTCGGCTATCCGTTTCTTAACTGCACTAACTGCGGGCCCCGGCTCACCATCATCACCGGCGCGCCCTACGACCGCCCGCGGACGACGATGGCGTCGTTCCAAATGTGCGCCGCTTGCCGGGCCGAATATGAGAATCCAGGCGACCGGCGCTTTCATGCGCAGCCCATTGCGTGCTCTGTCTGCGGCCCGCGCATGCAACTATGCGGGCCGAACGGAGAACTGATCCAAACGGCTGATCCTCTGGCCCCTTTCGTCGATTCGCTGCGTGCCGGAGGCATTGGCGCATTGAAGGGCCTCGGCGGCTACCACCTCTCCTGCGATGCCAGGAATTCTTCGGCCGTCGCGGAACTGCGCCGCCGCAAGCATCGCGATGAGAAGGCATTCGCGGTAATGGCGGCGGACATTGTTGCTGCCGAAGCTCTTTGCAACGTGAGTGCGGCAGAGCGTGCTTTACTCCTTTCGCCCCAACGGCCTATTGTCTTGCTGCGAAAAAGGGAAAAGGGCGCCACCATTGCCGCGGAAGTAGCGCCGGGTAATCCCTGGCTTGGCGTCATGCTTCCGTATGCACCGCTGCACCATCTCCTCATGAAGGCAGCCGACGGAATGCTGCTGGTAATGACGAGCGGTAACCGTTCGGATGAGCCGATTGCTTACCGCGACGACGAGGCACTGGTAAAGCTGGCAGGGATTGCCGATCTGTTCCTCGTGCATAACCGGCCCATTTACGTTCGCTGCGATGATTCGGTCATTTGCGTTGTAGACGGAAAGGAACTGCCCGTTCGGCGGTCGCGTGGCTACGCGCCGCGACCCATTGAGATGCCGGTTGAATGTCCGGAGTTCATTCTGGCTGTCGGCGGCCAGCTCAAAGTGACCTTCGCGCTTGGCCGAGGCCGCCAAGCATTTCTCAGCCATCACATGGGCGACCTGGACTTTTTCGATGCCTACCAGGCATTTCTTAAGGATGTTGCCCTATACGAAGAGCTGTTCGCAATTCGACCCGACTGCATTGTTCACGATCTCCATCCAGACTACGTGACAACTCGATTCGCGCACGAGATGGCCCAAAAGTTGGGAAGCGCGCTTCTCTCTGTTCAGCATCATCATGCGCATATGGCCAGTTGCATGGCCGAACATGGACTCGTCGAGAAAGTGATAGGCGTGACGTTCGATGGCACCGGTTATGGCCTGGATGGCGCCGTGTGGGGCGGCGAATTTCTCATCGGCGATTATTGCAACTTCTACCGAGCTGCCCATCTGCGCTATGTCGGCATGCCGGGTGGGGAGCAGGCCATTCGCGAACCCTGGCGCATGGCGCTGGCCCACCTCGTCGACGCGGGCGTGCCCCAGTCGCCGGTGAAGGCACGGCTTTTGCAAAACGAGTGGCAAACTATCGAGCGGATGTTGGAGCGGCGCTTGAACACGCCGCTGACTTCGAGTGCCGGACGGCTTTTCGACGCGGTCGCTTCCCTGGCCGGCGTGCGCGATCGCGTCAGCTATGAAGGCCACGCAGCAATCGAACTCGAATGGTTGGCGACCGACGCGGAGCCACAACCGGGCTATCCGTTTGCCGTCGAATCGGGCGCAAGCGTGCCGGACCGCCCACTAATCATCGACACGCGCCCACTGATCCACGCAGTTGCCGAAGATGCAACTCGCCAAGTTTCTGCCAGGCTCATCGCCCGGCGCTTCCACACGACGATGGTGGACATGATCGCTCAAACCTGCGGCCGGCTGCGCAGCGCGACCGGCCTGAATGCGGTTGTCTTGAGCGGCGGTGTTTTTCTGAATAGATTGCTCACAGCCGAGACCTGCACGCAACTGCATCGAGATGGCTTCCGTGTGTATCGCCACGAACGGGTGCCCCCAAACGACGGCGGGCTGTGCCTGGGCCAGTTGGCGATTGCCGGGCATCAGAGAAGTCAGAGACCAGAAATCACAAGTCAGAATAGAACGTGTTAATGGCTTCTGACTTCTCATCTCTGACCTCTAGTGACGACAGCAACCTGCAAACGGAGACATCCATGTGCCTGGGAATCCCCGGCAAAGTCACCGAGACCTACCGCGAACACGACGTGCTGATGGGCAAGGTCGATTTCAGCGGCGTTGGCAAGCGGGTTTGCCTCGAACATGTGCCCGAGGTGCGCCCGGGAGATTATGTTCTGGTGCATGTGGGGTTTGCGCTGTCGCGGATCGACGAAGAAGAAGCGAACCGCGTATTCGAGTTCTTGCGGCAAATGAATCAGCTTGATGAACTCAAGGCGCCATCGTCATGAGATTTGTGGATGAATACCGCGATACGGATGCAGCCCAGAAGCTGGCCGACGCCATTGCCAGCGCTGTGACTCGTCCATGGACGATCATGGAAGTCTGCGGCGGGCAGACACACACCATCGTAAAGTACGGCATCGACCGCCTGTTGCCGGACAGCGTAGAACTTGTTCACGGGCCCGGTTGCCCCGTCTGCGTGACCTCGCTGGAAATGATTGATCGGGCCCATGCGATAGCTTCGCGGCCCGACGTGATCTTTTGCTCCTTCGGCGACATGCTGCGCGTGCCCGGGTCGCGCGGCGATTTGCTGCAAATGAAGTCACACGGCGGCGATGTGCGCGTGGTCTATTCGCCGCTGGATGCCGTAAACCTGGCGGCCGCCAATCCGAGCAAGAAGGTCGTCTTCTTCGCGATCGGCTTCGAGACGACGGCCCCGCCAAACGCAATGGCCGTGTTCCTGGCCCGCAAACGAAAGCTCTCGAATTTCAGCGTGCTCGTTTCCCATGTGTTGGTGCCGCCGATGATTACGGCCATCCTGCAAGCCCCGGGCAACCGCGTACAGGCTTTCCTGGGCCCCGGCCATGTTTGCACGGTGATGGGCACTAAGGAATACGAGCCGATCGCGCGCCGTTACAAGGCGCCCATTGTCGTCACGGGATTCGAGCCGCTCGATCTGCTCGAAGGCGTCTACCGCACGGTGCAACAGCTCCAAGCGGGTCGAGCAGAGGTCGAAAATCAATATGGCCGCGCGGTTCGCGACGAAGGAAATCCGCGCTCCAAGCAACTGATCGACGATGTCTTCGAAGTCTGCGACCGCAAGTGGCGCGGCGTCGGGCTAATCCCCAAGAGCGGCTACAAGCTTCGCCATGAATACCGCGATCACGATGCCGAGCGCCGATTTGAAGTCGATGCCATCGAGACACAGGAATCGTCACTCTGCATCAGCGGGCAGATTTTGAAAGGCCTAAAGAAGCCGCACGACTGCCTGGCCTTCGGCAAAGAGTGCACGCCGCAAACGCCGCTGGGCGCCACGATGGTTTCGGCCGAGGGCGCTTGCGCTGCGTACTACGCCTACGGCCGGCACCTCGACCTTGAGAAAGCCCAGGGACGGCCGTCCTTGGGCTTACAGCTGGTGGGAGACCGCTGATGGCAATCACCACCGAAGACCTGCGTGGCAAAATCCTGCGCAAGTGCCGCGAAAGCATGACTACGAAGGAGCAATTCTTCACCGAACAAGCCGGTAGGATTGCCGAGTGTTGCACGGTATTGGCGAAAGCGTTCGACAATGGGGCGAGGTTGTTCGTGATGGGCAATGGCGGCAGTTCTTGTGACGCGGCCCACGTGGCCGTGGAGTTCATGCATCCGATCATCGAAAAGCGGCCGCCGTTGCCCGCCATGGCCCTAACGACCGATACGGCGATACTCACCGCGGTAGGCAATGATCAGGATTTCTCGGTCGCATTTCTGGAACAGCTGCGCATGTTGGGTCGCAAGGGCGACATCGCCCTCGGCATCTCGACGAGCGGGAAGTCGGCCAATGTGAACCGAGCGCTTCAAGCCGCGCGCGAGATCGGCATGCTGACGGTTGGTTTTTCGGGCCGCGATGGTGGCCGCATGCCTGAATTCTGCGACTGGTGCTTCACTGTGCCGAGTTTCAGCATTCACCGCATTCAGGAGTCGCATGAAACGCTGCTGCATGTCCTCTGGGATTTGATCCACGTGATTCGAGGGGAGGAGGATGTGATCTGACGGTGACGGCGTTATCGGGTGAGGGTGGCAAGGTGACATCAGGAGATATTCGCGTGCCGGAATTGGCAAGAAAAGTGGCGGACAGCAATGGCCAACAAGAAGGCAAAGGGGTCACCTTGTCACCCCCTCCCTCTGTTACCTTGTCATCTTCAACCTGTCCCATTCCCCAATCCCGCTACGACCACATACTCCTGGGCCACGGCAGCGGCGGCAGGCTGACTGCGGAGCTAATTCAGCGCGTGTTCGTGCCTGGCTTTGGCGGCGACGTGCTGGCAGCATTGGAGGATCAGGCAACGATCAGTCTCCCCTCTCCCCTTGGGGGAGAGGGGCCGGGGGTGAGGGGATTTCGCCTCTCCTTCACGACCGATTCTTTCGTGGTGCGGCCGCTGTTTTTCCCCGGCGGCGACATCGGCAAGCTGGCGGTCCACGGCACCGTGAATGACCTGGCCGTCGGCGGAGCGATTCCCAAGTACTTATCCGCGGCCTTCATCCTGGAAGAAGGGCTGGCAATCGAGGGTTTGAAGCGAATTGTTGGCTCGATGCGATCCGCGTGTGACGAAGCAGGCGTGGCGCTCGTGACCGGCGACACGAAAGTCGTAGATCGCGGCAAGGGCGACCAGGTTTTCATCACGACGACCGGCATTGGCATAGTGCCAGACGGTCGATCATTATCGATTCACAACGCCCGGCCGGGCGATCGGATTCTTGTTTCCGGCACCATCGGCGACCACGGCATCGCCATCATGTCGGTGCGCGAAGGGATTGAGTTCGAGACGGTGCTGGAAAGCGACACGGCTTCGCTGGCTGGATTGACGGAAGCAATGCTGCAAGCGTGCCCGAATATCCGCTGCATGCGCGACCCGACGCGCGGCGGGGTTTCCAGCGCTTTGAATGAGCTCGCTGCGGCGTCCCAGGTCGGCGTTCGCCTCTCGGAGTCCGCGTTTCCGATTCGACCAGAAGTGCATGCGGCATGCGAAATGTTGGGATTAGACCCGCTATACGTCGCGAATGAGGGAAAGCTCATCGCTGTGGTCCCTCCTGCCGATGCCGAGCGCGTGCTGGACGTAATGCGCCGCGATTCACTGGGACGAAATGCTGCCATTATTGGCGAAGTCGTTGCCAAGCATCCGGGACTGGTGTTGCTGCGCTCACTGGTCGGCGGTGAACGGATCGTGACGCTCCTGGCCGGCGAGCAACTACCGCGCATTTGTTGATTGGACATCTCTTGCGAATGGCAGGCGCCGGTAGGGACAGCGCCGATCACGGCTTCATTGCTGTACTCGAGCGCCTGGCGCCTTTTCACCGTTCGCCCCTTGGAGGAGATGGGTTGGCGGTGAGGGTATGGTCGCCGCCCCGCCAACGAAAGCCGCGTGCCCTGGTCACCCCTCTCCGGTTGGGAAAAACGGGGGGGTAATGCGGAGGCTTCACCCGCCGCCGAAGTGCGACTCGATGTCCAGCGTCACGGTGGCGATGTTGCTGTCGTTGGTGCCGGCGGTCGCATAGTACGTGAACGTCACCGTGCCGGTGAAACCGGCATCGGGGGTGTACGTGAACGAACCATCGGCATTCAGCGTGAGCGTGCCGGAACTCGGTTGCGACACCAGAATGGCCGTCAGCGGGGCATTCGTGGGGC
>DATGHS010000369.1:0-3626 GCA_035307785.1 Gemmataceae bacterium
AAAGGAGGGGACCATTGGTAACCACGTTTCGCCCTGCTTTGAGGGCCGCCAGCCATGAGCGGATGGTCAGCGGCTTTTCGACACGGGCATAGACGCGCGAGAAATCGTAGATGAACCAGTCGGTTCCAGTGCTGATCGGCAGGCGCGTGCCCACGTTCAGGCAACGATAATACTTGTCCTCATAGGACCCGGCTCGTGTCCCATCAAACACATTCCACGCATCAAGCCGCCCGGACAGAGCAGAGGCCACCGATTCGTGGCCGAAGGTGTTGTGGCACCATAACACGGTGCCGCCCTGGCGATGCGCTTCGTCGATACCGGGCCGCAAGGGCCGGTCGTCGTCGCCTCTCGCCGTAATACCGGGTCCGAGGCTGACAGGCTGCACCAGTTCCTTTATGTCGAGGAACATCACATGGCCGTACCCTTGGCCCCAGGCATCGAAATTGTGCCGGTGTTCCTCGCCGTTGGTGAACAGCACGCCGGTTGTTTCAAAGTCCTTCATATTTCCAATCGGGTAGCGATTGGTGATATACGCTTTGTCGATTTCCGCCCGCTCCAAGTACGAGATGAACATCACGCGAATGCCATCGGCCGCAGGAACGTGCCGAAGGTAGTCTTCGCATTCCTCTTTGCTCAGTCCTTGCAAATGTAAATGCGTATTGCCGGCAACCAAGCCATGTTCTTCGGGATGAAAGAGTGTGTTCAACTTGAGCGTAATCGTTTCCGGCGCTTCTTTGGAAAGATCGATCTCCTGCTGCGCTCGCGCCGTCTCTAAGCCGGACAGCGCTTCGATGCGCAAGCGCTGCTTGGGCAAAGACGTCTCAGCGCCTTCGGCCGGAACGACATACCAGCCTTTGAGCGTCTCACTCTTTTTCAGGCCGCGCAAGCGATCGAGCATGCCCGGCAGTTCCACCGGTTCCTTCGCGGCGGCCGGAAAGACGCGAATCATGCCGCCCAGTTTCTTTCCGCTAACGGCATCGACGAACTGCAAGCGAACCTTGGCCGGCGCTTGTCGGCCGTGCGCGCCGAGGAGCACGCAAAAAAGAAGCACCACGGCGGAAGCAATGGCAATGGCTAACTTACGCATAGCGAATCCTCGGCGAGACGGTTCCGCCTGGGGACGGCGGAATTCCGCTACTTTTGGTCCCGCTCGCCGGCATACTGGCGAGGGTATGGCGCGTCGCCGCGCATGGCGTGCCAGAGGATGCGGTTAAACGTGCCTTCATCCGCCTTGTCCCCGTCATCTAAATCCATCTCCAGTGACTTCTTGGCCCAGTGCAGCGCGACCCCTGTCAACTTCATTAAGGGCGGGTTCATTTCATCGAGAGGCACCTTATTCGGCGCGCAAACATAGGCCGTCAGGTCGCGCTCACCACGAAAGCAATTCCGCATCGCCGCGGCCGACAGATCGAGCTGATTCATGGGCGGCAAGCCCAGAATCAGCTCGATCGTTTTCACCATGCCCGTCTGGTTGTAGTTCGTCGAATCGACGAATTTGCGCTTGGTGAACGGGCTGATCACCAAGGCCACCGTGCGATGGCCATCGACGTGATCGAAGCCGGCCTGCGGATCATCCTCGACGACGAAAATGCATGTCTCCGGCCAGAATTTGCTCTTACTGATCGCCTCGACGATGCGGCCGAGCGCCAAATCGTTATCAGCAACCATCGCTCGCGGGGTCGGCATGCCGGGCCGGGTGCCGTCGGTGTGGTTACAGGGTAGTGTCATCTCAATGAAATGAGGCATGTCGTTTTTCGCCTCGAACCCTTTCAGGTCGTCGAGGAAAAGCCGAGCCCGGTACACATCGGGGCAATAGAGCGGAAACCACGGATAGCCGGGATGCGTGAACGGCTCGAGTGATTTCAAGTTGGCCTTCGCCTGGATTTTCACCTTGTTGGTGCCGCTCGTATAGTCGGCATAGACGTCGGCCCAGGTTATACCCTTCGGGTACGTCGAAGTCACGTATTCGCCGTAATTGCGTAAGCTCTTCTTGTGGGCGAGCGCGTTGTCCCACAGGTGGCCGCTGGAAGGAAGAGCGAGCGGATCGCTGCCATCGTCGGGGTAACTGCGCGTGAAGTTGCCGAACGACTTCTCCAGGTAATCGGTAACGTAGGCTTCGTTCACCCAGTTGTGCCCGTCGGCACTGAGCACGCCGCTGCAAAAGAAGTTGTCGAACAGCGAGAATTCGCGCGCCAACTTGTGGTGGTTCGGCGTAATCTCTTCACCGAAAATGCAAAGGTGCGCATCGCCGTTGCCTTCTTTCACGTCGCCGAGAACCTGATCATAAGTGCGGTTTTCCTTGATGATGTAAACGACGTGCTTGAAGAGAGACGGCTCGCCGTGGCGGAGCGGAATCGGCACGGGCTCGGCATCCGGGCGCGGCGGATCGAGACCAGCCAGACTATATGCAAGCCGGTTGTTGCTGTTCACGCGCTTAGTGTAGCTTGCGAGTTGCTCCGCGTTGGGCAGATGGATGATGGAAACGCTGCCGAGATGATCATGTGAATTCATACCTTTTTCTACCGGTCGCGGTTGCTTGTCATTGGCACGCTGGCGGGCCAGCGAGCCGATGCCCTTGACATTCGCCACGAAAAGCTGTTTTCCATCGGCCGACAAGCAAACAGCACCGGGATACCAACCCGTTGGAATTAGGCCCACGAGCCGGCTGCCCGGTGGCAAATTCTTCGTCGCCGAGGAAGCTTTGGCTCCCAGTTGAATGACGGCTACGCAGTTGTTTGTGCCGTTGGCCACGTAGAGCACATCGCCGTTTTCACTCAGAGCTAAGGCGTTGGAGCCGCTGCCAAACGGCAGCCTCCCTTCGGGCCGACACAGGATCGTTTCGACAACCTCGTCTGTATCGATGCGAAGGACCGACACCGTGTCGCTATTGGCATTTGCCACGTACAGGAAGCGACCATCCCGGCTTGCGATCATCCCACACGGGTGCAGACCCACCCGAATCGTTTTCACTTGCCGCCATTTGCCATCGGCAAGCGCCAGCACCGACACCGTACCGTCGCTGGCAACCCCGCGCGAGTCCACGCGCGTTGGCGTGCCGGAAGACTTGGATTGAGGAACGTCGGCATCCGGCAGATGGCCGCCCCAATTGGAGACATAACCTTTTCCTGGCACGGGGCAGCAAACCGTGTAAGGCGCAACGCCAACCGGAATCATTTGCTCCACTTTCCCGGTGTAAACATTGATGAGTTGCACATTATTGCCGCGTGTGGAAGTAATCAGGATTTCCCGGTCCGATGTTCGTGCCATTCCTGCCGGGTGAGCCGCACCACCGATAGCCGGCTTGCTAAGTTCCAGTGCTTTGCCCCAAGCGTACGTTCCGTTGGCCTGTCGGACAGCCACGCGAACGTGGTCCCTGGCATCGGTTACGTAAATCTTCTGATCGAACGCCAAGAGACCGACCACGCCGAAACCGGCCGGCATCGGCATCGTTTGGCGAATTTCTTGGCTCGTAGTATCGATGAAGACCAAATCCTTGGCGTTCTTGACCACGAGCGTTTTGCCGGCATCGAGCAACAACAAATCGACCGGCCGGCCTGGAAACAACACCTGTTTCCCAGCGGGGTCGAGAATCTGGTTGGTAGGCACAAGGATTCGGCCATCCGATT
>DATGHS010000370.1:0-2052 GCA_035307785.1 Gemmataceae bacterium
CCTGCGGGCGCACCAGCGAAGGCCTGCCGGTCGGCCTGCAAATTTTGACGCGCCACTTCAACGAAATTCTGATGTTTCGTGTTGCGGATGCCTACGAAAAAGCATCTACTCAATAAGGAGAACACATGCCGTTTACACTGCCAGCACTACCCTATGCACCCGACGCGCTCGAGCCGCACATCGACAAGATGACCATGGAGATTCACCACGGCAAGCACCACAACGCCTACGTGACCAACCTGAACAAGGCCCTCGAGTCGGCGCCGAACTTGGCCTCGAAGACCATCGAAGAATTGCTCGCCAACAACTGCGCCATCGTGCCGGAGGCCATCCGCACCGCCGTGCGCAACAACGGAGGCGGCCACATCAACCATTCGATGTTCTGGCAGATTATGGGGCCGGGCAAGGGCGGCTCACCCGTTGGCAACCTGGCCTCGGCCATCAACGCGGCGTTCGGAAGCTTCGACGCGCTCAAGGAAAAGGTCAACGCCGCAGGCGCGACCCGCTTCGGGTCCGGCTGGGCCTGGCTTTTGAAGACCGGCTCGGGCCTGGAGGTTTCTTCTACCGCGAATCAGGATTCGCCGGTGATGGAAGGAAAGTTTCCGGTGATCGGCGTGGATGTGTGGGAGCACGCCTATTACCTCAAGTATCAAAACCGCCGGCCGGATTACCTCAATGCTTGGTGGAGCGTGGTGAACTGGCAGGAAGCCGAAAAACGCTTCAACGCCGGGAAATAAGGTACTTCAACCTTCGGGCCCTACAATTCTTGCGTCGTAGCGGAACGATTCGAGCTTGCCCAAACGGATCCTCCGGAACTCCGGATGGCGGCGATTGATGAGCCAGTTGAACTCGCTGGGGGCCAGCACCGAAGGGACCATCAAGATCGCGGAATTCCCCCGCCGGATAAAGTCATCGCCGAAACGGGCTAACGCCGGAGACGCGGACGTTTGCCGCCAATTCGCCGGCAGTTCTCTTGCAGCCAAGCGGACGCGGGAGACGCCGTCCGGAATCTCCGCGCTTACGACTCGCAGATCCTTCGGCGGATCGGCCGGATCGAGGTGCACGAAGTATTCGAGCATTGCCAGGGAAAGATGCTCGGAAGTGTATGCCAGGCGGGTTCCGGGACTGGACCATCGGCCGCCGAACCGGTAGCCGCCTTCCCCATCGAGCGGCGACTTGGCAAACGGCCGCCGGAGGATGCGGAAAACCGTCGTCACAGCCGCTTAGCTGATCCCACCGTAGGCGATGCGGCCAAGGACGTTCTCCACGGCGCGTGCGCCCGGCTCCGTGTCCATTAATTCAATGGGAGCCTTGCCGCCGAGAGCCGCGTTAGGGCGCTTCAGCCAGCGGTTGGCCGCTGGAACGTCTCCAAGGTAATGCTTCGCCAGCGCGACGATCCGGGCCAGACGTCCTTCCTGTCGGCTCGTGTTCACAGCTCAGTATTTCGGCACGCTGGGGTCGATCTTGTCGCTCCACGCCAGGATGCCGCCCAGCACGTTCTTGGCCGTCTTGAACCCGTTGGCCCGCAAAATGTCGCAGGCCTTCGCGCTGCGGCCGCCCATCTTGCAATGGACGATGGCTTCGACGTTCGGATCGAGCTCGTTCAGCCGCTTCGGCAAATCGCCCAGCGGGATCAGCTTCGCGCCGGGAATGCTGGCGATCTGATACTCGTGCGGCTCGCGCACATCGATGAACTGGAACTTGTCGCCGCGGTCCAGCCGCGCCTTGAGGGCAGTCACGTCGATCTCGGTGCCGGATTCGAATCCGGCCGGTGTTTGTGACACGGGAGCAGCCTCCTGCTGTTGCGGGACTCCGCAGAATTCGTGATAATCGATCAGCTTGGTGATGGTGGGATGATCGCCGGACACCGGGCACTCCGGATTGCGGCGCAGCTTCAGCTCGCGGAACCGCATGGCGAGCGCGTCGTACAGCATCAGGCGGCCGACCAGCGGCTCTCCCACTCCCAGGATCAGCTTCACGGCTTCGGTGGCCTGAATCAGGCCAATGACGCCCGGCAGAGTGCCCAGCACGCCACCCTCGGCGCAACTGGGA
>DATGHS010000371.1:0-9906 GCA_035307785.1 Gemmataceae bacterium
CGAACTTGACGATACCGTGATCGATCGACTCATCCAACTTAAATTCGACCCAGAGCTACTGCGCGCACTCTGGAACCGATGCAAACTGCCGTTTCCAGAACAACGGAGCAAATAGCTTTACTTAGCTGCGAGTCAGTAGCCGCGTTCAAGAACCTGCAAACGCTCGATCTAACCGACACGCAAGTGACAACCGCGGGGTTGAAAGAGATTGCCGCGCTTAACGGCTTGCAGTCGCTTTACCTCGGTGGCGCGCAAGTGACGGATCCAGGCCTGAAAGAGCTAGCCGCGCTGATGAATTTGCAATCGCTCAACCTTGCTGGCACGAAGGTGACGGACGCCGGGCTCAAAGAGCTAGCCGGCCTAAAGAGTTTGCACGAGCTCAACCTTGTCGGCACCCAGGCGGGCGACGCCGGGCTCAAAGAGCTAGCCGGCCTCCAAAGGTTACAAGCGCTCTACCTTGACCATACGAACGTATCGGACCAGGGGCTTAAAGAGCTGGCCGGACTCAAGAGTTTGAAAGAGCTCAGTCTTGACGGCGCAAAGGTGACGGACGTGGGCGTTGCGGACCTGCAAAAGGTGCTGCCCAATTGCCAAATCTCCCGCTGACGGCTCATCGCGCTCGGTCCTTCAGTCTCCCATGGGCAGAGCGGCGGCGGCGAATCAGCGCGTTTGCGCTTCGCGCGCACTTGGCGCCAACGGCTGCAATGCTGTTTCGTCTGGTTCCCCCAGGCTCACGTCAGCCTCATCAACTCCGGCAGGTCTTCCAGGTGCAGCGGGTCGTGGCGCCATTTCTCTTCCTGGCCTGGCAGCCAGTAACGAAAGGGGTGGTGGCTGCGGCCGGTGCCGTCGCGGAGCAGACGGCCGTCCTTCACTGCCTGTTCCAGCCAGCGCCAAAGCGTAGACTGTGCCGGCTTCACGAAATCGACCGGCCATGCCTCGGCGATCCCCTGCTTCGTCAGCTTCGCATGCGCGTCTTCGAAGATGCCGCACAGAACTTCCCAGCCGCTGCCAAAATCATCCTCCTGAAAATCGCCGAGGGAAACATAATCGTTGCCCTCCGGATTGAGTTCGATGACGAGCCGGCGCGGCGTGCCGGGCAGGCGCGAAAAGGCATGCAGCTTGCGGCGGCGGTCGTCGGCCAGGGGCGGCCCGTAGTAGCTCATCTCGATGAGAATGTCGATGTTGCCGCTTAGCGCGCCGCTGCCGCGGGCCGCCTGCCCAGGCGACGACTCCCCTTTGCGCGGGTGATGCAGAATCAGCACACATACGCCGCGCTCGCATAGCCGCTGCAGCGGCAGCAGCGCCTCCATCATGGTGGCGGCATCGTTTTCCGTGCGCCCCGGCAGGAACGCGGCCAACGGGTCGATCACCACCAATTCCAGGCCGCGCTGCGCCCGCGCGGCCAGCATGTGGTCAATCAGCGCCAGCCATTGCTCCGGCCGCGGCCGGCCCTGAAACGGCCGGCATAACCAGCGCACATTGTCGCCGAAGCGCAGGGCCGCATGCCGGGACTTCCAGAGCGTCCGGCTTTCTTCCGACACCACGATGGCCGGGCCTGGCCGCACCTCCAGGCCGGCCAACATGCCGCCCGTGCGCATCCGCGCCAGCAGCACCGATAGCAGCGTCGTTTTGCCCGACTTCCATTGGCTGGTCAACAAGGTCATGTTTCCCGGAGCGAGGTAGCCGTGCCAGAGCCAGTTCACCAAATTGTCCGGCGCATCCAGGTCCGTCGCCGAAGCCTCGCAGAAATCGGCTGGCGCTGCCGATTCGGCAGCAAGTGGAGAAGAATTGCATTTCATGATGTGCTCCCAAGTTGTTTCACTCATTTCGATTCGGGGGTGTGCCTGCGTTGAAATGAAATGACTTCCTTGACGTGTACGTAAGTATACGTATACAAGCCGGTCTCGGTCAAGTTGTGGAGCGAGGCCGTGAACAACTGCTTTCATTTGCGGTTCCCTTCTTGGGCCATCTGGAAATGGCTCCCGTTGGCCCGATAATAGGAAACAAAGGTTGTTGCTTGGTCGAGGCAAACATGGCCGCAAATTCAACGGAATATCGCTTGAAGGAAATCCACGAAAAAGTCGAAGCCGGGCAGCGGCTATCATTCGACGACGGCATGGTGCTCGAACAGCACGCCGACCTGTTTACGCTTGGCGAACTTGCGAACATCGTGCGCGAGCGCAAAAACGGCAACCTCGCCTACTACAACGTCAACGAGCACTTGAACCCAACGAACGTCTGCGTTTACCGCTGCACCTTTTGCGCTTTTCGAGCCGATCTCAAGAGCGAAAAAGGCTACGTGATGAGCGACGAGCAAGTGCTCGAGCGGGCCGCCGAGGCCGATGCGCGCGGCTGCACAGAACTGCACATCGTGGGCGGGCTGCATCACCAGTTGCCGTACGAGTGGTACCTGCACATCATCCAGATTATTCACGAGCATTACCCGCAACTGCACCTGAAGGCCTACACGGCCGTGGAATGGGACTGGTTCGCCCGGCTCACCGGCCGGCCCACAAGAGACCTGCTTGCCGAGTTTAAAGACGCTGGGCTGGGGAGTCTTCCGGGAGGCGGCGCCGAGATATTTCACGAAGAAATTCGGCCGAAGATTTGCGAACACAAAGCCGATGCCGGCGAATGGCTGCGCGTTCATCGCGAAGCCCATGAACTCGGCCTGCGCTCCAATGCCACCATGCTTTACGGCCACATCGAGGGACCGCAGCATCGTATCGACCACCTCATCCGGCTGCGCGAGTTGCAAGACCAAACCGGCGGCTTTCAGACGTTCATTCCGCTCGCTTTTCATCCCGATAACACGCGACTGGCGCACATTCCCAAAGCCAGCGGGTTGACCGACCTGCGCGTGATGGCGATTAGCCGGCTCATGCTCGATAACTTCCCGCACATCAAAGCCTACTGGGTGATGCTTAGCATCAAAATCGCGCAAATGGCGCTGAGCTTCGGGGCCGACGATATTGACGGCACGGTTGTCCACGAGAAGATTTACCACGATGCCGGCTCCGATTCGCCGCAGGAATTGTCGGTTGCCGAGATTCGCCGCCTGATCGAGGAAGCGGGCCGCAAGCCGATTGAGCGCGACACGCTGTATCACGAGATCGTGCGCGAAAACGCGCTCAGCCGGGAGTGGCAGCGCGGCCGGCAATTGCAGACGGTAAATGAGTAAAAACGTTTGGCAGGGTTTCAACGTGCCCTAATTGAGCAGGCACGTTTATGAAGTTTTACAATTTACTTGGACCTTCGGTGCTGGCTTTTACGCCGAAGGCGTTTCAACTTGTAGCCCAGGGTTGCGGCGCTTCGCCGCTACCCTGGGCGGAAGACGATGCAACCCTTTCAGGGTTGGTGCGAGACACCGCGTTCCCCCAGGGTAGCCGCGAAGCGCGGCAACCCTGGGCTGTGATATCGAACCCTTTCAGGGTTCAGGCACCATAAGTCCAAGATATTTGTCAAAGATCATAAACGTGCCCCACGGGCCTTTTTCGACTTCAATCATTTTCGCACTTTCCGCCAAATCCGTGGTAATGTTTACCGCATTTTCTTCCGATAATGGTTGAAGGATCGCGGGTGGTTTGCCGCCGGCAATTCCAGGCCGAAAAAATCAAAGAAGTTGCGAAACGATCTTGACCGCAGGTTCGAGGGTGGGTATTCCCCTCGCGGAATTTCGTGTCTCTGAACACCGTAAACCGAGAACGGGGGTCGCCGCCTCCGGCCGTGGAGAATCTGTCTCCAGCAGGCAGGGCGGCCAGGGACAGAGCTTTTCGGACGGTATTCTCTTGCCGGTGCGGGGACCGGACGGGGAAAGGAGGCCATAGTGTCGCACGCAGCAAAGCGGGCATGGAAACGCTGGCTGGCGGGGATGTTCCTGCTGCCGGCGCTGGCGGAAAGTGGCGTTGCGTTGCACGCCCAGGACACAACGGGGATTCAACCCGCGTTGCCGGCCGCCGTTCGCCCGGGGGATGTCAAAGACATCGGCAAAAGCCTGATCAAACAAGGCCGCATCTATTTGCAGCAGGGCAACCTGGTCATGGCCCAGCAATGCGCCCTGCAAGCCCGCCAGATGCAGGTCCAATGGGAAATCACCGACGACACGCCCGATAAACTGATCGGCGATATCGTCGCGCTTTCCAGCCGTACGGCGCCGGGCCAGCAACCTGGCGTGTTGCCGGCCACCAGCACGATGCCTGGTCAACAAACCGGAGTTCCAGGCGCAGCCGACGCCACGAAGCCGGCCACGCCGGCTGTCAACTATCCCAGCGACCCGCGGCAAATGCTGCGAATGGGCCGCGACGCCCTGAAAGCAGGCAAATTGGATTTGGCCCGCGATTTGGGCACGCGCGCCTCCGCCGCCAACACGCGCTGGGGCCTGTTTGAAGACACGCCCGCCAAGTTGCTCAATGATGTCTCCAAACAGCGGCAAGAATACGACCATAAGGAAGCCGAGCGCATGCTTGTAGAAGGGCGCAAATACTTCCAGATAGGCGATCTTGAGAAGGCCAGGGACCTGGCCTACAAGTCGCAACGCCTGCACAACGGCGCCTGGGACGTTACCGATCGGCCGGAGAAACTGTTAGCGGAAATCGAAGCCGCGCGCGTCCGCCAGCCACGCGCTGCGCAGCCGACCATGGCTCGCACCGACACGGCTGCACCGGCCCTGCCCACCGCCAATGCACAGGGCCGCCCAACGAACCTGCCAGCGGGTGTTATGTCCACGGCCGCGACTGGCATGAGTCCGGCCAAGCAAAAAGCCATGACCTTGATGGCCGAGGCTCGCTTGCTCGCCGGTGGCAATCGCTTTGTCGAAGCCCGCAACAAAGTGCTCGAAGCCCACGCTTTGCATGCGGAATTCGGTCCTAACGAAGACGAGCCGGCCCGCTTAATGCTGGAACTCAATGCCGAGGCCCAGAAGCGGATCGACGCTGCTGTCACACAAGCCATGACCGCCGTGCAAAGCGATCACTCGGCCCCCATGGTTGCTCAGGTGCATTCCACTCTCAACCAGGCGAAGCAATTCGCCGTGGCAATGAACCTGTCCACCATTGCCATCGATGAAAAAATCAACTGGCTAACGCAGGTGAGCACCAGCAGCCACCCCATGGCGACGCCGGTCGCTTCGGCCCCGGCCACAGCGATGCCGGCCGGCCATCCGTCCGCGCCGCCGGCGGTTCAAAGCGCCCAGTCGGGCAAGCAAATGCTCGAAAACGCCCAGATTGAACTCAGCCACGGCAATTTGGAAACCGCTCGCCGTTTGGCCGAAGAAGTCTTTGCCGGTCCATATAACCTGCGCGTGGAAGCAAGCGGCCTCTTGCGTAGCATTGAAGCCGCCGCCTACAACCAAAAGGTTCTCGCTGCCAACCAGGCCTATGAAGCCGGCATGGCCGAATTCAGCGCCGGCCGTTACAGCCAGGCCAATGGCATCTTCCTCCAGATCGACGCCACGCTGCTAACCGACAGCCGGCGTCAGATCATGAAGGACAAGATGCTGGAAGCCGGCAACCTCATGAACAGGGCCACTGTGAGCATGCCAAAGGAGATGCCGAACACCACCGGCACGATCCAGTTGGCGGGCACTCCGCCAGTCGTACAAGTGAGCCCGATTCCTGGCGCTCAAAATGCGCCCGGCTCGGCTCGAATTTCCGACCAGCCGATGCCGCCCGTCCCGGCGGCTTCGGCCCCTATTCACGTGCCGGCGCCGCCGGCTCAAGCGACCGCGCCGACGGCTCAAGGCCCGGCCAGTGACAATTACGCCGATCAGGTGAAGGCGCTTCAGGAAGTGGAATTCCAGCGCCTGCGCGTGGATGGTCTGAAGGTTCAGCGCGAAGCCCAGGCCCGCTTCAGCAAGGGTGAAACGGACGCAGCCATCCAGCTGCTGACCGATCACCTCAAGAAGCTAAGGGATGCCGGCCTGTCGCCGAATCATCTGGCCATGCTCCAACGGCCTATCGAGTATCGCCTGGAATCCTTCAAAGTCTTGAAGGCCCAGAAGGATGCCGAGTTGGCTCTGGAAATGCGGCACGGCAACCAACAGAACAAGATCGCCAAGCGAGCCGAGGAAGAGGATAACCGCCACAAGCAGGTGGCTGAGTTGATGAAGCAGTTCAACGCCCTCATGGATGAAGGCAAGTTCAAGGAAGCCGAGATGCTCGCCTTGAAGGCTCATGAGTTGGAGCCTGAAGCTGAGGCGCCGAACTACGCCATCAACCTGGCGAAGATGGCCGGCCGACACAAGCTCGTCGATGACGACAAGGCCAACAAGGAAAAGTATGGCTTCGAGAGCCTCCGTGGGACGGACGAGATGGGGCCCTACGTTGGCGATGTCAACGATCCATTGAAAGTTGATCCGGATCGTCTCAAGATCAACCGACAGGGCGACCGTACGCTTGGCCTCAAATCTAAGTCGGAGAAAGAAAAAGAAATCGAGCGGCGGCTTAGCACGCCGGTCAGCATCGACTTCCGTGGCGCCACGTTGCAACAGGTCATCAATGACCTGCACGTCATGACGAAGTTGAATATCGTGCCGGCTCTGGAAGCCATCCGCGACGAGAATCCGCGGGCTCTGGAACTGCCGATTCAACTGAAGCTCGACGACGTGTCGCTCAAGTCAGCACTCAACATTCTGCTCCGGCAGGCGCACCTGACCTACGTCATTCAGGATGATGCGTTACAGATCACCACGGATCGCGCTGCACGCGGTAAGCTCGTGCAGAAGGTCTACTCCGTCGCCGATCTGGTCATCCCGATCGATAACTATGCCATTCCGAATTCATCGCAACTGATGAAGGTGTTCGAACAGAACACCGGCAACAAGACAACGCCGAATGGCATTACCACGGGCCAGGCGCCGCAAATGGGTTTGCCGGCCGGCTCGCCGGTTAGCCCGGGACTGCAAGGACTGAGCACACAACCGAGCACGCCTGGCGGCACGGCTGCAGCGAGCCCGACGGGCGCCTCCACGTACCAGACGCTGGCGAAGAACACGATGGAGGACGTGCTGATGAAGCTCGTCACCAACACGGTTCAGCCGCAATCGTGGAACGACGTGGGCGGCCCCGGCACGATCGACTACTTCCCAATCGGCATGGCCCTGGTGATCAACCAGACGCCGGACGTGCAGGAACAAGTGCAGGAACTGCTGGAAGCCCTCCGGCGGCTCCAGGACTTGGAAGTGGCCGTGGAAGTTCGGATCATCACCGTGGCCGAAACGTTCTTCGAACGCATCGGCATGGATTTCAATCTGAACATCCTGACCAAGAACAGCGCCGAGAACCAGGCGCAGTTGACCACCGGCCAGTTCCAGCCGCCGGGCAACGTCAACTCCTTCGAGCCAACGAAGTTCGTCTCCGGCCTGACGCCGGCGGGAACGTTCACGAATGACTTGAACATCCCGATCAAGGCGACCAGCTTCAACATGGCCATCCCGCCGTTCGGCAACTACCCGAACTTGCCGGGCAGCAATGGTGGGCTCTCGCTGGGCCTCGCGTTCCTGAACGAAATCCAGGTCTACATGTTCATGGAAGCCGCTCAGGGCGATACGCGCACGAATGTGATGCAGGCGCCGAAGTTGACGCTCTTCAACGGCCAGACTTCGACGATCCAGGTACAGGACTTCCAGTTCTTCGTGACCGGTGTGACCGTGACGAGTGTCAACGGCCAGATTGTGTTCACGCCGAACAATACGCCGTTCCCGGTCGGTCAGGTCGCTCTGAACGGTTCGGGCGCCAACGGCGTGGGCATCAACATGGCTATCCAGGCGGTGATCACGGCCGACCGGCGCTATGTCCGGTTGAACTTGTCGCCGACGCTGTCGAGCCTGGCCTCGGCCACGGTTCCGCTCTTCCCGGTGACGACCATCGTCACCCCGATTCTGGAAGGCGGCTTCGTGGGCCAACCGGTGCCGTTCACGCAGTTCATTCAACAGCCGAGCTTCAGCTTCATCAACACGCAGACGACCGTGATGGTGCCGGATGGCGGCACCGTGTTGATGGGTGGGATTAAGTCGCTGTCGGAAGGCCGCACCGAATTCGGCCCGCCGATCCTGAGCAAGATCCCGTATATCAATCGGCTGGTGAAGAACACCGGTTACGGCCGCGAGGCGCAGAGCATGTTGATCATGGTGACACCGCGCATCATTATCAACTCGGAAGAAGCCGAACGCCAAACCGGCGAAAATACTTCGACGCCATGATGCGGTGATCGAAAACGATTTGGGCCCGGGAATCTCCCGGGCCTTTTTTTCGTGGTTAGCCGCGACGCGCAGCGGAGCGGGAGGCCGGTGCTCCCGCTCTGCTGCGCGTCGCGGCTAACCACACAAAGCGCGCGCCGCTACAATTCCCGCATGAAATACGCGATTGTTATCCCCGATGGCTGTGCCGATGAGCCGCAAGCGTCTCTGGGCAACAAAACACCTTTGCAGGCCGCTCGCCTTCCCAACATGGATCGCATAGCGCAAATCGGTGTTGTCGGTCGCTCGAACAATGTGCCGGCTTGCCTCACGCCGGCCAGTGACGTGGCGACGCTGAGTCTCTTCGGCTACGATCCGCTGCAAGTCTATACCGGGCGGGCGCCGCTCGAAACCGCCGCGATGGGAATCCACCTTGGGCCCCGGGATTGGGCCATTCGTTGCAACCTCGTAAATGTCGAAGATGGACGGATGCGCGATTTCACGGCTGGGCACATCACCAGCGAGGAAGGCAGACCATTGATCGAGGCGCTGCACAAGGTCCTGGGCGGCGCCGTGGCGGGTGGCCGGCTCGAATTTCATCCCGGCGTGAGTTATCGCAACATTCTTGTCTTTCGTGGCGAGCCGGCCGCGCCGTTTAGCGCCGAGACCAAGACGCAACCGCCGCATGATGTTCCCGACCAGCCGATCGCCAAGCACCTTCCGAATGGCCCGGGCTCTGGATTGCTGATCGAACTTATGGAGCGAAGCCGCGAGGTGCTGCGCCAGCACCCCGTGAACCAAAAACGACAACGGCCCGCGACGCAGATTTGGCTCTGGGGCCAAGGTAAAGCGCCGAGCGTGAAACCGTTCGCCGAAGTTTACGGCAAGCGCGGCGCCATCATCAGCGCCGTGGACCTGGTCCGCGGCGTGGGCGTGCTGCTCGGCTGGAAGCGGATCGATGTGCCCGGAGCCACTGGCTATCTCGATACCGACTACGCTGCCAAAGGCCGTTATGCCGTGGCCGCGCTGAAGGACCACGATTTAGTCTGCGTGCACGTGGAAGCGCCGGACGAAGCCTCGCACGAAGGGAAAGCCGACGAAAAGGTAAAGGCACTCGAGCGCATCGATGAGCACATTGTTGGGCCGCTACTGCAAGCATTGCCGAAGCACGACGACTGGCGCATCCTGGTGGAACCCGACCACCGAACCACGCTGCAGACGCGCGCACATGCTCACGGCGCGGTCCCCTTTACTGCAGCAGGCACTGGCATCCTGCCGCGCGGCCAGGCTGCCTATGACGAGTTCGTCGCGGCGGACAGCGCCGTGCACTTCGACCCCGGCTGCGATTTGATGAAGTGGTTCTTGAAATAGAATGCGGCCCAGGGATTTCCGTCCCTGGGCTTTCCATCATTTCAGCGCCGAAATAATCGTCATCATGAACGCGGGTAAATCATCGGGCTTGCGGCTGGTGATGACATTGCCGTCGCGGACCACGACTTCGTCGACATAGTTGGCGCCGGCGTTGATCACGTCGTCCTTGATTGCGAAAAAGCAGGTCGCTTTCTTGCCGCGCAACGCGTTCGTGGAGCATAGCACCCACGGGCCGTGGCAGATGGCCGCAAGCAGCTTGCCCTTGTTGGCCATGTCTTGCACGAACTGAATCATGGCCGGGACACGGCGAATGAAGTCCGGCGCGAAGCCGCCGGGAATGACCACGAGGTCGAAATCATCGG
>DATGHS010000372.1:0-4883 GCA_035307785.1 Gemmataceae bacterium
TCAACCCAAGACGCATCAGAATTACACCTTGCCGCGAAATGTTTCGTTAGCGCACCTCATTGCGCTGCCAACGCTCGCCATGGTGCTCGCCGTGGGCGGCCTTGGCCTGGTCGTTTGGAGCATTCGCCGGCGGTAGAGGAATCCGCGCCAAAACGAAGGTTCGTATACAACGCTGCCAGCGCCGTCTACGAACAACCTACTAATCAAAATAACCGCTCTATGCGTGAGAAGCAGCATTCCGGCGGAATTCCGGAATTCCGTTTCGCACCACTTTTTTCTTGACAGAACGGTTGCCCCGCGGTAATTACCGCGTTCCGTTCTCAGCGAATCGATTGCAATTGCTCCTCCGGCAATCCTGGATTCGGGGGATTCCAGGGTTCGCACTGCGCTCTCTTGAGGGAGGGGCGGCGGTATGTGGCAAACACTGAATCGCCGGATTCAGCCGCATGGAGCACTGCTGGCGGTGAGTATCCTGGCCCAGCTCGCCGGCGGCTGCGGCGGGCTGCGCAATTGGCTGCACAACGACTTCAAGGTGGGGCCGAACTTCGAGCAACCGCCGGCTCCGGTGGCACCAACTTGGATCGACGCTGCCGATCCACGCGTGGCCATGAAGCCCGTGGAATTCGATGCCTGGTGGGACACATTCAATGACCCGGCCCTTCAGTCTCTAATCGACGCCGCCTGCCGGCAAAACCTCGACTTGCGAACTGCCGCTACACGCGTGCTTCAGGCGCAAGCGCAGCGCAACATCGCGGCCGGTAATCTCTTTCCGCAATCGCAAACCATCACCGGCAACTACGCCAACGCACAGCTCAGCAAGAATCTGGCCGTGCTGGGCGGCCCGGCGGCGGCGGCCTTTCCGGGCAGCGTCAATCTCTGGTCCGTCGGCTTCAACGCGACCTGGGAACTGGATTTCTGGGGCAACATGCGGCGGAACATCGAGTCGGCCGATGCGCAGATTGCCTCGTCCATCGATGCCTACAATAACGCGCTCGTCACTCTGCTTGGCGATGTGGCGACGAACTATGTGCAATTGCGCACGTTCCAGCAGCGTGTTGAATACGCGAAGCGGAATGTCGAGATTCAGAAAGGCTCGCTGGCCCTGGCCGAAGCGCGCTTGCGCGACGGCAAAGCCACGGCGCTCGATGTAATGCAGGCGAAGTCGAGCCTCGCTCAGACCGAATCGTCGATCCCGCCGCTGATGATTGGCTTGCGGCAGGCCAACGACCGGCTCTGCACGCTTCTCGGCGTGCCGCCGCAGGAACTGGTTCCCACACTCGGCGAAGCTCCGATACCGATTGCGCCGCCGGAGGTCGCCGCCGGCATTCCTGCCGAACTGATCCAGCGCCGGCCGGATGTGCGCCGCGCCCTGGACGATGCGATGGCCCAAAGCGCTCAGATCGGCGTGGCCGAGGCCGATTTCTATCCCCAATTTGGCGTGATGGGCTTTTTCGGCTTCGTGGCCAGTGATTTCAGCAAGCTGTTCAACGGCCAAAGCTTCACCAGCCTGGTGCTGCCCAATTTCTCGTGGAAGATCATGAACTATGGCCGCATTCTTAACAATGTTCGCTATCAGGATGCGAAGTTCCAGGAAAAAGTGCTGACTTATCAGCAGACGGTGCTGACAGCCGGTCGGGAAGTCGAAGATGCACTGGTCGCGTTTCTGCAATATCAGATGCAAGCCAAAAGCCTGGAAGAGAGCGTGAAGCAAGCGGCCGATGCAGTGGAACTGGTGCAGGCGCAGTACAAAGGCGGGTTGGTCGATTTCAACCGGTTATTCACGGCTCAGTTACAGCTGGTCGCCCAGCAAGATCAGCTCGCCGCCGCCCAGGGGAATATTGCGGTAAGCCTGATCGCGGCCTATCGCGCGCTGGGTGGCGGCTGGCAATCCTTTCAACAGGCCGCCGCACAGGAATGCCCGCCGGCGCCGCGCCGCACCGGCTGGCTGCACCGCCGGATGGATTATTAGTCGCATATCGCGCTCGATGGGTAGCGGAATTCGCCAGAATTCCGCCAGCACACGAGCGGAATTCAGGTGAATTGCGCTAACCGGCCGTAATCATGTACTGGTGCCTTTTCTCGGCTCGAGCAAAGCGCCAGCTTCTGGCCACCGCACTCCAAAGACCGATAATGACAAGCGCCCACCGCGAACACCACGATACATTTTTGTGTCGTTTCTCCTTGCCCAAGCCTAGAATAGGCGATTATGATGGGAAGTGAATTTCTGCTGTCACGTGAGGTGCCCCATGACGATTACCCCTACGCCGATTTCGCTGGGTGACTCGATTCTTTGGGAAACTCTCCATCCCGGCGTTTTGGTAGTTCGTTTTGTGCGCCCCGATTTGCGCCGCCAGCTCGATTCGCTCAACATCGAGGATTGCGATTTATATCACGAATTGCAAGCGCAGGTGATCGAGCCATTGCCTGAGCGCGCCACGGTGGTGTTCAACTTCGGCCTGGTGGAACGATTCCCCACCGCGTTTTACCAATTAATGGTGAAGCTGCGCTCCGCGATTCACGCCAAGCATGGCCGCGTCATCCTGTGTGGCTTCGCGCCGGAAATTCAAGAAGGCCTGGAAATCCTGCAAGCCCACCGCCTGTTCGAGATCGTACACAAGGAAGAACAGGCCCTTTTGCATGCTCACAACCATGCCTGATGGAAACGCTTCATTTCTTTTGCAGCGCACCCGCCGGCACTTCTTCCAGGATTGTGCCGTCGGGCTTGGTTCCATCGCGCTCGGCGCCTTATTGCACCGCGATACCCGGGCCGCCATTCCGGCCGAGGCGAATCCGCTCGCGCCCAAGCCCACGCCATACCCGGCCAAAGCGAAATCCGTGATCTTCCTATTCATGGCCGGTGGCCCCAGCCAGTTGGAACTATTCGACTACAAACCAGTGATGCAGAAGTATCACGGCCAGCCGATTCCGGATTCGTTTCTCAAAGGCAAGCGCTTCGCCTTCATGGATTCGTTCACCAAAGAAAAGCCGAAGGTGCTGGCCACGCGCCGGAAGTTTGCGAACTATGGGCGGAGCGGCGCCACGCTTTCGGATTGCCTGCCGCACCTGGCCTCCGTGTCCGACGATTTGACGTTCGTCAAATCAATGGCGACGAATGTCTTCAACCATGCCCCCGCCAAAGTGTTCATGAACACCGGCACCAATCAGTTTGGCCGGCCCAGCATGGGATCATGGCTGACCTACGGCATCGGCAGCGAATCGCAAAGCTTACCGGGTTTCGTGGTGCTAATGTCGGGTCCGCGCGGTCCGCGCGGCGGCGCGGCGCTTTGGGGCAGCGGCTTCCTGCCGACCGCTTATCAGGGCGTGCCGTTCCGCTCTGGCGGCGACCCGATTCTCGACCTGAGCAGCCCGGCTGGCGTAATGCCGGACAAGCAACGGCGGGTGCTTGATGCCGTGCGCGACCTGAATGAAACGCGCTTGGCCGACACCGGCGACCCCGAGATCGCTACCCGCATCGCGCAATACGAGATGGCCTACCGCATGCAAGCGAGCGCGCCGGAGCTGATCGACCTGAAGCGCGAGACGAAGCAGACGCTGGCCATGTACGGCGCGGAGCCGGGCAAGGCTTCCTTCGCGAATAATTGCTTGCTGGCCCGGCGGCTCGTCGAGCGCGGCGTACGCTTCGTGCAGCTTTACCACACCGATTGGGACCACCACGGCGACGGCGGCAATAACCTGACGACCGGGCTCGATGCAGTGGCCAAACAGATTGATCGGCCGTGCGCGGCTTTGATTCGCGATCTGAAAGCGCGCGGGCTTCTGGACAACACGCTGGTCATCTGGGGCGGGGAATTTGGCCGCACGCCGATGGGCGAAGTACGCGATTCGGTGGGCCGAAATCATCACATCGATGCCTTCACCATGTGGCTCGCCGGAGGTGGTGTGAAACCCGGCATAACCGTCGGCGCGACCGACGAGTTCGGCTTCGCACCGGTGGTTGACCGCGTTCACGTTCACGATCTGCACGCGACGATCTTGCACCTCATGGGCTTCGACCACACGAAGCTCACATTCCGCTTCCAAGGCCGTGACTTCCGGCTGACGGATGTGGAAGGAAATGTGGTGGGCAAGCTGCTGGCCTAGGCGGCTCGGCGGAGCAGGTGGGGCCAATAGTTTGTAATGACCGCCTTTAGGCGGTCAAAGAGACCCGCTAAAGCGGGTCACTACAAACCTAATGGTTTGCTTCGTTGCCTTCTGTTCAATTCTCACAATATCGCCCGCAGCACTTCACCCCGGCTGGCGACAAGCGGCCGGCCTTGCGGGTCGCGGTATTCGGCATGCGGATCGAAGCCGAGACAATGCAATACGGTGGCCGTGAGATCTTGCGCCGTGACCTTGCCTTCACGCGGATGGCCGCCTTGCTTGTCGGATGAGCCGTAAACCTGCCCACCTTTAATGCCACCGCCGGCCAATGCTGCCGAAAAGACGTGGCCCCAATGATCGCGGCCGCCCCGGGGGTTCATGCGCGGCGTGCGGCCAAACTCGGAAATGCACAGCACCAGCGTTTCTTGGAGCAAGCCACGGTCTTCCAAATCGGCGAGCAGCCCGGCTATCGCCTGATCGGCCGGGGGACAGAGCGCCGTCTTGAGCCGCTCCGATTCATTGACATGCGAGTCCCAACAGGGATTATCGGCCGGTTCGTTGGCGCCGCGGAACCAATTCACGTGCACCAGGCCGACGCCTGCTTCAATGAGCCGGCGTGCGAGCAAGCAGGACTGACCGAAGTTATGGCGGCCATAGCGGTCGCGCAGCGCCGGCGGCTCGCGATTCAGGTCGAAGGCGGCGCGGGCTTGCGGCGAACCCAGGAGATTAAACGCCTGGCTGGTCGAGCAGTCATAGCGGCCCATCGGGCCAGCGGAAACGTT
>DATGHS010000373.1:0-22483 GCA_035307785.1 Gemmataceae bacterium
TCGGAGCACGGCGAATGGCGGCCGGGGCCAGGAGCCGAATTGCTCGAAGCGCTGCGCGATGCCATCGGTTGGCTACCGATCATTGCGGAAGACCTCGGCTTCATCACGCCGCCAGTGGATGCCCTGCGGCAAGAATTCGGCCTGCCGGGAATGCGCATCTTGCAATTCGCGTTTGGCGGAGCCGTGGAGCAGCGCTTCTTGCCGCATCGCTTTGATTCAAATCTGATCGTCTATACCGGCACGCACGATAACGACACGACGAAAGGCTGGTACGAAAAGCTGACACCTGCAGAGCGCGAGAATTACCTTCGTTATGTCCCCGATGCGAAGGCTGATCCGGTTCGTTCACTGGTTCGCCAGGCATGGTCATCCGTGGCCGATTGCGCCATGGTGCCGCTGCAAGACTTGCTCGGGCTGGGCAGCGACGCCCGCATGAACACGCCGGGAACTCCCACTGGCAACTGGCGCTGGCGAATGAGCGAGGGTGATGCGAGGAATGATGACTGGGTTGGCTGGGTCGCGGAATTGAGCAGCACTTATGAAAGGGCTTAGGAGCCG
The DNA here is from genome assembly GCA_035307785.1 of Gemmataceae bacterium. Classification (GTDB taxonomy): domain Bacteria; phylum Planctomycetota; class Planctomycetia; order Gemmatales; family Gemmataceae; genus DATGHS01. The sequence continues at coordinate 559 of DATGHS010000373.1, forward strand.
GGAGCGCGAGCGACCGGATGAGAAACCCGGTTTCTCATCCGGTCGCTCGCGCTCCCGGCTCCCGTCGCGGCTTGTTTCTACATCTGCGTGTACACATACGCCGCGAAGCTGATCGCCAGCAGGCCGGCCAGCGAGGCCACGCCCCAAAGCAGACTTCCGCGCTTAATCGCCAGCGCCAGCGTCGAGATCGTCACGCCGCCTTGCGCCAGCAGCATCGCATAGAAGAAAAACTTGCTCCGGTCCCGATGCCGGTCCGACTCGTAGCCGCTTTTGCGCACTAGGATCTCGGCTACCGTGGCCGTGGCGCGATTGTAATTCGCTTCTTTGTCATAGCGGCGGGCGGTGTAAGAATCCGACGCCGATTTGTAATCTCGGTACAAGCGGTGGGAATTCTCGCTGGCCGCCCGTTGCGACCGGCTCAGAGACGCGGCGGCGGTCCGGACTTCCTTCCAGTCGCTGTCCTGCTCCGCGGCTTCCGGCAGGCTTTGCATGAAAACCTGACCGTCGCGCTCGAATTCGCCCGCGATTTCAAGCTGCTTCTCGACCAGCCGATCGATCGCCTCAAATTGGCTCCGAAATTTGTCGCACTCCTGCTCGAAATTGCGCGAGTTGTAAAGCGCATTTGTATATACGATCTTGATGGCCTCTTCGCTCAGGTGCCGCATGTCGTTGACGGTGTCTTCATCCAGTTTTCGAGCAGCGATATCGTTGTAGGCCTGCTCAATGCGCTGCACCTCGCTGGAGTTGACAACACCTTGCGTCAGCTTCCGATCCGTGACTGTCGGCAGTTGGGCTTTCCTGTCCTTGGCACTGAGCAATGCGAATGCCGATGCGGGCGATTGGGCTTCGCTGGCGTCTTTGGTCGAGACAGCTTGTCCGAAAAGTGTATCCACAGCCATGCGAAGCTTTTCGAGTTCGGCGTGCAACGCAGCGAGCGAATTGATGAGCGCTTCGGCCTGGCTTTGCAATGCGCCATTAGGTGGTTTGCTCAGCCGGCCGATCAATTCCGGCAGGCGCTTCGCGTCTTTCTCAGCAGCCGCCAACTCCTCGGCCAGGCGTTTCAGGGTAAATCGAAGCGCTTTCTCATCCACCGGGCCCGCGTCCGACGCCGCGCGCAGCATCACGGCTTGCAATTCCATGTTCTGGCTGCGCAGTTTCTTGGCCTGGAAGAAGTTCCACTCGTCGCTGGCCTTCGATTGATGCTGGGCGGCCAGCGAGCGGTGAAATTGCGCCTGCGTCATCTCGCTCGACGACAAACCGGCGAGAACGGTCGCGATTACGGTTAGCCCCACTGGCATGGACGAGAGCAACCGCTCCCATAGACTTTTGGGCTTCTCCTGTTTGGCGGCTGCGCTTCCGGCAGACTCGGAGGATGCGCTGGACATGCGTGTCTCCCTTGCTGGCGCGGCGGGCTCACTGCGCCGACACGTTCATCTTCAAATTCTTGACGAGAAATGCCCACTCGTCCGACACTTCTTCGATGCGCTTGCCGGTCGGCTTACCGGCGCCGTGGCCGGCGCGGGTTTCGATGCGAATGAGCACCGGCGCACTGCCGGCCTGGTTGGCTTGCAGCGCGGCCGCGAATTTGAAACTGTGGCCGGGAACCACGCGATCATCGGTGTCGGCCGTGGTGACCAGCGTGGCGGGATACTTTTGCGGGCCATGCCGCAGCAGCGCGTGGTAAGGCGAGTAGGTGTAGAGCGACAAGAAACCCTGAGGATCGTCGGACGAACCGTAATCATCGGTCCAGAAGCGGCCGGCGGTGAATTTGTGGAAGCGCAGCATGTCCATTACACCGACGCCCGGCAGGCAAGCGCCGTACAAATCCGGCCGCTGGGTCATGCAAGCGCCCACAAGCAACCCACCATTGCTGCGGCCCTGAATGGCGAGCTTTTCCTTGCTCGTGTAGCGTTCCTTGATGAGGTATTCCGCCGCGGCAATGAAATCGTCGAACACGTTTTGCTTCTGGTGCTTGGTGCCGGCCTTGTGCCATTCCTGCCCGTATTCACCGCCGCCGCGGAGATTGGCTTGAGCATATACACCGCCCATTTCCAGCCACGCAATTCGCTCGGGCCGAAAGTCGGGGACAATGGGGATGTCAAACCCGCCATAACCGTAGAGCAGCAGGGGGTTCGAGCCGTCGAGCTTCAGCCCGCGCTTGGCCGTGATAAACAAGGGAATCTTGGTGCCGTCGCGGCTCGGATAGAATTCCTGGTGAACCTCGTAGTCGTCAGGGTTGAATTTGACCTTCGGAGCGCCAAAGACGGAGGTCATTTTTCCGGTTAACAAATCATACCGGTGCACTTGCGGCGGCGCGGCGAAGCTGGAAAACGTAAAGAACGTTTCAGTATCCGTTCGCTTGCCGCCGAAACCACTGACGCTACCAAGCCCGGGAGTATGCAACTCGCGCAAGAAAGTGCCATCCGGCGCAAAGAATTTGACTTGGGAGTGAGCGTCCTTCAGATAGTGTGCAATAAATTGGTTGCCCACCAGCGAAACGTGCTGCAAGTTGTCCTTCGCTTCGGGAACGATTTCCTTCCAATTCGAGCGCTCTGGCCTGCGAATGTCGATGGCGATGACCCGGCCGCGCGGGGCCTTAAAGTCGGTCTTAAACCAGAAGATCGGCCCATCGTTGTCGATGAAACTGTATTCGTTGTCGAAATCGTCCACGAGGTCAATGAACGTGCCGAATGGCTCGCTCAAATCCTTGTACAAGATTCGGTATCGGGCATCGGTCCCTTTGTGAACAGTGATGATGAGGTAACGGCCGTCGTCGGTCATGCCCGGCGAGAATCCCCATTCCGGCTGGTCCGGCCGCTTATACACCAGCACGTCTTCACTTTGCGCGGTGCCGACGCGATGGTAATAAACCATCATGTTGAAGGTGAGGTTTTGAAATTCCTCGCCCGGTCTGGGCTGGGGATAGCGAACGTAGAAAATGCCTTTGCCGTCTTTGCTCCACACACCGCTGCCGTATTTGATCCAGCGGATTTCGTCTGCGAGGGGCTTGCCGCTAGCCACATCCAGGATCTTCCAGGTTTGCCAATCGCTGCCAGCTTCCGCCACGCCATAGGCGAGGAAGCGGCCATCGTCGCTCTCATTCATGCCGCTAAGGGCCACGGTGCCGTCTTTCGACATCCTGTTGGGATCAAGCAGCACCCGCGGTTTCCCGTTGAGGCCTTCCCGAACATACACCACGGATTGGTTTTGCAAACCATCGTTTTTCGAATAGAAATAGCGGCCGGCGGCTTTGGATGGCGTGCTATAGCGCTCGTAATTCCAGAGTTCAGTAAGCCGTTTCTTGATCGCTTCGCGCTCTGGAATCTGTTCGAGATAGGCAAAGGTGACTTTGTTCTCGGCCTCGACCCATTTGCGCACATCGTCGTCTTTGCGCACATCCTCTTCCAGCCAGCGATAGGGATCGGCCACCTTGGTGCCGTGATAGGTGTCTACATGGTTGATGCGCCGAGTTTGCGGATAGTGGATAGGCTCGTCGGCGAAGGTGACGCCCGCGATGAGCGCGGTAAATACGAACGCGGCGAGAGCAGATTTCATGGCGAAGCTCCGGATCGAGAGCGAGAACGGTTCGCAGACAGGATACGGGAAGCAGCCGGCATTGGCCGCTTCAGTGCCAGCAGGCGACGCACGTGATTTGGTTACGAATAGGTCATTTTCTTGCACGAAATTCCGGTGTTCGCGCCACTATTATAGGAAAGGCCTTGTGGAGACTTTCCTATGCGACTCACTTTGCGAACCTTGCTGGCATATTTGGACGATACACTCGACCCCGCCGAGGCGCGGGACATCGGCCTCAAAGTGGCCGAAAGCCCAGTGGCACATGAACTTGTGGAACGAATTCGCAAGGTCACGCGCCGCCGCAGCCTCGCTAACCCGGCGATCCACGGCGACGCCACCAAGCTCGATCCGAACACGGTGGCGGAATATCTCAGTGATAAGCTGCCGCCCGAGCAGGTCGAAGAAGTAGAGCAAATCTGCCTCGAGCAGGACGTTTACTTAGCCGAAGTCGCGGCCTGCCATCAGATTCTCACCCTGCTCCTCACCGAGCATGCCCGCGTGCCGCCGACGGCACGGCAGCGCATGTATCGGCTCGTGAAGGGGCCGGAGTCCATTCCCAACCGTCGGCCGCCCATGCCGGTGGACCGCCAGCCGGCGGATCCGGATGCGACGGTGGACGACGCTCCCATTCGCTGGCCGTGGTATCTCGCTGCGCTCGCGGTGTGCTTGATGGGGCTCGCTGTGACCATCTGGCTGGCGCTGCCACATCTTTCTGGTTCCAATAAGGTTGAGTCCGGAACAAGTGTCGTCCAGAAGCCGCCGGTGAACCAACCCGATGCGGCGCTGCCAGCGGTGCCGGCTGTGACGCCAAAGACGACGCCAACCAATCCGGTTACGCCAAAGCCGGACACGCCAAAAGTAGACGCGCCGTTGCCCGGTCCCCTGCCCGTTCGAGAAATACCGGCAGGCGATGCAGATAAGAAGGCTGCAGTCGGAAAGAAAGATCCTCCGAAGCCGGACCCAGTCATCATTGCGCCGAAAAAACCGATCGACAAAGCGCCTAAGGATGTGCCTTCCACCGACCGGCGTGAAGCCGGCCAATTCATTACGGCGAACGCCGTCTTGCTGCGCCGGGCCGCCGGAACCAAGGAGCGCTGGCAGCGCGTGTCGAAGGACGCGAAAGTATTCACGAACGAACAATTAATGAGCCTGCCCGGTTATCGCAGCGAACTGAAGCTCGACCACGGCATTGCGCTATTCCTGTGGGGTCAGGTGCCGGAATTCATCGGCCCGCCGACGCTTGAAAGCGTCGCGACCCTGCACGTGCCTCCTGCCGGCTACCAAATGGAGATTACCCTCGACCATGGCCGGTTGCTGATTGCCAACGCCGGCGGCGACGATGCCGTGAAGGTTCGCTTGCGCTTCCGCGATCAAACCTGGAACCTGACGCTGTTCGAGAATGCCGAAGTTATCGTCGATTTGACCGTGGGCTACACGGGCGACATCCGCTTCAGCAAACGGCCCGGCGGCGAGGAGCCTTTCGCGGCGACGTTTTTGGGAATTCGCAAAGGCCGCATGGCACTGCAAATTGGCTTCCAACCGCCCATCGAAATGTTCGCTCCTTTTATGTCTCCTTACCTTGGGCTCGATTCCAACAACTGGATCAATTCATTCGCACGTCAGCCTGGAGTGGCGCTGTTCAACTGGGATAACAAAGGAAAAGCGCCCACAAAACCGCTTCGAATAGCGGACGTGCCACCGCAATGGCGCTTCCAACTTCCGCCGGTGTCGCAATACCGCGAAATGGCTGCCGAAATGCAGAAGGCGCTCGATGATTTTGCCAAGCAATTGAATGCGCGCAAGGATGTTGACGTGAGCTTGGGCCTCAGCGAAGCATTGAGTGACCCCAGGCCCACCATGCAGCGCGTCGGCGCCTTTGGCCTGGGCGCGATCGACATGATTGGGCCCGTGGTTGATGCGCTGGACGACGATATGCGGCCAATCGTGCGGGCGACCGCTGTGCGAGCGCTGCAGCACTGGATAGGTCGCGAACCGGGAAATGACTTGGTGCTTTATCAGGTTCTGTTGAAAAAACGTTACAACGAGTTGCAGGCCGACCTGTACATGCAGTTGCTGCACGGCCTGGCCGAAGCAGACCTTTCCAATCCGGAAATGTATCAGAACCTCTTGTCCTGGCTGAACAGCGAAAAACTGCCCGTGCGGGAGCTGGCGTTGTTTTATCTGAAGGCCCTGGATCCGGATGGCTTTGTTCAATCGAAGTACGACCCCATGGCCGATGCCGATACGCGCGAGGCTGCAATAGCCCGCTGGCGCAAACACATCCCCGTCGGCAAGCTGCCGCCGAAGCCCGCCAACCCGGCGAAGCAACCCAACATGCCGAAGCTTGGAAATGGCCAGAAATGAGCGGCCACGGTTGCTCTTGCATGAACCCGGCTGCCCGCTAGGATACGTATTCGAGGGCAACCGCCCGCCGATGTAGCTCAACGGCAGAGCACCGCTTTCGTAAAGCGGGGGTTGTGGGTTCAAATCCCACCATCGGCTTTGGACTTACGTCAATTCGATCCCGCCATTTTTTGCTAGCGCGGCATTTCCAAGCATGACTGCTCGCCACTTGTTCGAATTAAGTGCTATGCTTTCGTGACGCCCCTAATTCGAAGGGTACTGCCGTGTTTGTTGTCGATTGTGCTAACTGCGGGAAACCAATGCGCTTGCCGCACGAAGCCGCCGGCAAGGTGGTACGCTGTGTGAATTGCCAAGTGGCGATCCTGTTGCCGACATTGCCGCACAAAGAGCCTGACTATTCGAGCAACGGGCAGACGACAGCCCTCGGCCCGGTACAAGCAATTCCGCGAGCACAAGACTAAGCTATCATCGCCACCACCTGGCACTGGCGCGGCATCTTATTCTCTCGCAAAATCTTGCAACTGCTAGCCGGATAGTTCGTTACTCTGGTGACGGCCGTAGCACCGCCGCCCCGCGTATTTCGCCTTTTCGCAATCGTTCCAGCGCATTGTTTGCTTCGACAAGCGGAAAAGTCTCCACCGTCGTACGGACCGGAATCTTTGGCGCCAGTGCTAAGAACTCTTCGCCGTCCTTCCGAGTCAGATTGGCCACCGAGCAGATAGTGCGCTCGCCCCACAACAACCGGTAGGGAAACGAAGGAATGTCGCTCATGTGAATGCCGGCGCAAACGACGATTCCGCTTTTTCGAACCGCCCGCAAAGCTTGGGGTATCAGCGCGCCGACCGGAGCGAAAAGAATCGCGGCGTCGAGTTCTTCCGGCGGCAGCTGATCCGAGTCGCCGGACCAAGCAGAACCTAACTCGCGCGCAAATTGCTGACCTTCCGCATCTCCAGGCCGCGTAAATGCATAGACTTCGCGCCCTTGATGCCTTGCGACCTGAATGATGATGTGCGCAGCGGCACCAAAGCCATAGAGGCCGAGCCGCCGGCCCTCGCCGGCCATCACCAACGAACGATAGCCGATCAGCCCGGCGCACAGCAGCGGCGCCGCTTCGGTATCGCCGTATTCATCTGGTAAGGTGAAGGCGAAGCGCTGATCGGCCACGGTATACTGCGCGTAACCGCCGTCGATCTGATAGCCCGTGAAGCGAGCGCGATCGCACAAGTTTTCGCGTCCGCTTTTGCAGTAGAAGCATTCGCCACAGGTCCAGCCGAGCCACGGCACACCCACGCGCTGGCCGATCGCGAAACGCTCGACACGTTCTCCCTTTGCAACGACTGTTCCCACGATTTCATGCCCGGGGACTAACGGCAATTTTGGTTCGCTCAACTCACCATCGGCGACGTGCAGGTCGGTGCGACAAACGCCACAAGCGCGCACCTGAAGTACGACCTGATGCGGGCCGGCCCGAGGCATCGGCAGATCGAGTTCCCGAAGCGAAGTTTGTGCTTTTTCAAGAACCATTGCGCGCATTGTTCACCTCAGTGGGACGCCCATCAAGTGTGGCATTCCCTCTCAATATTCTAATCGTGCTGCTTACGCCTTTTAGAGATGTCTGGCGAATGCTGGTTCCTCTCCAGAGGAGAAATATAATGTCGATGCTCGAACGATTCGATAACGGTGCCAATACCGCGTGAGGTTTGGATGACTCTCTCAGCCATGGAAAATGTTTGGCTTCTCCCAAAACCACGCCTCAATGATCTGATCGACTTATTGCGCGATGACGGTTTTGAGGTTATCGGCCCGCAACTGGATCAGGGAGCCATCGTTTACGGGCCGCTCCGTTCCGCTAACGAACTCCCCATCGGCTGGAGCGACCGCCAAGCGCCGGGTTCCTATCGCCTCGAAAAGCGAAATGACGACGCCTATTTTGGCTATGCGGTTGGCCCCCATTCCTGGAAAAAGTATCTTTTTCCACCGCTGGTCCGCCTCTGGCAGATTCAGCGCGACGGCGCTGGCTTCGTGACCAAGGCTGTCGAGCCAGATCCGCCGAAGCGCGCACTGCTGGGAGTACGCGCGTGCGAATTGCATGCGATCACCGTACAAGATCGCACATTCATGAACCGGGCCGGCCAGTGGACCGATCCGATCTACGCGCAAGCGCGCGAACGACTTTTTATTATCGCAGTGGAATGCGAGCAGCCGGGCGGAACGTGCTTTTGCACTTCGATGGGCACGGGGCCCGCCGTCTCGCCTGCCCTGCCCTATGACTTATCACTGACGGAACTTGATGATGCCTTTTTGCTGCGTACCGGCAGCGAAGCCGGTCGTAAAATGCGTGAAAGGTCGAAATTGGCACCGGCGAATGAGGAACAAAACGCCGAAGGAAAGCGCCGAGTTGAAGCAGCCGCGCGCTCGATGGGTCGCTCGCTCAACGTCATCGAGATTCGCGACCTGTTGCATCGCAATCAGGAGCATCCGCGCTGGGACAACGTGGCCGAGCGCTGTTTGGCCTGCACCAATTGCACGATGGTCTGCCCGACCTGCTTCTGTTCAAGCGTTGAAGACGTAACCGACCTTGGCCTCGAGTCGGCGGAGCGCGTGCGGCACTGGGATAGCTGTTTCAACCCGGAATTCGCCCAGGTGCACGGCGGCAACTTCCGCACCACAATCCGCGGCCGCTATCGCCAATGGCTCACGCACAAATTCGCTTCGTGGTACGATCAATTCGATGTCTCCGGCTGCGTGGGCTGCGGTCGTTGCATCACTTGGTGCCCGGTGGGCATCGACGTGACCGAAGAAATCGCCGCCATCCGCGCCGCCGACGGAGCCCATATGGAGGCCGGCAAATGATCGAACAAGGCGTACAAGCTTCAACGGAACAAGGTATTCTCGAACTCTTTTCGAGTCATGCATTCCTGCGCGGCCTGAGCGAGCAACACCGGTTGATGCTGGCTTCCACGGCCCGCCATTTTCAGGCAGTACCGGGCGAGCATTTGCTCCGCGAGGGCGACGAAGCGCGCAGCTTTTATCTGATTCAGACTGGCCGGGCGGCCATTCAGATTCACCGGCCCGGCCTCGGCACCGTACGGCTGCAAACCATCGGACCCGGCGAGATCATCGGCTGGTCGTGGATCGTGCCGCCCTACCGCTGGCAGTTCGATGCCGTGGCCGTGACTACAGTCACGGGCCTCGCACTCGACGCAGCTTCGCTACGTGAAAAATGCACGCAGGATCATGAGCTTGGCTATCAATTGTTGAAGGAACTGCTCACCGTGGTTTCGGGACGTTTATCCGCCACGCGGCTGCAAGTGCTCGATCTCTACAAATGAATTGCTGTTTTTCCGTGGGGCACGAATTCATCGTGCCCGTGGGTATTCTGGCACGACGATATCGTGCCGCACGAACAAAGGTCATGACCCAAGCTTTGACAACGCCCGAACTTTCACAAGCCGACGTGCAGCCGTTGTTGACGCCGGCATTCGTTCGGGTCCGCGAGTTTGTTCGCGAGACACACGATATCTTCACGCTCAAGATTGAGCCGCCGAAAGTCAATGGTAAGCCGTTTTTAATTCGGCCCGGCCAGTTCAACATGCTGTACCTGTTCGGCATTGGCGAGGTGCCGATTTCCCTAAGCGGCGATGCCGAGGATCCCAGCGTTATTGTGCACACCGTTCGGGCCGTAGGTTCGGTGACGAACGCCCTGTCGCGATTGCAACCGGGCGACATGATCGGGCTGCGCGGCCCTTTTGGCTCCAATTGGCCGCTGGCTGAAGCGCGTGGACATGATGTCGTGCTAGTTAGCGGCGGCATCGGCCTGATGCCGCTGCGGCCGGTCGTGTATCACCTGTTGAAGCATCGCAAGGATTTTGGCCGCATCGTCCTGCTCCAAGGCGTGCGTACGCCGCGCGATCTGCTTTACCCCCTGGAGATGGAGGCCTGGTCGCACGAGCCGGATGTTCAGGTGCTGGTAACAGTTGACGCTGCTGATGCCACGTGGACCGGCCGCGTTGGCGTCGTGACCACTCTGTTCAAAGACGCCGTGTTCGCCCCGGCCCGGACCATGGGCATGATGTGCGGCCCGGAGGTAATGATGCGCTTCGCCCAGCGCGAATTCGAAAAGCGCGGTGTGCCGGAAGATCAGCTCTACGTTTCGCTCGAACGCAACATGCAATGCGCCATTGGCATGTGCGGCCACTGCCAATTCGGGCCGAGCTTTGTTTGCCTCGATGGGCCGGTCTTTCGATTCGATCGCATCCGCCGGTTTTGGGAGGTGCGCGAAGCATGATGTCGCCAGCGAAGCCTCGCTTAGGCGTGTTCAAATTCGCCTCTTGCGACGGCTGCCAGTTGAGCCTGCTCGACTGCGAAGACGAATTGCTGGCCGTGGCCGGGGCGGTCGAGATCGCCTATTTTCTGGAAGCGACCCGCCGGCCCTTGGAAGGCGAATTCGATCTGGCTCTTGTGGAAGGCTCGATCAGCGCCCCGGAGCAGATCGAGCAGATCCACGACGTTCGCAAACGCAGCAAGTTTGTCGTCACCATCGGCGCCTGCGCGACGGCCGGCGGCATTCAGGCACTGCGCAACTGGGGCCATGAACAGGAATATCTACGCGTGGTTTATGCTAAGCCGGAGTACATTCAAACGCTGGCCACCTCGACACCGATTGCCGACCACGTGAACGTGGATTTCGAACTCAGGGGCTGCCCGATCAACAAGGAGCAATTGATTGGCGTGATCGGCGCTTTTCTGGTCGGCCGCCGGCCGCACGTACCGAACCACTCCGTGTGCATGGAGTGCAAGCGCGCCGGCATCGTGTGTGTGATGGTGGCGCGCGGCGTGCCGTGCCTGGGCCCAGTCACTCACGCCGGCTGCGGTTCGATTTGCCCAGGGTATGACCGTGGCTGTTACGGTTGCTATGGCCCGGCCAGGTTACCGAATGTTACTTCGCTGGCCCGGCAATTCCAGGCCATGCGGGTGCCGTTGCCAGTGATCGATAACATGCTGCACACATTCAACGCCTGGTCGCCGGAATTTCGGCCTGGAGCAGTGGGAAACGGAGCAGGCCATGCCTGATGCACCTACCAGCCGCACGATTGCAGTCTCGGCCTTGGCGCGCGTTGAAGGCGAAGGAGCGTTCACCATCCGCATGCGCGACGGGCAGGTGGAAGGTGTGGAATTCCGCATTTTCGAGCCGCCGCGATTTTACGAAGCCTTCCTTCGCGGCCGCTCGGCCATGGAAGTGCCGGATATTACGGCCCGCATCTGCGGCATTTGCCCCGTGGCCTACCAGATGTCGAGCGTGCACGCGGTCGAGAACATCTTCGGCATCACACTGCCGCCGGAGCTGCGAGCGCTCCGGCGGCTGCTTTATTGCGGCGAGTGGATCGAAAGCCACGTGCTGCACATCTTCATGCTACACGTTCCCGATTTCTTGGGTTACGAAAGCGCGGTCGCCCTGGCTCAGGCCAGCCCGGAGAACGCCGATCTCGTGAGACGAGCGCTGCGGCTCAAAAAGGCAGGCAATCAAATTGTTCGTCTTCTTGGCGGCCGGGAAATCCATCCGATCAACGTGCGCATCGGCGGATTTTATCGCGCGCCCAAGCCGGAGGAGCTGGCAGCGCTGCGGCCGGAGCTGGAATGGGGCCGCGCGATGGCGCTGAACGCAATCGCCTGGGCTGCGAAACTGCCGTTCCCCGATTTCGAAGATGACTACGAATTCGTGGCCCTGCGCCACCCCAACGAGTACCCCATGAACGAGGGCCGGCTAGTTTCGAACCGTGATCTGGACATCAGCGCAGAGGAGTATCCGGATCATTTCGAAGAGTACCAGGTGCCGCATTCTAACGCGCTGCAATCGCGCCGAAAATCCCTCTCCCCTGGGGATAGAGGGCAGGGTGAGGGGGCGTATTTCGTCGGTCCGTTGGCGCGATGGAACTTGGACGCCGACAAGGCCCCTGCCTCGGTCCAGGAAGCCGCGGCGAAGACCGGCATCATATTCCCGAATCGCAATCCGTTTGTCAGCGTTGTGGCCCGCGCACTGGAAGTGTTGGTCGCCGTGGGTGAAGCCTTGCGAATCATCGCCGAGTACAAGCCGCCCGCCGCCCCCGCTGTGGAGTTCCAGCCGCGGGCCGGCGTTGGCCATGCGATCACCGAAGCGCCGCGCGGTATCCTGTATCATCGCTATGAAACCGATTCTGCCGGGATGCTCAAAAACGCCACGATCATTCCGCCTACCAGCCAGAATCAGTTGCAAATGGAACGTGACCTGGCAAGATTGGCCCCGGAGCTGATCAAGCTCCCCGATGAGCAGGCCAAGCTTCGGGCCGAGCACGCGATCCGCAATTACGATCCTTGCATCAGTTGTGCAACTCATTTCCTCAAGTTCAAGGTCGAAGGACGATGATCGCGCCCATCCGAATCGTTGGCGTCGGCAGCCCCAATGGCGACGATGCCGTGGGGCGGGAAATCGTGCGGTACCTGCGCGGCCGCCTGGCCGAGAATAGCAATATCGAGTGTTTTGAGATTGAAGGCGGGCAGCGCTTGTTGGAATTGCTGGACGGGCGTGGCACGCTCATCCTCATCGACGCCATAACTAACGGCGGCCTTCACGGAACGGTGGAGCGAATAAAGTGGCCCGACTCACGCTTGGAGACACTTTCGCCCGGATCAACCCACGCACTGCGGCTTGCCGAAGCGCTTCAACTTGCCGCCGCGCTCGGATTGCTGCCGCCGGAGACGATGATCTTCGCGATTGCAATTGATGCGTCAGCTTCGTTGGGCCACCGTGCAGGCCTGAGCCTGGAGCTTGCCTGCCGAGTTCCAGAAATCGTGCGCGAAATCGAAGCTGAATTGACCCGCGGGGCTCGCAGACTCGCCCCACGGCATTAAAGTGTGACCCAAGCCGCAGGGCGAGTCTTCGAGCCCTGCAGGTCACTTGATTGTCGTTTGCAGCCCCTCAATCACCAATTCCAAAAACTCGCGCGCCCGCTTGGCTAGCATGTCCACGCCTTCCGGCTGCTCCGGTCTCGGCAGCAGCGGCGCGAAGATGTTTTCGCAGCACAGCGGCATCGGCAGGCCGGTGAAGGCTACTTGTTGCAGCAGTTTGTAATGGTCGATCTCGCCCAGGCCAGGGCCGCAGTCTTCGTCTTTTGGTGTCATGCGGTGGTCCTTGATGCAGAAGCCGCGGACCTCGTCCACGCATTTTTTCAGGTCGGCAATCGGGTCGATGTGCAGGTAATCCATCACGTTGCCGGCATCGAAGTTCACCTTGATGTTCGGATGGTTCACTTCGCGCGTGATCTCGGCGCACGCCTCGCCGGTGCCGGTTTCGCCGCCGTGCTGTTTGACAACCAGGGTTACATTCAAGTCCTTGGCCATGGGGCCGAGCTCCTTGAAGCGCTCGATCCAGAGTTGCTTGTTGCCGCCCTTGGTGTGGCCGAATGTGAGCACGTGCGGCATCTTCGCAGCCGAGGCTTGCCGAAGCCGGCTCTTGAGCACGGTGAGACCGTCTTTCGCCTCCGGATAGACCATCGAGAACATCATCAGCGGTTCGAGGCCCATGTCGCGGCAGCGCTGGGCGAGTTCTTTTGCCTTTTCGGGCGGATCATCGGGTGCGATGACGGGAGCGGCCTTTCCGCCCGGAGTATTCACGTGCGTTGTTCCCCAGGCAACATACCGGTAGCCGGCAGACTTAATGCCGCTGAAAGCGCGCTCAAGCGGGAAGCGAGCGTACGGCAGCGTCATGCAGGCGATTTGGAATTCGGTGGGCTTCTTCTTCGCCGGCGGCTCAGCAGCGCGAAGAGTGGAAAGCACGCCGACGGTGGCGGCGCTAGCAAGTAAGAATTGACGGCGACCAAAGTGAAGATTAGGTTCTTGCAGCATGCTCAGACACCACGTAGAACGGAATTTATTCCGTTCAAGAGTTGTGAACGGAATAAATTCCGTTCTACGTATCAGCGGCAGTTATCAAACGACTGTCAACTCCCGCTAGCTGCCGTTTGCCAGCGAAGCCGCAAGCGGAGCGTGCGGTGTCTCATCGATATATTCGTAAAACACATTCCGCTGCCGCGGAATGTAGCCCGATTCACGGATGCTGTTCTTGATCTGGTCGAGCGTGAGGTAATGCACGGTGCCGGCGGCGGCGACTACGTTTTCTTCGATCATCAGACTGCCCATGTCGTTGGCGCCAAAGAATAACGCCACCTGCCCGATCTTGGCCCCCTGCGTCACCCATGAGGACTGAATGTTGGGAATGTTATCGAGGTAAAGCCGGGCGACGGCTTGCGTCTTCAGATACTCGAATGCGCCGGCGGCCGGGTGATCGGCCATCTTGTGGCCGGGCTGAAATGTCCAGCAGATGAACGCGGTGAAGCCGCCGGTTTCGTCTTGCAGTTGGCGCAGCCGCTCCAAATGCTCGATGCGCTCGGCCAGCGTTTCCACGTGACCAAACATCATGGTGCTGGTGGAGCGGCCACCAAGTTTATGCCACTGGCGATGCACTTCGAGCCATTCTTCCGTTAATACCTTATTCACGGTAAGAGCATGGCGAACGCGGTCTACCAGAATCTCGGCGCCGCCGCCGGGCAGGCTGCCCATGCCCGCTGCTTTCAGCCGTTCCAGGACTTCGCGCAGCGGCATCTTGTTCAGTTTGTGGAAGTGCCAGATTTCCGAAGCACTGAAAGCGTGGAGGTTGACACCAGGATAGCGCTGCTTCAAGTCACGTAGCAATTCTTCATACCATTCGAGCTTCAGCGACGGATGGTTGCCGCCCTGAAGCAGAATCTGATTCCCGCCCAACGCGATCGTTTCTTCGATTTTCTTGTAAAGCTCCTCGCGCGGCAGCACGTAGGCATCGGCATCGTTGCTCTTGCGGTAGAAAGCGCAGAAATCGCAGACGGCGGCGCAGACGTTCGTGTAATTGATGTTGCGGTCGATGTTGTAGGTGCGGAACGGCTCCGGGTGCCGCCGCCGGCAGACGGCATCGGCGGCGCGGCCCAGCGCGAGCACGTCGGCGCTTTCGAGCAGCGCCAGCCCTTCCGCGGGCGTCAGCCGGCCGCCGTCCACGGCTTTAGACAAGAGCTTTTGCACCGTAGTAGTCAAGGCTCACTCCTCGGCGGGCCAGGCCCAACTCGCAGGCCAGCGTGTAGAACATGTTCAGCCCCGCCTGTTCCTTCGGGCCAAGATCGAACTGAATGATATTGCTCAGGTAGCGCCGGCAGAAGCCGGCATCGAGGCCGAGCAAGGGGGCTTCGCGCTGGGCGATGATCCCCGTGTTCGCGCAGCCATGCTCCTTCGCTTGCCGCAAGGCCTCGTCCACGCCTTGCAAATCGACGCCTTCGCGCACCGCCCAGAAGGCATAGACGAAGGGCAGCCCGGTCCAGTCGAACCATTCCCGGCCCAGGTCAAATGCGAACGGCATCCCCGGCAAGCAAGCGCGCATGGCCCGATCGCCAATGAGCAGCACGGCGTCAATGTCAATCTGTTCGGGATCGGCATTGAGCGGCAGCGGAACCAGCTCAGGACGAATATCGTGCCGCTTCGTCAGGAAGATCTGCGTCAGCGCGGCACTGGTGCGTGAGCCCTCGTCCAGCGCCAGGCGGCGAATCTGCGCCACGGGCACCCGGCTAAAGAGGGTCACGCTG
The DNA here is from genome assembly GCA_035307785.1 of Gemmataceae bacterium. Taxonomy (GTDB): domain Bacteria; phylum Planctomycetota; class Planctomycetia; order Gemmatales; family Gemmataceae; genus DATGHS01. The sequence goes on from DATGHS010000373.1 coordinate 16,140, forward strand.
AGCACCGGTCCCCGCGAGGCAATTGATATTCCCGGCACGATGTTGTAGTTCCCCGCCCGGAAGTATTCGATGACCGGAATGAGCGCGACGTCCAACTCGCCACGGGCTAGTTGGTCGGCCAGCACGCTCGGCACGGCTAGCGACAGCTCGATGCAGGGGTGGAACGAAGCCAAATCATGGATCAACGGCTTCGTATTCAGGTAATTAACCGCGCCCACGCGAACCCGCACGAGCATGATGAAGGCCCTCCGAGGCTTGGCGTATTGTACAAATGCCTCACCGTTCGTTTAGCGGGCAACCCGAAGGCTCGCCCGCTAAACGAGAAACCGTAAATGCCGGCCAGAGCTCACCGAATTTCCTACAGCGTGGAGCTTGGAATTTGCTGAACCGGCCATACTGTGTAGGAAAATAGGCCTCCCCCCGACCCTCAGCGCGAGAATCATATTATGCCCGCCATCGTGGAATGCCCCAGCTGCGGTAAGAAACTCAAAGTTCCCGACGAATACATCGGCAAGAAAGTCCGTTGCTCCGACTGCAACGGGACTTTTGTGAGCGGAAAACCGCCGGCCAAAGAGCCGCCTCGGCCGGCGGCCGTGGAGTCCGAGCCGGACGACGCCGCGGACCAGACCGATGACGATGCTCCGGTCCGCAGGCGCAGCCGCAGTTCGATGGAGCCCGACCGGGGAGTGCTGATTCTAATCCTGGGTATCGCCGGAAGCGCTGGAATATTCGTGATCGGGATTATCGCGATCGTGCCCGCCATTCTCGCCTGGATTTGGGGCAAGGCTGATCTCAAGAAAATGGACGAAGGCACGATGAGTCCCGATGGGCGCAGCAACACGCAGCTCGGCAAGACATTGGGCATGGTGGGATTGATCGTCAATGCCGTCTTCCTTGTAATCGGCTGCGTGGGCATCATAATCTGGATCGTATTTCTGGGTGCCGTCCTATCCTCAGTGCCTAAGACGCCACCGCCGCCAGCCGCGCAGTCCAACGTACCTGCCAAGCAAGCCAGCAACAACCCCTTCGAGGATGTGTCGAAGACAGTCGAAAAGATGGACGTTGGATCGATTGATATCGCCGAATTCAGTTCCAACACCTCCAAGTACAAGGGCAAGATCGTCACGCTACTGTTGCTGGTTGCGGAACAGATCAACAACAAGGGTTCGCTGAAGGACTTCGTCGGGAAGGACGTCAAGTTCGCGGCCATGAGCAAGAGCATGAAGAGAATTGAAGTCAAGATAACGATACCTGACGGGGTCGATGTTCCCAAGGTCGGAACCGGAGACATCGTCAAGGTCACCTTCCTCTGCAAGGACGGGAACACGCAGCGCGGGAACGAGGCCAAAACGATTGAAAAAGGCTCGATACGTTGAGGGATCGCGAACGCTAAACAAAAACACCCCGGCGAGATCATCTCGCCGGGGTGCCACCGGAAGAGGAACCGTCCTCCACTCCATCAATCCAATCGGGCCAGGCCCATTCCCGCCTGGCGATACTGAAGCTGCAATTTCCAATTCGTGGCCGGAGGTGGCGCAGGCGCGGCCGGAACGGCCATGGGCTGCGTTTGAGCCGGATTGCAACCACAGCTCGGCACGCAGACCGGCACGCAAATCGGCACACGACGGCAGGTGAAGTACGTCTGGCAGTATGGCACATAACTGCACGTCGTGCACGGGACCGAGCGCTTGCAGACTTCCGGCACCATGCGGCAGGTCGTGTACGGCACCTGGAAGCAGCGCTCTTCCGGAATCAGCTTGCAGCGGCAGCACGGAATGATCTGCTCGTGTTGTTCATATTCCATCCGGCAGGTCGTATACGGCACGCAGCAGGTGTGCTGCTCCGGAATGCAATAGCGGCGATAGCAGGTCCGCGTTGCACAATGCACTTCGGGCACCATGCGGCAAGTCGTGTAGCAAACTTGCTGCACGTGCTGCTCCGGAACGCAATAGCACTTGCGCACCGTCTGCATGTAGCAATGCACTTGCGGCACCATGCGGCAAACGGTGTAGCACACCTGGCGGACGTGTTGCTCGCAAACCGTGTAGCACTTGCGAACCGTTTCGCAGCGCACGTGCATTTCCCGCTCGTAGTGGCAGGTCGTGTACGGAATCTGGCGAACGTGCTGCTCGGCCACATAGTAGCATTTGCGAACCGTTTGGTAGCAGATGTTCTCGACCGGCACCATCCGGCAAACCGTGTACGGAATCTGGCAGACGTGCCGTTCGGGTACATAGCGGCAGGTCCGTTGTGTGACCATGCACACATGCTCTTCGCGCACTTGCCGGCAGGTCGTGTAGCAGCATTGCCGCATCACCGTGTACGGCACGCAGCGGCAAACTGTGTAATTCTCGGTGTGGTATTCGACCTTCGGCACGTAGCAGCAGGTTTGAACCGTGCGGTATTCCGGCTTCTCCACCCAAACCTTGCGGCACACCGTGCGAGGCGGCAGTTGGCATTGCTGCCGGACCACTTCGCCCGGGCAGCAAACCGTCGTGCAGGTGCACGGGTCGAAGATAAGCTTCGACGGCATCCGGAAGCAGGTTGTTACCACGGGGCCAGGGCAGGTCTCCTGGATCGTATCCCAATAGCCGCGGCTCACGCAGACCTGCCGGCAGCTTACGACCGGTTCAAACGTGCGCGTGCAGCAAACCCGTTGCCGCGTTTCCGGCACCATCTGGTAGCACGTCACCGGCACCTGGCAAACGTGTTGTTCAGACACGGTCTTGAAGGTGCAATGGCGCACCGGCACCTGGCATTCCTGCACCACCGGCTTGCACGTTGTGTAGCACACGTTGCGCACGCACTGCTCGTAGACCGGCTTGTAGGTGCAATAGCGAATCGGCACCTGATATTCCTGCACGCACGGCCGATAGGTCGTGTAGCAGACATTACGAACGTGCTGTTCAAAGACCGGCTTATAGGTGCAGTAAGGAATGGAAACCTGATATTCCTGCCACACCTGCCTTTGCGTTGTGTAGGGAACGTTGCGAACGCATTGCTCGTACACCGGATGATAGGTGACGTAGCGGTGCGGAACTTGGTAGCACTGCTCGACGCGCTTGTAGGTCGTGTAACAGACGTTGCGGGTATGTTGTTCGTAAACCGGATGACAGGTGGTGTATTGGTACGGGACCTGGTAGGCTTCGCAAACCGGCTTGTAAGTGCAGTAGTTCACCTGGCGAACGTGCTGCTCATATACCGGCTTGCAAGTCGTGTAGCAGCGGCGGACGTTGTAGGTTTCCCATTCCCGCCGATAGCAGGTAACGCGGCATTCGCGCACGTGCTGCTCAAAGACCGGCCGGCAAACCGTGTAGCAGCATTCGCGCATCACGGTTTGATAAACGGGCCGGTAACAGACCCGCGTTTGCGGCTCCCAGATCGTCTGATAACAGACACGGTAGCGCACCTCGGGCACGCAGCATTGCTCGATGCACGCCGGCCCGGACGGGTAACTGCACGCCCCGCAATGGGCCGCGGTTGCCTTGCCCCCCAAACACGCCAGCGCGGCCAGCGCCAGCGTCCAAATTACTCCGCGCGATTTCATGCTCTAACGCCTCCCCGGTGTGGACGGAGTTGGTATCCTCGTCGTCCCGGCATCATGCCGGATTGGGCGTCCGTTCCCGACCATTCCAATTTTTGCCGATTCCGCAACAGAGGCAAAAGAAAGAGGCGGCAAAGCTTCAGAAAGGTGGGTGAAATTGGACCGATAATGCCGACCGGTGGGGTTGTGCGCATTGCGGCGGCTGAGCAGACCGCTCCACCATGTTTCTTGCCGGAATTCCGAAAGTCGTCTTTTTCGTTACAGCGGGTTTTGTTAGTTGGCCGCTCTTCGCAACTGCTCACAAAGCGAGGAAACGCCATGGCCGCCAGCACCGGTGCCCCGAAGACCGAACGGCTGCCCGTGCCGCGCTTGTTGCCGGTTTCCAGCACAGTCGATTTGCCGCCGGAATTCGTGCCGATTCGGCTGGCGATGATGCCGAGCGGCTTCGCGGTTGAACTGGACCGGCCCCATGCGTCGCTTGGGCGCAGCAAGCACTGCGACCTCTGGCTGCCGATGCCCGATGTGAGCCGGCAGCACGCCCGGCTCTTCTTTTTCAACGGCGAATGGGTGATTCAAGATTGCGGCAGCCTGAACGGTGTATTCGTGAACACGGAAAAGGTCATGCGGAAGACCCTGCGAATCGGCGATGAAATCAGGATTGGCGGCTTCACGTTGAAGGTGGAAGCCGTCAAAATGGTCGGAGCCGACGCCAGCGCCAGTCGGATTCTGCGCAGTATCGCCGACGCGCTGCCCCGCGTGGAGCATGCAACGCCGGCATGGAAGGCGTCGTGATTCCATCGTTTAGCCAGCGACCCTTCGGGCCGCCGGCTAAACGAATGGGTCTAAATCTTTAAGTGGTGCAATGTTTCCGGGTTCACTTGCCACCCGTGCCCCGGCCGATCCGGGGGAATCGCCTGGCCGTTTTTGATCTGCATTTGCGAAGTGAAGAGAGGCGCAAGCCACGGCACATATTCGACCGCTTGCACTCCTGGCAACGCGCACGCCAGATGCACGCCAATCTCCGGCATTAAAAACGGCACCACGGGCCGATGGCAAAGTTCTGCCAGCGCCGCGATCTTAAGCCAAGGAGTAATTCCGCCCAACCTTAGCAAATCCGGCCGCAGAATCACCGTGGCCCCGCTATCGAGCAAGCGCAAAAACTGATCGGCCCGGTTGAAACGGCTGCCCGCCGCCAATGGCGTGTCGATGCGCGATGATAGCCGCGCGTAACTGGTCACATCATCCTCGCGCAACGGATCCTCGAACCAGTCGGCGCCCACATCTTCTTCGATGAAGCGGCCCATCGGCAGCGCAGTCTCGTAGTCGTAGTGGCCCGGCCCCGTGACCGCGAACCAAATTTCCTCGCCCAGGGCATCGCGGACTTCTTGTACCTTGTGGGCATCGGCTTCCGGATCAATGCCGCGCACCGCGACCCGCACGCCGCCGAGGCCTTGATCCAAACATGACCGCGCGAGCGTGATGGTGTCCGATGCGGTCAAGAACGGACAAGCGGTTTCCGCCGCGTGAATGGGCACTTTGTCGCGAACGCCGCCGAGCAATTGCCACAGTGGCACGCCGGCTTGCTTCGCTTTGATGTCCCAAATCGCGATGTCGATCGCGGCGTAGGCCGGAATCGCCAGCGGGTTGTCGTGGGTCTGCACTTTAGCCCAAAGCCGCACGTGGTTGGTTGCGTCGTCGCCAATCATTAGCGGCGCGAGTTCATCCTCAATCGTGGCGAGCAGCGCCCGGCCCGTGATGGCGTACACGCCGAATCCGATGCCAGTAATCCCGGCATCGGTTTCGACATTGACGAGGAGCACGATGTACGTGGGCCGCGTTTTTTCTTTTGCCGCGCCGCTCATCGGCAATGAAACGCTCCGCGCTTGCGGAAGGCGGAGCACCTGAGCGTGGAGGCGGGTAATGCGCATAAGATTCAAACAAACCCGTTAGCCGCGACGCGCAGTCTGCCGAGCCGAGCGCGGGGGCGTCGTCGCGCCGGGCTCCGAAGACTCCGCCTCGCGGCTAACCATTAGGCGGCGGATTGCTCCACTTGCTTACGTAAATGGCTGTTCCAATAACCGTACGAAAAATAAATCACGAGACCGATGAGCAACCAGACCACGAGCCGTGCCCAGGTCATCGGCGGAAGAACGACCATCATGATTACGTTCACGAGAATTCCTAACGGAGCCACGATAAAAAGTACGGGCGTTCGGAAGGGCCGGTGGACGTCCGGCCGTTTAATGCGCAACATGAGCACGGCTCCACAAACGATGACGAACGCGAACAGCGTGCCGATGTTAACCATCTTTTCCAGATCTTGAATGGGGGTGAAAGCTGCCACCACGCAGATCACGGCGCCGGTCAACATCGTCGAAATGTGCGGCGTCTTGAACTTCGAATGTACGGCGCCGAAAATACCCCGCGGCATAAAGCCGTCACGTGCCATGGCTAAGAAGACGCGTGCTTGGCTGAGGAACGTAATCAGCAGCACGCTCGTCATGCCGGCGAGACCGCCGGCAGCAATCAATGCCGCGGATACCTTTAAGAGTTGCTTCTTGCCGCCCTCTTCCATGTTGGCCCTGTCGTCAAAGGCAGTTGCAATAGCTGCTTTGGGATCAATGAATTGGTATTGCTCCATGCCAGTTATCACGGCCGACACCAAAATGTACAGGATTGTACAGATCAGGAGCGACGCAATAATACCAATCGGCACATCGCGCTGTGGCCGCTTTGCTTCCTCCGCATGCGTAGAGATCGAGTCGAAACCAATGAACGCAAAGAACACCAGGGCCGCACC
>DATGHS010000374.1:0-10364 GCA_035307785.1 Gemmataceae bacterium
CGAACTTGACGATACCGTGATCGATCGACTCATCCAACTTAAATTCGACCCAGAGCTACTGCGCGCACTCTGGAACCGATGCAAACTGCCGTTTCCAGAACAACGGAGCAAATAGCTTTACTTAGCTGCGAGTCAGTAGCCCCAAGCAGCCCACCGCCGTACCCAGTCTTCGCATAGTCGCGCTCTCCCGCTGAAGTGTGACATGATCTCGCGGTAATCAAACGGTACTCTTACAGCACAATACTTCTTCTTCTTTTTATGCCCACCTTTCGGTGCCGAAACCACGGTGAGTGCGACAACGGTCAAGCTTCGGCGCGATCCTCGCTTGCTCCAAAAAAACACACAATCCCAGTAGACCGTCTACCCAATTTCGATGGACCTGTTGGGTAAGCATTTGCGCGCGCCTGGGCAGGGTAAGACCGGCTTGCTGCCCAACTCGTTGCCGAATCCGGTGGGCGGGTTCGTGGTTGGCGGCAACGAAGGCAACGTGGCAACGAGTTTTTCATCCGTGGCGGCAATATCGCGTAAAACATTATGGAGGAAAGAGTTGCGACAAAAGCTAGCGCCCAGCGCTGGAACCGCCTTTCGTTGCTCTTGCTGGTGACAGCCGCGGCTAGGGTAGCTTGTGGCAACGAATTGCCCCGGTGCGGGCGCCGCGAATGTATATCCTCACGGGTTCAATCCGTATCACTTGCGAGCTGGAACCCACCCGGTATCGGGCGACGATCTAACACCTCACGGCATCAAGGCTTCCAGTAGGGCGAGATGCTCTCGAGGCTCTCGCCGCCGAGGCTCTCGTACCGGCCCTTCGCTGTTACGCGCCAGGGTTGTTCAACGTAGCCGGCATTGATCGCCAGGTCCTTGCCGCGGCGGATAACGGCCTGCGCCCACGGCTCCTTGATCGCGTCGAGGGGAGCATGCTTTTGGAATAGTTCCTTCAGCTTTGCTTCTTCCCGATTGGCCTTGATCGCCTGGAGTTCGCCCAGGACCGAGCGAGCGACGTTTTGGAACTTGTCATAATCGACCACCGCCAGCACCTGGTTGTCCACCGTCACGGCGCCGCCGTCGCGGGCCTGCCAATGAATCGCCCCGGCCTCCAGGAGCTTGTTCATGAAGAGCCAGTGGCCGCGCTGGTGCATTTCGGCCAGCGTCCGGTCGCGCGAGAGGCGCTGCAGGAAGTCGCCCACGTAAAGATCGTAGGTAAGCCGGCGAAAGAGCTTGGCTTCTGTCGCATCTTTGCAGGCGCCGATCTCCACGAGCTTGAGGTCATCCACAAAAACCAGGGCAGTCAGGTCGGCCCGTTCTTCTTCCAGAGCGCTGCCGAGCGAGCCAAGGACCGATACGGGATCTTCGGTCTTGCCGTACTTGGTCGTGTCGTAGGTCCCCGAGCCGTGGCCGATGATCTCGTGCATCAGCACCAGGTTGCGCCAGCATTTCTCGCGATTGGCCAGGACCGGTTCCACCTTGTCGGCGGGGAGAAACTCTTTGAGTGCCTCGCGGCGCATCGCCAGGAGCTTTGGGTCGGTATCCTCGCCGGGCATCGGCAAACGAATGATGTTCTTGGCGCCGACATCACGGCGGATATCGTCGAAATTCGGCAGGTTGTAGCCGCCGGAGCGGAATCCCGAAATCTCCTGGAAGTAATAGACCATGAGTGCCGGTGGCGAATAATCGGCGGGGAACTTCTTCTTGAAGGCGCCATAGGGCATGGCGTCTTCGAAGTACTGGGCCCGCTTTGCCAGCGCCTGGGCCAGCCGGCTCACTTCGGGATCGACGATTTGCACGTAGGACTCCCAGGAAGCCATGCGCGACAGGTAATCGCCTTCGAACTCCACCCAGCCGATCATGAAATCGACATGGGAATCAGCCCGGTCGCGAACCCAGGCAATATTCGCCTGCCGGAAATCCTCCACATTGCCCTTCTCGAAGTACCGGATCATGGCCGCAAGCTGGGCCTTTTGATGCTCGGTCAGCGCGAATTCCTGAGCGGATTTCAGGTGCGCGACGAGCTTGCGCAAGGCCGCCCCGACAGCGCCAGGACTTTCTGTGGTGAGCGTCTCTGTTGCCAGACCTTTTCCAGAGCGAATGACACGCGAGTTGAGATCCGGCTTCAGCGTCTTGTCGAGCACCGCAGCCACTTCCGCGCCGGTGATCCCTTTCTCGTAGTAATTGTTGCCGGTCTTTTCGAGCCCTTTGCCGTCCGGGTGCTCCGGGGCTTGCTGCACTTCATAGCGCGGATCACACAGCAGCGCCGTAATTTCCTCGACGGTCTGTTTCGGAAGATTCGGGCCATAGCGGGCGATGAACGTCTTCACCTGTTCCGGCGTTGCCTGCTCCAGCACATACTTGCGATTCGATGGGGTGTACGGACCGCCCTGGTCGAGAAACTTAGCGGCATACAGAAGCATCTCGTTGAACGCTTTCTCGCCCAGGAGAGTCTTCGTTTCCTGGAGATGCTCCTTGGAAAAAGCGTCTTCCAGCATGCTCTTAATTGTGAGTGAATGCCGATGCGTCCGCTGGAACAGCAGGTCGCGGCCGGCATTGGCGGCCTCAATCAAATGGAAGGCCAGCTGCTTTTCCTTGGGCGAGAGCTTGTCCCAGACCTGGCCGCGCGGGCCGGCACTCTGCACGCGGATCGACTTGGGCAACGGCAACGGAGTTACCGGCTCGTCCTGGCTAAACGCGCGGGAGTCAACGAGGAAGAAGCCAAGCAGGATGAAGACTGAAAAGCGCATAGGATGGTTCCTGATCAGGGGTCCAACGGATGACCAGGGAACATCCTATGAGGCGAAGGGCGCTTGTCAGCTTGTAACTCCTCTGCAGTTGTATCTGCCATTTTATTGTTTTGAGCCGATTGATGGTGCCTCCGACCGGACCAGCGCGGCATCGCCGCAAACTCATCGGCCAGTTCCATGGCTGCCGATTGGGGCTCTTTGCGACGGGTGATGCGGGAGGAGACAACTGGGGCGGGTGGGAGTTGAACCCACTTCCAAGAGTTTATGAGACTCCTGCTCGACCGTTGAGCTTCCGCCCCTGCGCCATTCACTTCTAGCAGACATTATCGTATGCGGCAAGTTCGCCGCTGGCGGCTACAATAGCGACATGCCAACGAGCGATCTGGTTCTGGCCATGACGGGGGCAAGCGGCGCCGTGTACGGAACGCGCTTGCTCGAACTGCTACTGCTGGCTCGCCGGAAAGTGCATTTGGTGATTAGCCCGGCGGCGACGCAGGTCATCGCCCAGGAACTGGATCGCCAGCTTCGGCCGGAGCGCTTTCGGCTTGCCGACTTGCTGGGAACCGAGACATCGGCTCGCCTCGGTTCCCTGGCGGAACTCGTACAATTTCATGATTATCAGGACTTCCGAGCCGGCATTGCCAGCGGGTCGTTCCTGACGGCCGGTATGGTGGTGTGCCCGTGCAGTATGGGCACAGCGGCCGCGATTGCGCATGGGCTTTCGCAAAACCTGATCCACCGCGCGGCCGATGTGCATTTGAAGGAGCGCCGCAAACTTGTGCTGGTGCCGCGCGAGACACCACTGGGCCTGGTGCAGCTGCGGAACCTCGCCGCCTGTGCCGAAGCCGGGGCTGTGGTCCTGCCGGCCATGCCCGCTTATTACACACGGCCCGCGAAGATTGAGGACATGATCGATTTCGTGGTCGGGCGCATCTGCGATCAGCTTGGCGTGGAGCACCAGCTCTTCCGGCGCTGGGGGCAGGCCGGGGCCGATGAGCCCACGGATGAACACGGACTTCGTAACACGGATTAACACACATAGGAAGACGGTTTTGCTGCTGGGGTTAGCCATGAGCCAAGCCAACCGCCAACTCACTGACCACGAAAGGCGTCTTGTGCGCTGGATGCTCGAACATGGCAGCCCAGAGGCGGCGGCTCTCTTGCCTCAACTAGAACTTGCCGAGGTCACCCCGTGGCGATGTCCATGCGGGTGTGCAAGCATCAATTTTCAGATTCGAGGCAACCCAGAAGCGCCGCCTGGCGTTCACCCAATCGCCGATTATCTATTTGGCGAGGATGACATGGTTAGCGGAATCTTTCTCTACGAAAGTAAAGGCATTCTGAGCGGATTGGAAGTTTATGGGCTGGCAGGTGAGGCCCCAAAATCGCTCCCCGAACCGGAAGTGCTTCGCCCCTTAAGTGATCCGCCCGCCGTATAACGAGAAGTTGCATTGCCGGACCTCCGCCTAATCCGTTTTTCGAATTTGACCGGTATTTTTCTGGCCAAAGTAGGAATGTATATGGTTCGATTCCTCTCGTACTGTATTCTCTTTCTGGCAGTTCTTTTGTTTTCGATTTCCTCCCTCTGCGCCGATCCGCCGGTCGCCTCCTACATCTACCCCGCTGGTGGGCAGCGCGGGAAGGTCGTGCCCGTGCGTGTCGGTGGTCTGAATTTGCTCGACCGCTGCGGCTTCGAGCTGCGCGGGCCCGGCATCGAGGCGGATCGTGAATTGAAGGCCATTCCCACGTTCTGGCGCGAAGGGCCACTCCTGCCGTTGCCCGACTCGCAGCAAGCCGAAGATTACCCGAAAGACATGGCGGGCCGAGTGAAGATCGCGGCCGATGCCCCGCTGGGGCCGCGCTATGGCCGGCTGTCGACGGCTCAAGGCGCGTCATCGGGTTTGGTCTTTGTCGTTGGCGACCTGCCGGAGGTTACCGAGCCCGATACTGGATCGGTCTCGCAGCCGCTGGCCTTGCCGGTCACGATCAATGGCCGCATCTTTCCGCGTGAGGATGTCGATGAATGGTCGTTTCACTTGAAGAAAGGCGAAACCGTTACTGCCGGGGCGCTGGCCGCGAAACTAGGTTCGCCGCTGGAGATTCGCCTGGAAGCGCGCGATGAGCAGGGCCATCGGTTGGCCGAGAATGACCGCTTTCCTGCGCCTTCTGACGCGCGTTTGCACTTCACCGCCGCGGCCGACGGCATCTATCGCATTCGTGTTTTTGATGCTCGTTTCCAGGGGGGGCCGAATTATGTCTATCGGCTCACGCTCACGACGGGCCCTCATGTCGAGCGCGTTTATCCTCTCGGCGGCCGGCGCGGGGAAAGGGTTGCCTTCGACTTATTCGGGCCTGGGTTGCCCAAGAAACAAATCATTCTTCCGTTGCCAAATGACGGCCGGTCCGAATTCTTGCATCCGTTGCAGGGCCAAGCAACGCAACCGTTTCGAATCGAACTCGACGACTTGCCCGAATACCGCGAAGCCGAGCCGAATGATGCGATTGACCCGGCAAAAAAAGCGATCGCCCTGCCGGCCATTCTGAATGGCCGCATCGACAAGCCGGGCGACGTCGATTACTGGCCGGTGGAGATGAAGAAGGGCGAAAGCTGGGAAATCGACGTGCGCGCCCGCCGGCTCGATTCCCCGCTGATCGGCGTGCTGACGCTTCACGATGCTGTCGGCAAAGAACTGGCAAAGGCCGATCCGGTGATGCAAGGCGGCCTCGATCCGAACTTGAAATTCCAGGCGCCCGCCAACGGCATCTATTGGATTCGTATCGCCGAGCGCTTCCACAATCGCGGCGGACCAGAATTCGCGTATCGAATTCGAGTTGCCGCGCCGCCAACCAAGCCGGACTTCCGCCTGACCTTCGCGACCGATGGCCGCAAGGATCCATCGGCCGATACGTTGGCGCTACAGCGCGGCGGGCAGGTGAAGTTGCAAGTGAAGGCTGAGCGCCTGGGCGGTTTCAACGGCCCCATCGACCTGGCAGTGGATGGTCTGCCAGCCGGCGTCACGATCTCGAAAGCAATCATCGCCGCCAATCAGAATGCCGCCGATCTCGTCTTTCAATGTGCGAAGGATGCGAAAATCACAGCATCGCCCATCACGGTTCGAGGGACAGCAAATATCGGCGGGAGCACTGAAACACGCGTCGCCAAGGCGCCGGCAAACAAGCACATGCCCGAAATTGACACCGTGCTGCTCGCGGTCACCATTCCTACGCCGTTCAAGATCACGGCCGATTACTTGCTCAGCCAGGCGCCGCGCGGCACCGTCTTCACCCGCCGCTACAAGATCGAGCGCAACGGTTACGATGGCCCGCTCGAAGTGCGTCTTGCTGACCGGCAAGCGCGGCATCTGCAGGGTGTGACTGGGCCGGTGCTTCAGATTCCCGCTGGCGTGAACGAGTTTGATTACCCGGTGCAACTTCCGCCCTGGATGGAAACCGGCCGCACGAGCCGCAGTTGCATCATCGGCATCGGCCAGGTGAAAGATGCGGATGGCTCGGTGCATTCCGTAAGCTTCAGTTCGGTCGAACAGAATATGCAGATTATCGTAGTGGTCGAGCCGGGTGTTCTCGGATTGGAGCTTGATCGCTCATCGGTCCGAATCGAACCTGGAATGAGCGCGCAGTTGCAAATGCGCATTGCGCGCGGGCAGGGCCTACTAGGATCGGCGAAGATCGAGTTGTTCGGCGAGGCCGGCATCACAGCGGAACCGGTGACGATTGCCGCTGAACAGAATACAGGCACCCTGACTATCCATGCCGCGAAAAATGGACAAGTAACCCAAACAGCAGTAATTCGGGCCACGATCGTCGCAAACGGCAAGCCGGTGCTGGCGGAAGCGAAGCTGGAAATCCTCGTTGCACATTAGAATCATGCCGGCCGAAATCCCCATTCTCGAAACCGAGCGCCTGCGCCTTCGCGGCTTCACCGCGGACGACCTCGACCTTCTGGACAGTCTGTACAGCGATCCGGACGTGGTGTCGTTCATCAGCATCGACGGACAGCCACTCAGTCGCGAGAAGTCGCAAGAGCGCCTCACGGCCGCACTCTTCCGCTGGACACAGCACGGCATTCCCATGTGGGCAGTCTTTCGTAAGGCGGACGATGTCTTCCTCGGCCGGTGCGGCTTCCAGATCTACCAGGTCACGAACGAAATCGAAATTGCATACACGCTGCTGCCGCAAGCCTGGGGCAACGGCTATGCGACGGAAGCGGGCCGGGCGTGCCTGGAATACGCATTTAACGTGTTGAAGTGGGAGCGCATTGTCTCGCGCACCCGTACCACCAATGCGCGATCCCTTCGGGTGATGGAGAAACTGGGATTTCAGATTGAGAAAGTCGGCGAAGACATCGCCGGGCCCGCAGTATTTGAGTTTTTGACCAAATCGATGTGGAAATGAAAGCCCAGGGACGGCCGTCCCCTGGGCTTTCGCGGTTTCGAGTTTCACGCCACCGTCACTTCCGTGCATAGATACACGTCCTGAATTGCGTTCAGCAAGTCGATTCCGTCGCTCATCTTGCACTGAAATGCCTTGCGGCCGCTGATCAGGCCCATGCCGCCTGCCCGCTTGTTGATGACGGCAGTCTTGATAGCTTCACGGACGTTCGATTGTTGATCACCTTTCGATTCACCGCCGGAGTTGATCAGTCCCGCGCGGCCCATGTAGCAATTCAGCACCTGGTACCGGCACAAGTCGATCGGGTTATCGGTGCTCAAGTCGGTGTACATGCGCGGGTCGGACTTGCCATAGCTGCTTTCAATGGAAAGCGCCTTGAATCCGCCGTTGTTGATCGGCAGCTTTTGCTTGATGATGTCGGCCTCAATGGTCACGCCCAGGTGATTAGCCTGGCCGGTGAGGTCGGCCGAGAAGTGATAATCGGCTTCTTTCCTCTTGAAGGCCGGATTCCGCAAGTAACACCACAGGATGGTGGCCATCCCCAATTCGTGGGCATGAGCAAAGGCCTGCGAGACCTCGACAATCTGCCGGGTGCTTTCTGGTGAGCCGAAGTAAATGGTAGCTCCGACCGCGGCCGCGCCCATGTCGTAAGCCTGCCGGATCGTGCCAAAAAACACCTGATCGTGCCGGTTGGGGTAGGTCAACAATTCATTGTGATTGAACTTCACGATGAACGGAATCTTGTGGGCATATTTGCGCGCCACCGCTCCGAGCACGCCGAAGGTCGATGCCACGGCGTTGCAGCCGCCTTCGATGGCGAGGCGGACGATGTTCTCCGGATCAAAGTACATCGGGTTCTTGGCGAAGCTGGCGCCGGCCGAGTGCTCGATGCCCTGATCGACCGGCAGAATCGACACGTAGCCCGTGCTGGCAAGACGGCCTGTCGAATAAATGCGATGCAGGCTCGTGAGCACGCGCGTGTTGCGGTCGCTGCCGGCAAATATGCGATCCACCCAGTCCGGGGCCGGCAAATGCAAATGAGACTTCGGCACTTTCTCGGCAACGTATGAGAGCAGGCTGGACTCTTGTCCGAGATATTCGGAAATCCGGCCGACAGTTAACTTCGGGTGGTCTGGCACAATCATAATGCAAACTCCAATGCAGGGCCCAGGGACTTCCGTCCCTGGGCTTTTTACACCGATCGAACACTTTCCATAAACCGGCGCATCTTGTCCGGGTCTTTCTTGCCGGGGTTGGACTCAACGCCGCTGGCCACGTCCACGCCATACGGCCGCACGGTGCGGATTGCCTCGGCCACGTTGTCGGGCGTCAGACCGCCGGCAAGGATCAACGGCACTGCCGGGCGGAAGTTCTTCAGTAAATGCCACGGGGCCGTCTGTCCGGTGCCGCCGAGTTGGCCTTCCACATGCGCATCGACAAGAATCGCATTGGGAAGCCGGCCAAGCGACTTCCACCGATCCATATGGCGCTCCATCTCGCGAATGCTGCTGTCGTCCCTCACGCGGAACACGGCCAGCATTCGAAACGGATGCCAATCTTCCCAATCGTTGCCATCGGCGAAGCACTGAATCGTGCCGAGGCCAAGTTGATACGCCAGGGCAGAGGCTTGCCGAATCTTCAAATCGACAAAAACCCCAACGGCATCCAGCAACGGCGGCACCGCTCGCAGCAATGGGCCGGCTTCGCGCGGATCGACATAGCGCGGCGACTTCGGGTAGAAGTTAAAGCCAACGGCATCGGCCCCCAGGTCCGCTGTGAGCCGCACGTCGTCCGGCCTCGTCAGCCCGCAGATTTTCACGCGCGTGCGCGACATGTTTTCATTGTAGGAAGGCAAAGCCCAGGGACGGCAGCCCCTGGGCTTTCTGCTATAATTTCACGGCTTCCTGAAAGGATAAAAGTCATGAAAAGCACGCACCGCGATTGGAAAGAGCGCCTCACTTCGGTCGAACAGGAATTCGTCGAATTGTGGGGTTCCATGAGTTCGCTGTGGGGCATCAACCCCACGATGGCCCGCATTCACGGCATTATGTTCATTACCGGCCAAACCATGACCATGGACGACATCATGGAACGGCTCGCCATCTCGCGCGGCAACGTGAGCATGAACCTCACGAAGCTGCTGGAGTGGGGTCTGGTCAAGCGCGTCCACCGTCCCGGCGACCGCCGCGATTATTACGAGTCGATCCGCGATGTCTGGGAATTGTTCACGATTGTTGCGACCCAACGCAAGCGGCGCGAAATCGACCCGGTGCTTAGCACGCTGCGCCGCTGCCGCGATGAATTGTCACCGGAAGCGCTTGGAGCCAGAGCCGAGGAAGATTTCGTGCAAGACCGAGCCAAGCGCATCAACGATTTGTTGAAATTCCTCTCGTTAATGGACAGCCTGAGCCAGAAGTTTTTCGAAAGCCACAAGAGCCTGCGGCAAGCGGTGGACCTGCTGGCGGGCGACGGCGGAGAAGAATAATGGAAAGTCCAGGGACGGAAGTCCCTGGGCTATTCCCCAAATCGTTGCTGCGCCAGTGCCAGCGCGCCGTGCACTACCACTTCCTCGCCCAGCTTCGCGGGCACAATGTCGGTGAGGCCGGCGAACGGCTTGAAAACATTCCGCGCAACTTCTGCTCGCAAGGGTTCGAAGAACATCTTCTCCCCGATCAACGACACGCCGCCGCCAATGACGATCCGCTTTGGGCAGAGCAGCGCAATCACGTGGCGGATGCCTTCAGCGAGATTGCTTATGGCGCGGAACATGCAAACTCTGGCCATAGGGTCGCCCTCTCTGGCAGCCTGGGCAACTAATTCTGTGGTAACGTTTTCGGGTTTCCCGTCGCAGAGCCTATACAGAGGCCAATCAGGCAGGCTCTCAACTATACCGTGCCTGGCATGGTGAGTAATCGCCCAGCCCGAAGACAGACTCTCCAAAACGCGGTAATCTGTCTCCACGCGGTTTTCACCGGGTGAATAAATTAAGAAAGATGGAGAGTGAAGTATCCGCAAATGGCCAATCTCCGCTGCTCCCCGCCCACAGCCACGATAAATCTTCTGATCGATAATCAGCCCGCCGCCGATGCCGGAGCCGACGGTAATGTAGAAAATCGGCGACAAGCCTTTGCCGGCCCCAAAGAGCGCTTCAGCCAGCCCGGCCACATCGGCATCATTGCCCAGCGCCACTTGCAGACCGAATTCATCGGTCAACCATTT
>DATGHS010000375.1:0-14832 GCA_035307785.1 Gemmataceae bacterium
ACCGCCGAGAAAGTTCCCACGGCCGAAGATCTTCTGAGATATGCCCGGCCCGGAACGCCGATCCCCGCCAAGGAGGAACTGGTCCCGGGGTCCGTGGTCTTTACGCCGCCCGATCACCCCGTCGACACGAAAGGCCCGGAAGCTTACAGGCAATGGTGGAGTGTTGTGCCGGGCGCCGATTGGCGGCATCCGCAAGGACCGGGCAGTTCGATTGATGGCATGGATGACCACCCGGTGGTCCATGTCTCCTGGTTTGATGCGGAAGCTTATGCCAAATGGGCCGGCAAGCGCCTGCCCACCGAGGCCGAATGGGAATTCGCGGCCCGCGGTGGTCTGGACGGCAAGAAGTATGTCTGGGGCGACCAACCGTTTGACGAAGGGCACCCGCAGTGCAACAACTTCCAGGGCCATTTTCCCGATCAGAATACCGCCAAGGATGGCTTTGCGCGCACGTCGCCGGTGAAGACATTTCCGCCCAACGGCTACGGCTTGTACGATATGGCCGGCAATGTCTGGCAGTGGACGGCTGACTGGTACCTGCCCGACGAGTACGCCCGTCGTGCCGGTTCCGGCGTCATCGACAACCCCACCGGCCCGCTGCACAGCTTTGATCCGCGGCAACGGCCGCCGGAGCGCGTGCACCGGGGCGGCTCCTTTCTGTGCTGCGTTGGCTACTGCTTCAACTATCGTCCCAGTGCCCGCATGGGTTGCGCGCCCGATAGCGGCGCGTCGCATATCGGTTTCCGCTGTGTGATGACGCCGAAGCAATGGGAGGAAAAGAGCAAGAATAAGTGATCGGCTTCAGCATCATCGCGCGATGATGATTTCTTGTTTCGAATGGAGGAGCATAATGTTCCGCAACTCGAAAGTACAGATGGCGGCAGTTCTCGCCGCCGGCGCCCTGCTCGGCTACCTGGCCGCGTCGGGGAAGCTGAACCCATTATCCCAGGCCAGCGTGCAGAAGCAGCTCCAGGAAAAAGCTGCTGCGAAGCCGGCAGAGCCGGATGCCTGTGCCCCCAACTGCTGCGCTACCCCGGAAAAAGCTAATTTGCTGGCACAATTGCCCACCGGTCAGCAATTCGTCAATCAGCAGAAAAATGGAAAGAAACCAAACATCGTTTTCATCATGGGCGACGACATCGGCATGTGGAACATCGGCGCGTATCACCGCGGCCTGATGGCCGGGCGCACGCCGAACCTCGATAAGCTCGCCAAGGAAGGAATGCTTTTCACCGATTATTACGCGGAGGCCAGCTGCACTGCAGGCCGGGCCAATTTCATCACGGGCGAGCTGCCCATCCGCACGGGCATGACGACCGTTGGCCAGGCGGGTGCGAAGATGGGTCTGCCCGCCGAAGCCTGCACCATTGCCACGGCACTGAAAGCGCTGGGCTATGCCACCGGCCAGTTCGGCAAGAACCACCTCGGTGATCGCAATGAATTCCTGCCGACCGTTCATGGGTTCGACGAGTTCTTCGGCTATCTGTATCACCTGGATGCCATGGAAGACCCGGCCCATCCCAATTATCCGCAAGAGCTTTTGAATGTGGTCGGCCCGCGCAACATGGTCCACAGCTGGGCCACCGACAAGGACGATGACACTGAAATGCCGCGCTGGGGCAAGATCGGCAAGCAGAAAATCGAAGATGGCGGGACTCTGTACCCCAAGCGCATGGAAACGGTGGACGATGAGATTCGCGACATGGCCATCGCATTCATGGATAAAGCGAAGCAAGACAATAAGCCATTCTTTGTTTGGCTCAACCCAACCCGGATGCATATCGTCACGCATCTTTCGCCTAAATGGCAAGCTACGCGGAACGCCGAGAATGGCTGGTCGATCCAGGAAGCCGGCATGGCCCAGCTGGACAACGACATCGGCCTGGTCATGCAGAAGCTCAAAGAGATGGGGGAAGACGATAATACCATCGTTGTCTTCACGACGGACAACGGTACGGAGGTCTTCACTTGGCCGGACGGGGGAACCACACCGTTCGCCCAGTGCAAAGGCACGGTGATGGAGGGCGGTTTCCGGGTGCCTTGCATCCTGCGTTGGCCCGGCCATGTTCCGGCCGACACGGTACAAAACGGACTTTTCTCCGGGATGGATTGGTTCCCGACGTTTCTCGCAGCCGCCGGCAACCCGGATATCACCGATCAGTTGCTCAAGGGCGTGAAGCTGGGCGACCGAACCTATCGCAACCATCTGGATGGCTACAACCAGATGGATTTGATCACTGGCAAAGGCCCGTCGAAGCGACACGTAATCTTTTACCTTGGCGAAAGCACGGTGGGAGCGGTGCGCATTGACGATTACAAGTATCGCTTCATCGACCAACCACGCGGTTGGCTCGGCGAGAAGACGCATGTCGATGTGCCCTACATCACCAACTTGCGCCTGGACCCGTTTGAGCGCATGGGCTGGCCAAATGACGGGACAAAAGACGGAGCCCAGTCGTACTTCGAGTGGTTCAAGTATGAGTTTTGGCGCTTCATCTTTGTGCAAAAGGTGATTGCCGAGGAATTGCAAACGTTTATCGAATATCCGCCCATGCAACGCGGCGCCAGCTTCAACCTTGATGCCGTGAAGGCGGAGATGATGAAACGGATGCAACAGGCCGAGGCCGCCAGCAAAGGCACGGGACACTGAAAACCGGCGAAACGGGGATATTGTAAATAGATTTATTACATGTATTTAATAATATCCCCGTTTCCTAGATTGGGATTACCAGTCACGCTGGGTTATGTCGTCATCTCTTGATCCGGTATTTGACCAAGACACAGCCATTCTTGAATGCCCGGCACTCGGTTAACTCCAGGTCGATTTGCTGGACCATCGGGTGAAAGAGAGGAATGCCGGAGCCCAGGAGTAGCGGATGGATGCAGAAGCCAAGCTCGTCAATCAGCCCGGCTTCAAAAAGAGGTTTGGCGAGCTCACCGCCGCCCATCAGGCAAATGTCCTTGCCGCTTTGCTCTTTCAATGCGCGAACGAACGGGACAACGTCCTGGGCGACGAAGGTCAAGGCGCCTGTTGAGCGCTCGGGAAGAGTCCGAGAAAACACATAGGTTTTGATTCCTGGGTAATTGACGTCACCGTGGCCGCTCTTCTGCGCAACTTCGTAAGTCTTCCGGCCCATGAGAATGGTGTCTATGGTTTTCCAGTAATCGGCCATGACTTCCGCGGCCTCGTCGCTCCACATGATCCAATCGGCGCGATGATCCGAGCGAGCAATGAAATTATCGAGACTGTTGGCGCCGCCGAAGGTGACTTTGCGCATGGGGATGCCCCCTCGCGGTCATTTTTGGATCGGAGCCGCCGAGTGCCCGTTCGCCAGCTCGGTTGCCCACCGGCTGCGGCGAACCCAACGGTAAGAAGTGGTAAGCCATTCGATGGGCGCAACCGTGATGTTGCCGGTGGCCAGCAGGGTTCCCGTCAGGTGCAAGCGAAAGCGGCGCCAGCGGTTAGCCTTCGCCTCGAATCCCGGCCCTGCTTTCACCAGCACCAGCGGCTCCCAGATCCAGCGGCCGTCGTAGAGCGACAGGCCATTCGCCCGCGCCAGGCTGATCAACCGGCCGGAATATTTGCGGTTCGACCGCAAGTGCGTGGGGCATTCGCGTGTGAGCATCCAGAATGGCGCGCTCACGATCAGAAATCCACCCGGCCGAATAGCGCGAGCCAAGTCGGCAAGCAGAGACGGCGGATCGGGAACGTGTTCCAAGACATCGAGGCAGGCAACGACATCGAAAGATTCGGGCGGAAGCTTGTCGGCAGTTTCGTGATACAGCGCCGGGCTGGCGCCCGCATGAGCAAACAACGTGCGGGCAAAGCGGCTCGAGAGGTCCGACAGTTCCGAGTAGGTGACTTCATGGCCCACGCGATGCAAGTACAAGCTGTCAAAGCCGAGCCCATCGCCCAGGCACAAAATTCGCCGGCGGCCGCCCTGGAAAGCGAGGAATTCCGCAACCCAGTTGCGCAATTTGAGTTTGTCGGGATGGCGGTTCCACGCGACCAGCTCGTACAGGAAGGCGTCGGTTTCGCGGTAGAATTCGAGAAGGCCATCGCTCCAGACGTGGCGGTGCAGGCGTCGGCGGCGCAGATCCTCGCGCACATTGTGGCCGATATCGCGTTCTTCGCGATGGAGGCGCTGCCGGACTTGTTCTGGCGGCGCGCCGGTGAGGTTCGCGATCCAGTCGATCAACGTGCGGTTGTCGTCCAGTGGGGCGAGCAGGGGGTCGAGCATCGCGGGGCGCCATCTAGAATAACGGGTGCCATGGCCACGGCTTTGCATGGCCATTCTCTTCGGCCCCATGCCCGCCCAAAGCGGCGGGCATGGCACCCAGGAATTACGATTAAAGTGACTGCTAGCGCCGGCCACGGACATAGCGTTCCGGCACCCGGGGGGGCTCCTGCCCCGGCAACTTCAACTCGTTGCCGTTGCGGTCGTAGCACAGAATCTCCATGAATTCCGGCGCCACGCCCAGCGAGCCAACGGCGCTTACCTGCATCTGGCCGGTTTCTTCCAGGTGCAGGATATCGCGGCGCTTGCGGTTCAGCAGATAATGCGCCACTTCCTGGTGCACGCGCACCTGAATTCGTTGTACGCCGTCGCGATGCGCCGCCAACTGCAAAAGCCGCATCACTTCGATACTCATGCTCTCGACCGTCTTCACCTGGCCGTTGCCGCTGCACATCGGGCATTCCTGGTAGACCGAGCGCTTGAGCGACGGGCGGATGCGCTGTCGCGTCATCTCAATCAGGCCGAACTGAGAAATCCGCAGGATTTTCGTGCGGGCGCGATCGCGCCTTAGCGCGTCGCGCAGGGCTCTTTCGACCCCGCGCTTGTGCTTCTCATCGCGCATGTCGATGAAGTCGTTGACGATCACGCCGCCCAGGTCGCGTAGCCGCAGCTGCCGCGCAATTTCCTTGGCCGCCTGGAGGTTCATTTGATACGCGGTTTCCTCCGCATTATTATCGGCTCGGAAATTGCCGCTGTTCACATCAATCGCCACCAGGGCTTCGGTCTGCTCAATCACGATGGAGCCGCCCATCGGCAGCGGCATCTTTTTTTGTTGAATGCGGGTGATTTCTTCCTCAATGTGGTACTTGTGGAAAATCGGCTCCCTCTGATCGTAATGCTTGATGCGCTGAGCGTAACGCGGCATGACAATTTGCAAAAACTCTTCCGCATGGGCGAACGCGTTGGGCTCGTCCACCCAGATGGTGTCGATGTCGCTGGTGAACACGTCGCGAATGGTGCGCGTGATCATGTCGCTTTCCTGGTAAATCTCCGCCGGCGATTTGAGCTTGCGAATGCGGCGGACCATCACCTGCCAGAGCCGGAGCAAATAGGCCAGGTCGTTTTGCAATTCCTTTTTGTTCCGGTCGATGCCAGCCGTGCGGATGATGAACCCCAGGCCGTGCGGCGGCTTGAGGTCGTGAAGGATTTCCCGCAAGCGGATGCGCGCCTCGTCGTCCTGAATCTTGCGTGAGACGCCGATGCGATTCAGTCCCGGCATGAGCACGAGATAACGGCCCGCGATGCTGATATAGGTGCTCAGCGTCGGCCCCTTGGTGCCGATGCCTTCCTTGATGACCTGCACAATGACTTCCTGGCCGCGCTTGAAAATGTCTTGAATGAGCGGCTTGGGCCTGCCGAACCCCGGCCGCCCGCCGCCGCGGCCAGGGCGCCGGCCGCCGCGATCGCGGTCGCCTCGCCCACCTCGCCCGCCGCCTCGCCGCTCCCTGGGCCGAATGCGCGGCTGCGGCACCTCGCCGTCCTCCAGGTCCATTTCCAGGTCGAAGTCTTCAGCTTCGGGCATTTCATCTTCGAGCAAGTCATCCTCGATGATCTCGCCGTCGAGAGGCTCCATTTCGCCATTTTCGGGGAAGCCCATCGCTTCCTCGACCGCCTCTTCGATGGCTTCGGGCGCAATGCCGTTTTCAACAACCGATTCGATATCGAGAATGTCGGCAGCTTCCACAAACGGGATAGCCGGCTCCTCGTCAACCGGCTCGGGCTCTTCTCCGCGCGAGGCCGGTGTGGGCTCGCTCGGCAGCTGCTCCGGCTCCAGGATGCCGGCGCCAAAGGACATCGGCTCGGGCTCGGCGGTGACGCGGTGGGCCGACTCCATCACCGACGGCTTCTCTTCGACCACGGGCGCCGGTGGACGTTCGACTTGCGGTGGTGGCGCGGCCGGCTCCGCGGCTGCTTCCGGCTCATCATTGCGGCCACGCCGACGATTGCCGCCCCGGCCGCGCTGCCGGCCACGGTCGCGTCCTCGGCCACGCCGGCCTTCGTCGGGGCCGGCTTGCCGCACCGACGTCGAAACGTCGGCATTCTCTGCCTTCGCCTCTTCGGCCGGTGCGCCATGGCTCTCTGGTGCTTCTTCGGTGGGCGCTTCGGCTATCGGCACTTCCTCGATCGGGGCGGATTGGTTTGCGATGGGCTCGGCGGCCGGCGGTTCACTCGCGGCCGGTGGCAACGGTGCGGCCGGCGCTTCCAGGCCCAAAATTTCCAGGGCGGCGCCCCATACCGAAGCCGGATCGCTTTGCGGCGGCGGCGGTGGGGCTGGCGGTTCCATCCGGGGCGCTGCGACCTCGGGTTCCGGTGGGGGAGTATACGCTGATTCCGGCGGCAGCGGCTCGGCCGGCCGCCGATACTCCCGCCGGCCTCGGCCTCGGCCATTGCCGCGATCGCGGCGGTCGCCACGCCGGTCCGAGCGGCCCTGGTCCAGATGCCGATAGTAGGCCGGGTCCACATCGGATACGTGCAGGAAGCCGTTGCGGCCGATGCCGAAATCCACGAAGGCGGCCTGGATACTCGGCTCAATGTTGACGATGCGGCCCTTGTAGATGTTGCCAACGTAGCTTTCCTGGCTGGTGCGTTCGACGTAAAGCTCTTCGAGAGTGCCGTCTTCCACAATTGCAATCCGGCACTCTTCGGGTTGCAGGACGTTGATGAGCATTTCTTTTTTCATTAAGTGTTTCCTTGGGGCTCTGCCAGAAATCCCTGGTTGGCTAATTCAATAGGACGCGTAGGTCCCATAGGACTTAGGCAACTGGGGTTGCTGGCTGGTGTTTGTTCATCAATTAGATCTAATTTTGTGCGTTCCAGCACCGCGCCGGCGTCGAGCAGGTCGCCGCAGCCAAGCTGCTGCACCACCTCGTCGGCCCGGGCGGAACCGGTTGGCGTTACACGCAGATCAATCTCTAATACTCCTGACTCGACGCGAACAGCGAGAATGTACGGTCGAATATTGACTTTCTTCGGGTCTGGCCGGCGGCGCTCGATCCAGCACTCGGCACTAGCCAATAATGTTGAGCATTGTTCGCGCAGCGCGGCTTCGCGCTCGGGCGGCACCGGTAGGCAATAAACGGCTCGGCCTACCTGAGCGGTGGCCGAAGCGTGAACGCTACCAATGGAGAGAAGGTCCAAGCCGGCCGGACACTGTCGCTTCATTCGTTCGAGCACGTCCTCGGCCGGCAGTTCTTCCGTCAGTTCGATTTCGACGACTTCGTCAAGTCCCGCTACGCCGAGCGGCAGGGAAAGGGCGAAGATGATGCGAGGTTTGGGGTGGAAGCCGCTGGTGGAACGGAAAGGAAGGCCAGCGCGCCGAAGCATGCGCTCGAAGGCACGCATCAGATCATGATGGCTGACCAGACGTAGCAGGCCGGTCTTTTGAAACCGGACACGGAACTTGCAGACCATCACTGGGTCTGGCCCGGGGCAGGAGTCAGGAGTCAGGAGTCTGGAGTCAGAGTACAAATAGGCCTTATACGACGTATACGACCTATTTGAACTGTGACTCCTGATTCCTGACCCCTGATCCCTGACTCCTGACCACTGTTCTCTCTTAATCCACAACGGCGGGGACCAGCCGTCGTGTTTGGTCGCGTAAGTAGTTCATGACGTCGCGGGCGGTGTCGAGACGCAAGGCCTCGTCTGCCACGCGGGCCGCGTCCGCCAGCGTGACGGCGCGGATAATCGTCTTGATCTCTGGGATGTTCACGGGCGTCAAGCTTAGTTGCCGCAATCCCATACCCAAGAGCAGCAGCGTGAAGATCGGGTCCCCGCTCATCTCGCCGCAAATGTTCACCTGGATGTCGTGCCGCTGCGCTGCCGCGATCACTTGCTGGATCAGTTTCAGCACAGCCGGGTCGGCCGGACTGTATAAGCCGGCCACATGTTCGTTGGTACGGTCGGCGGCCAGGGTGTATTGCACCAGGTCGTTGGTGCCAATCGAGAAGAAATCGACTTCCCGGGCCAGTTGGTCGGCAATCAAGGCTGCCGACGGTACTTCTATCATCGTACCGATTGGCAGCTTCGGATTGTAGTCCTTTCCCTCTTCTTGCAGTTCTTCGCGAACGTCGTTCAGTATGAGCTTGCACTGGCGCAATTCCATGAGCGTGCCGATCATGGGGAACATGAGCCGCACGTCGCCGAACGCACTGGCCCTTAGAATGGCACGCAATTGCGTTTTGAACAAGGCCAAGTTCTGCAAACAAAGCCGAATCGAGCGCACACCGAGGAAAGGATTGCGCTCCGGCTGCACGTTCCACGACGGGAGGCTGAACTTGTCCGCACCCAGATCGAGTGTGCGGATGACCACCGGCTGGCCCGGCGGCAACGCCTGAACCACCATTAAATAAGCTTCCAGATGGTCTTCTTCGCTGGGGTCGACCTTCTTGCCGACATAAAGGAATTCGGTGCGGTACAGGCCAACGCCTTCGGCCCCGCGGTCGACGCAATGGGCGGCTTCGCTCGGAAACTCGATGTTCCCTAGCAGCGCGATGCGCTGGCCGTCGCGCGTCTCCGCCGGCAAACCGCGGAGTTCGCTCCACCGCTTCTCGATAACCCCGAACGAGTCGCGCGCCTGCTCATAGCGCTCGAGCGTTTCATCGTCCGGGTCGAGAATAAGTACCCCGTCATGCCCATCGACGATAACCGTGCTTCCTTCGTTCACCTCATCCAGAAACGGCCCCAAGCCAACGATAGCAGGAATCTCCAAGGCCCCGGCCATGATGGCGGTATGGCTCGTTTTGGCCCCGGCCTCGGTCACAAAGGCGTGAACATGATGGGGATCGAGCCCGGCGGTCTCGCTGGGAGTGAGATCATGGGCCAGTACAACGAGCGGGCCGGGATGCTGACGCAATTCTTCCCGCCGCTGCCCCAGCAACTGTGCGAGCACGCGCTTCTCGATGTCCAGGAGGTCCGCCGAACGACTCGCGAACGGATTGTTCGGTCCCAGTCCCGACAACGCGCGGGTATAGCGGGCGATGATACGGCTGAATGCGGATTCGGACGCCAGCAATTGTTGACGAATCAGTTGTTCCGCGTCGCGCGCCAACGGCGCGCTTTCGAGCAACTGAGCGTGGGCCCCGAGAATATCGCCGATTTGTTGACCAACCTTCGCCGCAATATTCTCCTGGGTTTCCCGCGCCTCGCGCGCGGCCGCAGCCAGCGCCGTGCGCAGCCGCTGCACTTCCGTCTCTACCTGGTTGGGTTCGATGTGATGGGTGGCAATGCGATAGTCTTCCGTATCCAGCACCACCGCCTGGCCGATGGCCACGCCAGCCGAAACGGGAATACCGCGTTTGATCTTCATGTCCAGATTCACGCCGTTTGCGGCGCAGCAGGGGTGAGTTTACTCAAGGCAACAAATCGCGAACCGGCAATCGGCCTACTTCGACGCCATCGAGGACTACGGGGACCGTGTCCGTTTCCTTAAATACCACTTGCTTCGCAAATGAAGGAACGGCGGCAGGGCCGCTAGGTTCGGTGTAAACTTCGACCTGCCGGTCCATCAGATTCACGATCCAGTAAACGGGAACCTTCGCTTCGGCATACAACTGTAGCTGCGTTGTGCGATCAACATTCAGCGAAGTGTCGGATATCTCGACCAGCATGCCGGCGTCGCTCGCAGTCGGCACGCGCTCAAAAAACAATCTCGGTTCGCCTCGAACGACCGAAATATCGGGTTCTGGTTCACTGTCGGCAAGTGCGACCGGATCCTGCACATTCAAAAACCAACCCGTCGGCAAGACTTTCTCCAACGCTACTCGTGTGAGCGCAGCTGCGATAACGTGGGGAGGATTTTTCCTCATTTTTTCCACCAGGTAGCCGCGGATCAGCACCACTTTGTCCTTCGGCTTCAATATTCCGTGCCTGGCCATCTCGTGATATTGATCGACGCTGATCCGGTAGAGCCGCTCAAGCGGAATTGCGGCCGGCGTTTCGGCAACCGCCGGCTCCGGCGCTGTGGTGGTGGCAGACATGAAATCACCCCTGGGGCAGAATGGGCTCTTCATTCGGGGGCTGCGCGATACGTTTGCAGGAAAGTGGCGAGCGCTTCGACGGCCTCGCCGGCATCCTTACCCGTAGCTTCAATCGCTACTTGTTGGCCACCCTCGGCAGCCAATAACAGCAAATCCATCCAGTTCTTGCCGTCGACCGATTGCTCATTGCGGGTCACCGTGATAGCAGCTTCAAAGCGCGACGCCAGTTCCGCGAATGCAGCCGCCGGCCGCATGTGCAATCCCTGTGGATTGGCCACGGTAACCATTCGACGCACCGACCCGCTCATACATCTCAAACCCCTGCCGCAAATGAACGGTCATCAGTCATGCCTTCGCGCTGCTACTTTGCTGCGCATCGCGCTGCAGCAACGCCCAAACATCGTCGCGCGTTCGCGCCTGGCGGAGTTCCTTGACAAATTCATCGTTCCGCATGCTCCGCACTACGTTTTCCAGAGCGCGCAAATGGTCGCCGGGGCGGTCTTGAGGGGAAATCAACAACACCAATACATGCACCGGTTGCCCGTCGATGCTTTCAAAAGTTACTCCCGATCTGGACAGGGCAATCGTGCCGACGAGCTTGTCCACGCTGCTATGCTTGGTATGGGGAATGGCGATAGAACGGCCGATGCCGGTGGACCCGAGTTGTTCGCGCCGCATGATGGCCCGGACGATTTCATCGACGTCGAAGCCGGCAAAGTGACCGGCCAAAGATAGGCTCTGTACCATTTCCCGAATCACGCCTTCCTTGGTGTTGGCCGTAAGCTCCGGAATAATGGCTTCGCGGACCACGAATTCAATCATGCGACACATAGGCAAACCCTCAAATTCGAAACTCGGAACCCGGAATTCGGAATCTCCAGGGGGCGCTGGCCAGTCCCGTGGCCATGCAACGTGCACAGGATCGCATGGCGTATCTGGAATTGCGCATTCCCCATTCCGCATTCCGCATTCGGATCATTCTTCGCTGTCTTCGGCGACCCGTTCGCCGGCGCCTTCCCCTGCCGAGTGATTGCGGCGATGGTCTTGTATTCTTTCTTTATAGCGATGAATCTGATGGATGACCTTGTCCAGCGCCATGTCCACGGCGGCCATGAGTTCTTCATGGCCTTCGCGGGCCACGAACTCGTGTTTGTGTTCGGCCTTCGCCCGAAATTCGACTTCTTTGCGAACTTCGTCTTTCAGATCGACCGTCACTTCAATCATGGTGAGCCGGTTGAAATACGTGAGCAGCTTTTCGGCCTTGGCTCGGACCTCTTCCTGATGCGACCCGTTCAAATGTCCATGTCGAACGGAGAGTTTGATTTGCACAGCCACTATTCCTCCCGCGGTTGTTGCTAAAAGCTGAGTAGGACGAACGAACATCTGCCGGCGGCAGAACAGCAAGCCGGCAGAATCCTTACGGCCCTTATTTCGACTTAAGAATTGTAGTTCCGTTCTAACCGGGTTGCAATGCGCGGCCTGGCAGTTTCAAGGCCATGCCGCGCTTGAATTCGCCGGTAGTTACGGTTAGAACAAAAATGTCCCGCCCCCATCGTCTAGAGGCCTAGGACATAGCCCTCTCAAGGCTAAGACAGGGGTTCGAATCCCCTTGGGGGTAGTGTTTCCCTATGAAACTTCGCGCTTCAACCCAATTGCAAACGCTTGACCCCTATGAGCCTGACGAGGATCCGGAAACACTGGAGTGGTGGTCGCTAACCCCTGCCCAGCGCTTCGAGGAATCCCAAAAGCTCTGGGCAACGTATCTGGCCCTGGGAGGGTCGTTTGATCCCGAGCCCGATTGGCAGAGTCCTTTCTATTTTGCGGAGGCGCCGGATTCGCGCTCTGCTCATGGGCGGCCAAGCCTGCATCCTGTACGGGGCCGCCGAGTTCAGCCGAGACATCGACATCGCCATCCTGGCCAGCGAGAGAAATCTTGATGCGCTGCGCGCGGCACTGGCCGAATTACAGGCCGAAGAAGTCTATGTGCCTGCGCTCGGAGCAGCGGTGCTCCTTCGAGGCCATGCCTGCCACTTCCGACTCCACAATCCCGAATTGGAAGGCATTCGCCTTGATGTCATGGCTGTGATGCATGGCTGTGAAAGTTTTGATCGCCTTTGGAAAAGGCGAAACACATTCAAACTCCCCGGCGCTGGTATGGTAAACGTCTTGGCGCTTCCCGATTTAGTCCAAGCGAAAAAAACTCAACGCGACAAAGACTGGCCGATGGTGCGCCGTCTGGTCGAGGTAGATTTTCATAATCGTCCCGCGCGCCCCCCGCGCGTACAAATCTTCTTCTGGCTGCGCGAAGCCCGAACGCCAGCGCTTCTGATCGAACTTTGCCGCCGGTATCCGGGCTCGGCGCGCCGCATTGCCGCTGGGCGACATGCGGTCCGTTGGGCGATAGCCGGCGATGAGAAGCACTGCGAAGCAGCGCTTCATTCCGAGGAAGAAGCGCTGCGGGAAGCTGATCGCAAGTATTGGAAACCGCTTCGAGCGGAGCTCGAACAATGGCGGCATGCCAAGGGCAAAGCAGAGTAAATGTCGCCGCTACGGCTCGCTGTTCTCCTTCGCCTTTTCCGCCCGATCCAGCTCGGCCGCAGCAATCGCATATTCGATAGTGCTAGCTTTGCCCAATTCCTTGACTGTCCGAAAGTGCTCCAAGGCGTCATCCCGACGTCCGTTCAATAGGTCGTGCAGGCCAATGTAGCAATGCGCTTCCGACCGCTTCGCGTCGTCAATAGCGAGCGCCAATAAGCGCTCTTCAGCAGAATCATCCCGCAAGAACTGCACGACCGCTTGCAGCCAGCCATTGCCCTTATCTTGGCCTGCCGCTTCGAGGAACCGCGCGGCCGTTTCGGCTTCGTCGGCCTGACAGGCGGCGAAGTAGCCGAGGATGGCGGGACGTGCTTGGTTCCCATTCGCCTTTGGAGCACGAAACGCAGCTGGAACGACCTCCATACCTTGCGCTTGCGGCATCCGTGCCAAGTTGGCAGGGAAATCGAGACATTCTCCGGCGCCAGTTGAGGCAACGCGGATTGCTTCATCGCTTATCTTTTTTGCCAGCGGGGCATCGTCCACGTGGCTTGCGCCGGCGGCATCCGCCGCCCGCATACGGAGGGCTTGGACGAAATCGTCGATAGCGTGGTCAAACTTCTGCTTGGAATACCAGGCCAGCCCGCGACAATAGAAAGCGAATTGATTCTTCGGATCGATGCGCATGGCTTGTGTGCAGTCGTCGATGGCTTTGCCGAATTCACCCTTATCAATCCAAACAAGGGAACGGTGGCAATAGGCGGCAGTGCCCTTAGGATCGAGGCGAATGGCTTCATTCAAGTCGCGGATAGCCTTTTCGTACTCCTTCTTTCGGTACCAGATGAAGCCTCGATTACAGAGCGCCAAACCATATTGGGGATTGAGCCGGATAGCCTGGTTGAAGTCGGGCATGGCCTTGGCGAACTCGTGTTTATCATACCAGAAAGTCCCACGATTGAAGTAAGCACAGGCGTCCGTTGGATCCAGTCGAATGGCCTCGTTAAAGTCGGCGATGGCCTTGCCGTCTTTTCCCTTCGCCTCCCAGGCCGACCCGCGATTTCTGAGTGCGCAAGCGTTGCCCGGGTCCAGGCGCAGGGCTTGGTTATAATCCTCGATTGCACTGTCGAACTGCTTGTTCTCATACCGAATTCCGCCTCGATAAATAAAGGCGTTGACGTTATTGGGGTCCAGTCGGATCGATTGGTCGAAGTCTTCATAAGCCTTTGTTCTTTCATTCTTGCCGAACCATGCGACGCCACGCTGGTAGTAAGCGTTGGCATCTTTCGGGTCGAGACGAATAGCCTCGCCAAAGTCGCCCATCGCCTTGCCATCTTCTCCCTTCGCCTTCCAAATTGCACCACGGTTCCCCAAAGCGCAAGTGCTGCGAGGGTCTAGGCGGAGTGCTTGATTGCAATCCTCGAGTGCACTGTCATACTGCTTCTTATCAAAGCGTATTCCGGCTCGATAAATGAAAGCGTTAATATTATTTGGGTCGAGATGAATCGCTTGATCCAAGTCGTGGCATGCTTTGGTTTTGTCGTTTTTGCTGAGCCACGCGAGGCCACGCTGGTAGTAGGCGTCGGCAAATTTCGGGTCGAGGCGGATAACGTCGCTAAAGTCCTGTATTGCTTTGTCGTATTCCTTTTTGCCAAGCCAGGCGTGGGCGCGGTAGGTAAACGCAATCGCGTCGTCGGGATCAAGGTTAATAACCTGGTCCAAATCGTCAATTGCCTTATCGAAATCTCCTTTTGCGAACGAAACCGCGCCTCGAACACGAAAGGCCATGATGTTCGCTGGATCCAGATGTAGTGCCGCCTCCGCGTCATTCAGCGCGTTATCCAGGTTCCTCAGGGCCAGCCAGGCTGCGGCTCGGCCGGCGAATCCCGTCGCGTCGTCGGGGTCGAGGCGAATGCCTTCATCGAAATCCTTGAGCGCTTCCAAGTATTGTCCCACCGAATTCCATGCTTCACCACGGCGATTGAAGGCATCGGCATTCTTGGGGTCAAGGCGAATCACTTCGCTGA
>DATGHS010000376.1:0-30503 GCA_035307785.1 Gemmataceae bacterium
GGGCGCTGGGATGATGTCTTCGAACGCATGGCCGACGAAGTTCGCAAGAAACTGGTCTCCACCGGGAATTCGCACGCGATTCCCATCGAGGTTTCACCTGCCGAATTGATTGACAAGATCACGATTCTTCAGATCAAAAGCGAGCGCATTCGCGACAACGGCAAGCTGCGCAACATTCGCACCGAGCTGGCCGCGCTGCAAGCGGCCCGCGATCAGGCCTTATCGCCTTCGGAAGAACTTACTCGACTCACGACGGACCTGAAGAAAGTGAACGAGGCGATTTGGGAAGCGGAAGATTTCCTGCGCGCTCAGGAAAAGGCCAAGCGGTTTGACGGGTCATTCATCGAGATGGCGCGAAGCGTCTACCGAAATAACGACCGCCGTTCCGCGATCAAGCGGCAAATCAATGAGCGCTTTGCGGCGCACTTCATCGAAGAGAAAGAGCATCCGAGGTACGAGTGATGGTTTGTAGTGACCCGATTTATCGGGTCGACCGCGGGCAGGATGACGGCATGAATGCGGTCACAACAAACTTTAGCGCCGGCTCATCCCTTCCTCAGCTTGCCGCAGCGCCTGGTCGATGGCGTCGGCTTCGTAGAGTGCTTCGGCTTCAATTCGCTGTGGGCGATCGAGCGACGGCACGAGGCAACAGAAGCGGAACCCGCCGTTCGCCAGTTTCTCGGAATGGAAGCTTGTAATCGACAAGCGGTTCAGCCGCCGCTGCACGCTGTTCCAATCCACTTCCACGTTACGGCTGCGCTGAATTCCCAGCGCTTCGGGCGATGGCATGTCGAGCTTTTGCGGCCGGGCCGGGATTGCATCCGGTTCCTGGTTTTGACCGCGCACCGTGGCCGAAGTCCGGGCTTGGGGCGTCTGAGCGGAAGCTTGTGCCTGGTTATTGGCCGAAGGCTGTAGGCGCTGCCGCAGCGGCCCCTGTACGCGCGGCTGCGCCGGCGGCAGTTGCTGCATCGGTTGGCCGGGAAATGGATTGGGATCGCCAGGATAGTAGCCCGGCGGCAAGCCCGGCGAACCGCCGGGATACGGGGTGCTGCACCCCAACGGGGTTCAGCCCGCCCCGCAGCGGCCAGGCACCACGGCCAGCCATGAGCACACCGTTGCAATTGCCAGCCCGAACCAAAGCACGTCCTTGCGCATGGTGGGGTCGTCCTTGAAATGAAGTTCGCACGCATCCATACGTGCGGCGGTGCCAGGCGAGTCATTCAGGCATCGCGGGCGGGGCTATAGCAAGGGCGTTCACAAAAAAAAAGTGCAAGTGGTGAAGCGAGCAGTATTTGCAATTACTACTGTGGCAATGGTAGGAATTACAAATGTTCCAACTACTCTCTCACGCTCTTCAATCGATCCAGCACGCCATTGACGAATGCCGGCGAATCCTTGGTGCCGAAGCGGCGGGCCAGTTCGATGGCTTCGTCCAATACGGCGGGGGCCGGCGTATGCGGCGTATAGAGCAATTCATACGCACCCAGCCGCAGCACATTGCGATCTACCGTGGGCATGCGTGGCACGCGCCAGTTTTCCGACGCTTGGTTCAGGCGCTGATCCAGAACCGTCTGCTCTTTCGTCACGCCGTCGAATAACGCTAAGCAGAATTGCACGAGATTCGGATCGCGCAAGCGTTCCTTGGCGAATTCCGCGATCGCTTGGGGTGAAAGGTTTGGGTTGTGGTCGTGCTGAAAAAGCAATTGCAACGCAACTTCCCGAGCACGCGAACGGCGAGTGAGCATGAATGCCACCGAGAGAGTCCGAATGATTAACCCACTTGGTTAAGATACGGCTGCCGCTGAAATCACCAACAGAACGGGCTTGCGGAGTGCCGGCGGTAGACTCACGGCAGCGTATGCAGCATGCGCTTGATGCCGCCGGTCAACTTGCGATAGCCTGGCAAGCGCGAAACGGGGCGGAATAGCGGTACCAGCCAGCGATGATGACGAAGGCCCCGAGCCAGTCGCAAAAGCCGTGCGCCCGGGCTTCGCGGCACAAATGACAGCGGGGAATCCGGCCGTCCCTGGCTGAGCAGTTTCCACACGCCGGTGCTTAGTTGCAAGCGGATCAAACCCCGGAGCGGATTCGGCTCTTCGGGCCCAATCCCCATCCATGCATCAGCCATGCCGCTACGTAACATCAAGTCGAAGTGATAGGCGAATAACATACGCTGCTGCTTGCGCCATTGCTTGCCTTCGGCTTCCATCAGGTTCCGGCCGACCAGGCTCGTTAGGTTGCCGGGAGCCAGATTCATGTCCAGCGTATGCAACGTGGCGGAAAGCTGGTCTAGCCAAGCTTGCAGCGATTCGGAATACTTTGACAGTTCGCCACAGGTTCGCTGAAAATCTTCTTGATGAAGCAAAAGGTGCTGGGCCACGTCGAGCCAACGCAGAAATACCCGGTGCTCCTCGGCCATCTGTTCCGGATGCAACAACGCGTAGGTCACGAGCATCCGGCCGACCTTATATTGCCGCTGGAATGCTTGCTGGTCGGTCATCGGGTGAAGATGGCCGGCATGGGCCCGCGGGTGATACCACAACCGAAATCCTTTTCGGGCCAGGCGCAACGCGAGTTCCACGTCCTCGAATGCTGCGCACGGAAACCGCGTGCTGAACATTTCTTCCTGAGCGACTAGCAGCGAGCGTTTGACTGAGACGTTCGACGTGTAGAAATGGCCAAACGCGACCCAGTGATTGGGCGTGAGCGCATCATACGAGAACTGCTGGCCGCCCTCGCTGGTCATGTAGTCCATGAGCGGTGTCACGTTGATGTCGCGGTGCCAGCTCGTGTAGCCAAGCACGCCGACGGCCTCCTGGGGATGATTCGTGTGCGCGCGCAAATGTTCGGCCAGGAAGTCGCGGTCGGGAATGATGTCATCCCCAGTGAAAAGAACGTGCTCCGCCGCACTCAGTTCGATTCCGCGGTTGCGCGCCTGGGCTGGGCCGGCATTGCGACTGTTGGCCTCGAAGCGAATCGGCAGGTGCTGAGCATGTTTTTCGACCAGGCCGCGCACATCGTAGGTCGAGCCATCATCGACGACGATGATGTCCCAGTGCTTTTGCGGCAAACTTTGCTCTCGATAGGCGCTTAAACAACGGTCGAGCGCGTCGGCGCGATTGTAAGTGGGAATGATGACGGAAATCTTCCGTTCCGGTGAGCCGGACAATTGCCGTGCAGCCACCGTTTGGTCCCGTTCCTTTGTGAAGTTGAGGAGCGCATCGCGAAACTTTTCCGCAGCGCGTTTCCACGAATAATGGTCGCGCACAAATGCTTGGGCTGTTTGGCCGCGGCGTTCCGCTTCGGCTCGATCGCGCACCACCGCTTGTAGCTGGACCGCCAGATCATCCTCATCGACTTCCGCCCATTGCGCGCATTGCGGGAGAATCGCATGGAGGCGATCATAACATTCGCCCACCGGTCCCTCGCGGAAACGGATGGGGAAATAGGCGCCGTCGCACAGATAATCGGCTGGCCCGCCGTAGTTCGGACAGACGACAGGCAGGCCAAGGGCCAGCGCGTCGATAATCTTCATGCCGAAACCTTCACCCCGGAACGGTGCGACAAACGCATCGGCGCCACGGTAAAGCTGGATGAGTTCATCCTTCGATACAAATTCAAGCAAATGCACGATCCGTGGTCCGTTCCGGTGTTCGGCAATCCATTCGGCAATCTGCGAGCGCTCGGCGCCGACGCCGTAATCCTTGAGCACCAGCACCACCGGCTCGGTGGGGCGAAAGGCTTTGGCATACGCGCGCAGCAGCACATCGGTGCCATAACGATAAGGGTCATGCGAATTGGTGACTGCCAAAAGAACGCAGCCGTAACGTCGATAGCGGTTGTTGGCTCCCTGAGCAGTATGCACTTCAGGCGAGTAGCCACAAGGCACGACCGAGCAACCTTCGGCCGGCACACCTAGCTCGGTGAGCGCGTCGCGGCAAAAGCCGCTTAGGGCCAGCTTGCGATGGCGGTTCAGGACGACGTGCCGCATCCAGTGGTCGATGTCTTGTAGCCGCCGCGGGCCGTAGCGATAGTTCGTGCAGAAGATTTCGGCGTTGACCTCCCCGG
Organism: Gemmataceae bacterium; assembly: GCA_035307785.1. GTDB lineage: Bacteria > Planctomycetota > Planctomycetia > Gemmatales > Gemmataceae > DATGHS01. The sequence goes on from DATGHS010000376.1 coordinate 4,069, forward strand.
CCAACTCTTCGCTCAAATACGGTTCCCAGTAATGGTTCCACTTGATCTGCACGCGCGGACTCGGCGGCCGTTGCATCAGGGCGTGCAGCCGACGTGTGGCTTCCGGCCCGACGCTCGGATCGATCTTCCCGGGCTTCAACGACACGCCGACACCGATGTCGTCGAGGCTCAGTGCCAATTGGCTGGTCACCCAGGTAAACGAATTCGCCAAGTGCAGCGGAATTGCAAAATGAACGTCGGCGGGTGGCGCTGCGCCGCGCTTCCGGCCAGTGGCAGAGGCCGATTTGGCGGCGAGTCGGGCATCTTTCCGCAAATACTCTTGCAGATCATTTTTGATTTGCCCTTCCCATTTTTGGCGGAAGTACGCCTCGTTGGCCGCGTCATTGTCCGTGCGGCCGGGGGAAGATTGGCCGTAATGGTAAATCACACTGTTGGCGCAGTAGTAGACCTTCAACTTCTTCTGCCGCACGCGCAGGCAGAAGTCCACGTCCTCAAACCCGTTGCGGAAACCTTCGTCGAAACCGCCCATTTGCAGAAAGAGCGCGCGCGGCACCAGCCAGCACGCGGCCGTAACGATCTGGAACTCCCGACTAATTAGGGCCGGCGGATAGTCAGCAGCGAGCCCGGGATAGAGATGCGTCGGCTTGCCGCTTTCGTCGAACACCATGCCGGCATGATTCAGCTTACCCGAGTCTGGAAACAAATGGCGATTGCCGAGCACGCCAATTTCAGCGTCTTGTTCAACGGTTTCAACCAACCTTTTGAGCCAGCCTGGTGTTACGAGCGTGTCGTTATTCAGCAGACAAATGTATTTGCCACGCGCCTCGTTGGCGGCGAAGTTCATATTGTGGCCGAAGCATTGCCGAACCTCGTTGCGGATAACATGTATTTGTTTGCCAAGGCTCGCCAGATAGGCTGGCGTTTCATCGGTGGAACAATCGTCGACAACCAGAAATTCCGTCGGAATGCTCGAGTCGGCATGTTGCAAGAGTGATTCAAAGCATTGTCGGGTAAGATCGACCCGGTTGTGAACGGGGATAAGAATGGAAACGAGCGGTTGGCCCAATTCCGTGCCGAGGCTTCTTGCCACTGCTGGTACTCCACTCCGTGAAGGCTAAGTGCGCGGAATCTCCGTGCGGGCCAAGTAATCTAACAGGCACTGGGGGAAATTGCAATCGCAGGGTGGGTCAGAGCGTCATTCTTCAGTATTGATCTGGCCCTTCAGAATACGTTGCGTGTTCTCCCAGCCCGCTTCCAGGAAGGCAACATACCCTTGCACGTCCATAAGCACGCTGGTGTCGCCGGTCATTTCGAAGAGCCAGCCGGGGCCGTAATTATCGACATTGATTGCCGAGGGATCCTTCAGCAACTCCGTGTTGAAGCAAGCAAGTTTGCCCGCGATCGGAGCGAAAAGATCGGCCACAGCCTTCGACGTCTCGATGTTGCCGACCTGCTGTTTTAATTCGACCGTGGCGCCTTCATCGACGCACCAATCGAGGAAGTACACGTCCTGCATCAGCCGTACGGCATAGGAAGTAAATCCAAAACGCAGCCGGCCCGCTTCGTGCCGGCACCACATGTGATTGCGGGCATAGCGCAGCTCGCTCGGCAATCGCGCGGGAAACTTGCCCATCAGGAAGGTGAGGTCTTCGGGCATGGTCAAGAGTGATTAACCACAAAGATCACAACGACCACCAACGATGACAACAACATGACTTTTTGGCACGATCTCTCTAGCTCCTCTTTGTGCACTTTGTGTAATTTGTGGTGAATTCTTTCTTCATGTATACCGCGCACTTCGGTATTGTGCGTCGAAGAACACGGGAAGATGCCGATCGATTTGTAGCAGGCCTTTGCGCGTCAGTTCCACGCTGTTTTCAGTGAGTATAAGCAGTTCGTCCTCAGCCAATTGCTCGAATCCGGTGCGGAACTCATCGCGCACGTTAACGTTGAACTTCTTTTGAAAGTAGCCCGCATCCAGCCTGCCGGTTTTCAATTGCAAGATCATCTCGCGAATGAGCCGGTCGCGCGGCGTCGTGGGCAACGCGCGGTTCAACGGCAACTCGCCCTTATCGAGCATGCCGACATACTGCTCCCAGCCATCCACGTTTTGCATGTGCACGTCGTTAAGATGGCCAAATGACGCGACGCCGGTGCCGAACATGTCGGCTCCATGCCAAAGCGCATCGCGGTAGACGAATTGCGTCTTCTTCTTGTCGCGCACCATGGTGTAGGCGCTGGAAACCTCGTAACCGGCTGCGGCCAGCTCGTCGAAAGCATAATCGACCCATTCACGCTTCGTCGGCCAGTCGGCAATGGCTAGAGATGGCTCGTCCTGGCCGATGACTTTCAGTTCCTGCGAGAAGCGCGTGTTGAAGGGAAGCTCCATCTGATAAATAGTCACGCTTTCCGGCGCCATGCCGATAGTTTTGCGCACGCACTCGCGCCAGTTGTCCCAATCCTCGCCGACCATGCCGGCAATCAGGTCGATGTTGATCTGCTGAAAGCCGATCTCGCGCGCCCAACCATAGGCCCGATAAATCTCCTCTTCCAGATGTGCCCGGCCGTTGAATTCGAGAATCTCTGGCTTGAAGTTTTCGACTCCGAGGCTCAAGCGCGTGACGCCGAGTTCATGCAGCGCTTCGAGCTTATGCCGCTGAAGCGTGCCGGGCTCGCATTCAAACGTCACTTCGCGGGCCTGCTTCCACGGCATGATCGACTGAAGTCGGCCCATCAGGTCGCGGAGTTGCGAAGCGCTGAGATACGACGGCGTGCCGCCTCCGAAGTAGACGTAATCGAGCGAACGGCCGCCAACCACCGGCAGCCGGCTGCACAGCTCCACTTCCTTCACCAGCGCATCGGAATATACTTCGACGTCGCGCGCATTCTTGTCGGTGTAAACGCGGAAATAACAGAATTTGCAGCGCTTGCGGCAAAAGGGAATATGCAGATAAAGCCCAAGCGGCACGGCGGGTTTTGGCGCCGAGTTCAACGCCGATTTCGCGGCGTCGAGATGTGCGGGCTTCCAAAATGAAAACGGCGGATAATTGGCGACGAAGTAGTTGCCCAGGCCAGTTTTTTCTTGCGTTTCTGTCATGCAGGCACACAAACGTGGAGGGAGGGTGGGTACAACAGCATTTTATATTCCCGCCGGAAATCGAACAAGGCGAGCGGCATTGCGCGATCCATACAACATTAGCGAGCGGCGGGGGGATTCTCGGCGCATGTCCCACCGCAACAAGCCCGGCGGCTCGTCATGAACCTGCTTGTTTCGGAAGGCCCGATCACAAATGCAGTTCCGCCGACAGCGAGATATGATCGATCCGAACCTCGTGCACTTTCTGCAACGATACGATCAGATCGTCGGCGGCAAACTGAATCGCCATTTTCCTGGTTTCCGCTTCGCCACGCGGATGCGCGACTGGGAACTGTATCAGGTATTCTCGCGCTTGCCACAAGATAACCGTAGCATGCGCATCATGGACACCGGCGCTTATAGCACCTATACGGCATTATTTCTGGAGGAATTGAGCGAACATGTGGTAATCTCGGACCATTTCGGCTGGGCTCAGCGACTCGAATACACGGCTCAATCCGTGATCACGCCTCTGGACGAATGGAAGACGGTCATTCGCACGTGTTCGCCGAAGGTTGCGATTCAAGACATCGATCTCACCGCGATTCCCTGCGCGGACAACACCTTCGACTATATCACTTGCATTTCCACCATGGAGCACACGGCGAACCCACGAAAGGCGCTGGAGGAGATGATTCGCTGTGTAAAACCGGGAGGGCGCGTGCTCATCACGACCGACCACAGTCCGCGCGGTGTGCCATTTGACGGCAACGACCGCTTCTTTAGTATGCGGCAACTTCGGCGCTTGTTTCACGGGTGCCGCGATTGCTCACCGGATGTGCCGCCGGATTATGCGCAGGAAAACTGGTGCTACAACCGGCCCGATCAGAGCATACTCATTTTGTTTGTTGAAATCGAAAAACCGCTTGACGGCAGCCAGCCGGCCGCGAAATCCTGGTGGCGCTTCTGGGCATGAAGCTCACGGAAAGCTGCCGGCAATCCGGCGGACGCGCTGGCCGTGCTCGGCGAGCGGTTCGTATTCGGCCATCGACAAAGGACCGGTGGCTTCCAGCACGACAAGGTCTTCCAGCAACTCTTCGCGATTAGCCGGGGCGGACAGCACCACCGTGACTACCGGCGATTGCAATGCGAAGCGATACCACATCGGCGCCGGCGGCGCGGAAAACCCAGGCGGATCGTCGGGCGTGCTTTGCAGCAAAGCGCCCCACCGTAATGCGGTGTAGGAGATGACCGGCATTTGCATCACCGTGGTCAGCGGAAACACTTCTTTCTCCGCCCCACGATGGGCCGCGTTATAACGGATCATCAAGCAATCAAGTAGCCCGCTCTGGGCCATCGCCGCCGCCAACGGCCGCTGGTGCGTCGTCACACCGAGCTTGCGGACCAGGCCGTCGCGCTGCGCTTGCCGGCAATACTCCAGCGCTCCGCCGCGGCCGATAATCTGTTGCCACTCGGTTGCTTGCTCGACGTAGTAGAAAGTAAGAGCATCGACGTAAGTCGAATTCAAAGTTTTCAATATCGACGCCAACTCCGTTTTGGCATCGACGGCGGTGCGTGCTTCAAATTGCACGCAAACTACGACTTCTTCGCGCTTCGGCCCCAATTCGGAAACAGCTCGGCTCAGGCCGTCCTCGTAACCGCAGCCGCACCAGTTCAGGAAGTTCACGCCGCGCTCGATGGCGAGATGAATGTCATCGGGCCTCGGCATCGAGTTTCCCCGGGAAGCAATGCCGAGCCGGCAGACGGGCTTGCCGAAGGCGGAGGCCGGAGCGAGGAGGAAAGGCGACAAAACATTAGCATGGGCAGCCATGTTGGATTTATATGGTTTGTAGTGATCCGCTTTAGCGGGTCGAAGGAAAACGACCCGCTAAAGCGGGTCACTACAAACACTAGCCCGATACAATGCGGCCATGGCGCGTGAACGTTATGATGCCGTGGTCGTTGGCTCGGGGCCGAATGGCATGGCAGCGGCAATTGCGCTCGCTCGGGCGGGCCGCTCGGTGCTGGTGCTGGAGGCCAATGCCACGCTCGGCGGTGGGGCGCGCTCGGCGGAACTCACGCTGCCCGGCTTTGTTCACGATATCTGCTCCGCAATTCATCCGCTTGGGGCGGCGTCGCCATTCTTCAAGACGCTGCCGCTCGACAAGCACGGACTGGAATGGATTGATCCATTGGCGCCCTTGGCGCATCCATTTGACGATGGCACGGCCGCGATCTTGGAGCGCGACCTCGAAGCCACGGCGGCGAGCCTTGGCCGGGATGGCGATGCCTACCGGCAATTATTCGGCTCGCTGGTCCGCCATGCCGATGACCTCTTCACCGATGCCCTCGCGCCGCTGAAAATCCCACGGCATCCGCTGCTCTTGAGCCGTTTTGGCCTGCGGGCTATTCAATCGGCTCGTGGGCTGGCCGAGCGCTGGTTCAACAGCGAAAAAGCGAAGGGATTGTTTGCCGGCTGTGCTGCCCACGCGATTATTCCATTCGAGAGACCCCTGAGCGCAGCTGTCGGGCTCATGCTGATGATCGCCGGGCATTCGGCCGGTTGGCCGCTGCCGCGAGGCGGCTCGCAGACGATCACCGATGCCCTCGCCTCTTACTTCCGCTCGCTTGGAGGCGAATTTGAAGTGGAGCGGCGTGTCCGGAGTTTCACTGATCTACCGCAAGCACGAAGCGTCCTATTCGACGTTTCACCGCGAAACCTCGAAGCTATCTGCGGCGACCGGCTGCCGCCGCGCTATCGCCGGCAATTGCTGCGCTTTCGGCACGGCCCGGCCGTGTTCAAGATCGACTACGCGCTGGACGGCCCAATTCCATGGAAAGCGGCGGAATGCCGCCGGGCGGGAACGGTCCATCTCGGCGGCACGTTGGAAGAAATGGCTGAAGCCGAGCGTGCGATCTGGGAAGGCAGGCATCCCGAACGGCCGTATGTCTTGATCGCCCAGCAAAGCCTTTTCGATTCCATGCGTGCCCCGGCCGGCAAGCACACTTGCTGGGCCTACTGCCACGTTCCGCAGGGGTCCACAATCGATATGACTTCGGCCATTGAGGACCAACTCGAGCGCTTTGCCCCAGGGTTCCGAGACCTGGCGTTGGCGAAGCACATCACCACGCCGGCTGATTTCGAGCGCGGCAACGCAAATTACATTGGGGGCGACATTAGCGGCGGCGTGCTCGATCTCTGGCAAACCTTCACTCGACCCGTTATTCGGGTAAACCCGTACACAACGCCGAACAGGAGCATTTACATCTGTTCGGCATCAACGCCGCCGGGCGCAGGCGTCCACGGCATGTGCGGCTACTGGGCGGCGCAGGCAGCGCTGCGGCGAATGTAAGAGTATCGATCCCTAGATTGCACGGAACGGCAGAGCGGCAACCACTACTTCTCCCCCACTTCGGGCGAGACCGGAAGTGTGGCCAAGGGTAGAGATAGGGGGACGATTCAGCCTGAAGTGCCCGCAGAGATGCAGGTGGAGCTACAACATCTTCCGAGATTGCATGACGTGCCTCCGTGCTCTTAACAATCATGAGTCCGCAGCGCCAGCAAAAATCGACCGTTGCCCGCGCTGCGGGCTCAGTCATGTCGTTGGTGGAGTCGTGGCCGGCGCAGCGCCACTGTCAGCCGTCGAGCTTTCCGGTGGTGGGCCAGCCGGCGGCTCTTGGCCCGGCAACAGAATATGCTTGATCCGCACCATCAAGTACGGCTGCCGGTGGCCGCGGAACCGCCGGTAATTCTTTCGTCGGCGAAAGTGCTGGATATATAACTTTTCGGAGGTTTCGTTTTCGACCTCCGCCACCACGCGCATGCCATCGAGTGCGGGCTGGCCGATTTTCAAGTCGTCGCCGTTCTTGTACAGCAGCACGCGGTTAAACTCGACCGCTTGCTTCGCTTCTAATGGCCGGTAATCAACCCGCACGCGGTCGCCTTCGCTCACCCGGTACTGCCGCGATCCGTCTACAAACACCGCAAACATGGAACTTGCTCCCTAGCCTGTATCATCTTTGTAGGAATGAGATAATGTACCACCGCCGCCGGACTATGGCCAGAGCAGGTGGCCACAAGGGGGTGCAACTGTTTTCCGGGAGTAGAGCCGGCTTCCATAGGAATTTCATCCAGCCGCAGTGTACGATTCCTATGCAGCTTAGTCGAGAACTGGAAATCCGCACTGCCAGCTTGCAGGAATTCGTAGCCGAATTCTGGCGAATTCCGCTACCATGTTCTTCGAGGAGCCGGTCTATGAAACCGACAGAACCTTCGCCCGAAATGCTGTTGATAATGGCCCGCGAGGCGCGCTTGAACGCGTCGGCCGCTTATTCCAATTTCAAGGTCGGCGCTGCCTTGCTTTCCGAAGACGGCCGTATCTTCACCGGGTGCAATGTGGAGAACGCAACCTTCGGACTGACCGTTTGTTCCGAGCGCGTGGCCTTGTTCAAAGCAATTTCCGAAGGAGCGCGGAAGTTCACCAAGATCGCGGTCGTGGCCGACACCGAAGATCCGACACCGCCATGCGGCGCGTGTCGGCAATTGCTCTGGGAATTCGGCGGCGACCTGGAAATCATCCTTGGCAACCTGACGGAAGAAAAAGGGCGACATCAGTTGCGGGACTTGTTTCCATTGCCGTTCGATGCGCGATTGCTGACTTAGCGCGAGTTGGCGAGCCGAGCCGCGTGAGCGGCTGGGTTGAGCCCGCTTTGACCCGGCCGCTCACGCGGCTCGGCTCGCCCAAAGGAAATTCTCATGCACGACCTAGTCCACGTCTCTCGACATCCCATTGTGCTCGACAAGGTCACCCGGCTGCGCGACAAGAATACTGAGCCCAAGCTCTTCCGCGAACTGGTGGCCGACCTTTCGCACTTGCTTTTCATCGAGGCAAGCCATGATTTGTTGCTTGCGGAACACATCGTGGAGACGCCGCTCAGCGAGTGCAAGGGCCATGTGCTGTGCGAACGCATCGGCCTATTTCCAATCCTGCGTGCCGGCCTTGGAATGGCCGATGCCATTTTGAATTTCATCCCGACCGCTCACGTCTGGCATTTAGGGATCTACCGCGACGACGCGACGCATAAACCGGTGACTTATTACAACAAGATGCCGGAAAAGGCGGACCTCGATGTGGCGATCGTGCTCGACCCCATGCTCGCCACCGGTGGCTCGGCGTCGGCCGTGCTGGAGATCTTAAAGCAGCGTGGAGTAAAACGCATCAAGTTCCTGGGCCTGATTGCCGCTCCGGAAGGTGTGCGCGTGCTGCGCGAGATGTTCGCCGACGTGCCGATCTACCTCGCCGCGATGGACGAATGTCTCAACCAGGACAAATACATCGTCCCCGGCCTGGGCGATGCCGGCGATCGGCAATTCGCTACGTGAAGATTAGCCCACGGATGAACACGGATTTCATAACACGGATAAACACAGATAAGAATAAAATAGCGCAGGAAACAGGAATGGCTTGGAGCGTTTCTCTTGACTTGCTGTACTCCAAATCTCTAAATCCGTGTTCATCCGTGATACGGAGTCCGTGTTTTTCCGTGGGCGAACTCTTTGCGTACAATACACGCAAAAGGAGCCTGCAAACATGCCACGCGATTTGATCCTGGGGACCGCGGGCCACATCGACCACGGCAAGACTTCGCTTGTGAAAGCGCTCACCGGCATCGATTGCGACCGCCTGCCGGAAGAGAAGGAACGCGGCATCACCATCGACATTGGCTTTGCTTCGCTGGACCTGGGCGACTATCGCCTTGGCATCGTCGATGTACCGGGCCACGAGCGCTTCATCAAGAACATGCTCGCCGGGGCCACGGGCATCGATCTGTGCCTGCTCGTGATCGCTGCCGACGACGGCATTATGCCGCAAACCCGCGAGCACCTCGAAATCCTGCAACTGCTCGGACTGAAGCACGGCGTCATTGCGCTCACGAAGGCCGACCTGGTAGATGAAACCACGCGTGAAGTAGTGACGATGGAAATCCGCGAACTGGTGCAAGGAAGTTTCCTGGCCGATGCGCCGATTGTGCCAACCTCCGCTGTTTCCGGAATGGGCTTGCCGGAACTGAAGGCCGCGATTGCCGAGGCATGCCATAAAGTCGAATCACGCGAAGGGAACGAATGGTTCCGGCTGGCGATCGACCGATCCTTTGTCGTGCAAGGCCACGGGACAGTCGTAACGGGTTCTATCACGTCCGGTAATCTCCGCGTGGGCGACGAAGTGGAATGGCTGCCCCGGCAAGAGAAGGTTCGCGTCCGCTCGCTGCATAACCACGACCGGGCCGTGGAGGAAGTGCATCGCGGCCAGCGTGCGGCGATCAACCTTGCCGGCATCGCCCATGAAGATGTGATTCGCGGGCAGGAACTGGCCACACCAGGTTACCTGGAGCCATCGCGCGTCATTACGGTCCGGCTGCACGCAATCCCGGAATTGCGCAAGCCGCTGAAGCATCGCACACCTCTGCGGTTGCACGTCGGCACGGCCGAGATCATGGCCACGCTCTCCTTGCTCGATTGCGACGCCGTGGCGCCGGGCCAATGGGCGTTGGCCCAGCTATTCCTGGAAGAGCCGGCCGTGGCCGTGTGGGGCCAACCGTTTGTGCTGCGCGAATCGTCCGCTATGTCCACGCTTGGCGGCGGACAAGTCCTGCAGCCGGTCGCGCGCAAGATTCGCCGCCGGCACCTGGAATCGCTCGAAAAAATCGAGCGGCTCTGGTCTGGCTCGCCGGTGGAACGAGCGCAGATTGTCGCGTGGTTTGTTGGCTACGGCGGCGTGATGCTGGCCGACCTCGTTCGCGGCGCCGGCCTGCGGCCCGATGAAGCGCAGAAACTGATGGACCAGTTGAAAGAGGAAGGAAAGCTTGCCGAGGTGGCCGTGGGCCACGCCCGCAGCCGGCTCTTGCACCGAGAACTGCTGGCCGAACTGGACCAAAAGCTGCTCGGCACGCTGAATCTGTTGCACGAGCAGTTTCCGCTCATGGCCACGCACGACCGGCAAAAAGTGCAGGCGCAACTTGATTATGTCGGCGACGACACGCTGGTGCACGCCGCGGTGGATCGGCTCATTCAAGCCAAGAAGCTAATCGGCGACCTGCGCCGCATCGGCCGGGCCGACTTCAAGCCAAAGCTCAGCGGCCCGCTGCGAAAACTCAAAGACAAGCTCATCGCCGCCTACCGTGAAGGTCGCTTCCAGCCGCCGGAGCCCGCCAGTTTTGCGGGCGCCGCCGGCGGCAACGCCGCCAACCTCGGCGACCTCTTCGACGTCTGCGTAGCCGAGGGCTACCTCGTGAAGATCAACAACGACATTTACCTTCATGCCGACGCGGCTACCGAGATGAAGCAGCTCGTGTCGTCCAAGCTCGCTGGCGCCGCCAATGGCGTAACCGTGGCCGAGATCCGCGATCTATTGGGCACGACGCGCAAATACGCAGTACCGCTGTGTGAGTATCTGGATCGCATTGGTGTGACACGACGAGATGGCGACTTGCGCTTCCGGGCGACTGCGGCGGAAGTGGCGAATTAGCACCGCCCCGCGTCAAGCTAGGAAGGATAGCGAAAGGTTGCGGGATTGGTTTCGTTGCAAAAAACTCGTTTCCTTGCAGTCGCGCCCCCTTTTTTGCTGCAATGATGCAATGAATTCACTTCCGCGCGGCGATGCTTTCTTCCGTAATTTCATAAAAGTATCGCGCGGCGAGCCCGTGAGGGCGGAGATCATGGTTCCATGGCAAAAAGCACCCGGCCCTTACGGACGAGTTCGCCCAGATGCGTCGGCTCATTTCCCGTGTGATATTCAATTCATTTCCTCGCCTCTACCAGTATGAGGACAATCACTGGCGAACGCCGGCCCATACCGGCCCGGCACTGGCGAATTTCCATCGCAGCGACGCGCCTGCTCGTGCGGCTCGGCGTGTCGCCCAATGCCATTTCCGTCGCCGGTATGATTTGCGGCATTGTTGCCGGCGCTGCGCTGGCTGCTACGCCCTTTGTCTCGAATTGGGCGCCGGCATTCTGGATCGCGGCGGCCCTTTGCATTTTTCTGCGTCTTTTGGCCAATATGCTCGACGGCATGGTCGCGGTAGAAGGCCGCAAGGCCAGGCGGCTCGGGGAGCTATTTAATGAAGTTCCCGACCGCATCGCCGATACGGCGATTTTGATCGGCCTCGGCCACTCGGCCGGCGGTCACATTGTCCTTGGCTACTTGGCGGCTCTCGCGGCGATATTTACGGCGTACATTCGCGCGGCCGCCAAGGTGGCTGGCGCCCCGCAAGATTTCTGCGGTCCCATGGCCAAACCGCATCGCATGGCCGCCGTCATCGCCGTGGCCATCATTTGTACCTTCTTGCCCACAACCAATATGCCCAGGTTCGCGTTAATCGTCATTGCTGCCGGCAGTGTGGTAACGGCCGCTCGCCGGCTCATCCATGCCAACCGCTATTTGCGGAGACCGACACCGTGAACCCGATTGCCAAAGCCCGCCTGTTCGATTGCAGCGCCGCGTTCGCGCATCCTGTTACGCTCGGAGTGACGATCGCATTGATCGTCGTGCTGGCGCTGTCGCCAGTCGTGATTTGGGCCTTAACTCGGGCCGGTTACATTGGCCCGAATCTTCGCACGGAACTGGCTCGTCGTTACTGGTCCTGGCTGGTGATCGTCCCGCTGTTATTGGTTCCGATTTTGTTGGGCGCGTTTTGGACCATTGTGGGCATCGGGATCTTGAGCCTACTTTGTTATCGCGAGTACGCCCGCGCAACGGGTCTATTTCGGGAAAAGCTGCTCAGTCTGGTGCTGGTGGCCGGCATTGTCGGCCTGACGCTGGCTACAGTCGATAACTGGTACCGTCTGTTCGTCGCGCTTACGCCGCTAACGGTCGCGGCACTTGCATCGGTCGCCTTGCTGACCGACCGGCCGCAAGGCTACATTCAGCGGGTGGGCCTGGCGGTACTTGGCTTCCTCCTCTTTGGCACCGCCTTCGCCCATCTCGCCTGGTTCGCCAACGACGGCAATTATCGGCCGTACCTGATCCTGATCATTTTGAGTGTGGAAGCCAACGATGTATTTGCTTTTTGCTGCGGCAAACTATTTGGCCGGCGGAAGCTGGCGCCGCACGTCAGCCCCAACAAAACGGTGGCCGGTGCGGTTGGCGCCGTCATGCTGACAACGCTTCTCGTCGTCACGGTCGGTTGGCTTCTCTTTCCGGCGGAGGTTATCAGCACCCACGGCGTCTCGCGCCTACAGGAGCTGCGCTATCTCACCGTCTTCGGCGGGCTCATTAGCGTGCTCGGCCAATTCGGCGACCTCATGCTCTCCGCTATCAAGCGTGACATCGGCATCAAGGACATGGGCGTGGTGATTCCGGGCCACGGCGGATTGTTGGACCGGTTCGACAGTCTGATACTCGTAGCCCCGGCGGCATTCCATTTCGCGAATTACATTGCTGGCATCGGTGTCAATCAGCCCGTCAAAATCTTCACGGGAGGTGGTTCGTGAACGCTTGGAAAATCGTGCCCGCCGCCGACCTGGGCCACTCGGAAACCGCACGCTGTTCAGCCATGCGCCGGGAATGCGGCCTGATATCAACGGCCATGCACGCGGTCACCTGGAGTATGGGGAAGGCCTACCTGCTGCTTTGGCACCGGCTGAAGATTGAAGGCGCAGAGAACTTGCCAATAGAGCCACCGTTTGTGATGGTCGCAAACCATTGCAGCCACCTGGATGCCCTGGTGCTGGGCGCCGCGCTGCCGGAGCGCTTACGCGACGTCGTATTTCCACTGGCGGCAGGCGATGTGTTCTTTTCATCGTCCTGCCGGGCGATTTGTGCGGCCAAAATGCTGAATGCATTGCCGATGTGGCGAAAGCGCTGCGGGGCCCATGCCTTGGCTGACCTTCGCCTTCGCTTATTGAAAGAGCCGTGTGCTTTCATCCTCTTCCCAGAAGGTGGCCGCAGCCGGGACGGAAGAATGATGTCGTTCAAGCCGGGCATCGGCATGCTGGTCGCGGGGACGAAAGTGCCGGTCGTACCGTGTTTTATCGAAGGCGCCTATCACGCACTTCGACCGGGGAGGTTTGTACCGGGTCGGGTGCCTCTTAGACTTCGTGTTGGGCCGCCGCTCATGTTCGCCGACGTAACGAATGAGCGAGAAGGTTGGAATTTGGTGGCGCGCAAAGTGCGAATTGCAGTCGAACGACTCGGTGATATTACAGATCGCGCACCTCAAACGGCGAATTGCCCTCCAGGGACTTGATGCGCAGCCCGCGTCTGCCTTGCAATAGCGGCAATAATTCCGGCAGCAGGACTTGCTTCCGCCAACCCTTGGCGAAGGGCGAGTTGGCTGGCAACGACTCGTTGCGGGCCAAGCTACGTATCAGCGTTTTCAATTCATGATTGCTGGCGGCCAAGGCCGGCGATAAAACGTTCCTTTGGCACCAATCGCACAAAACGGCGTGCAGCACGGCAACGATCCACGCCATTTCCGGCGGATCATCCTCACGTGGCGCCAACGCAGGAAACTCGTCAGCCGGACAGCCGCGCACCTGATTCAACAGCGCCATGATCTCCGGCACATCGCGCTTGGCCAGGCCGCGCATCACTTCCAGGTCGGCTTCCTGCTTCGGATTGCGGCGAGCAATTTCCACCAGGAGATCGTCGCGCACCACGGTGCGCACCGGCCGATTGCGCTGGGTCGCTTTGTCTTCACGCCAGGTGTAGAGAGCGCGCAGAATCGCGAGCCGCTTGCGGTCGAGCGAACCAGCACCTTTCAACTTTCGCCAGCGCTCCACGCTGGGGTCCTGCCCGAGGCTTCGCTGCAACAGCAAGTCGGTTTCTTCGCGCAGCCAGTCGTTCCGGCCCAGCTTCGTCAGCTTGGCCGAGAGTTTCTCCCATAGCGGTAATAAATAGCGAACATCGTCGAACGCATATTCCAGTTGCTGCGGGCTCAGCGGCCGTTGTCGCCAATTGGTTAGCGTTTCGTGCTTATGCAAGCGGACGTTGAGCGCTTGCTGGATCAACGGCCCGTGGCCAATTGGGTAGGTGTACCCCACCAGCCCGGCCGCGATTTGTAAGTCGAATAGCTTGGCCGGCAGACTTCCACTTTGCCGATGGCAGAGGCGAATCTCTTCCCGGCCGGCATGCACGACTGCTGTATGGGCGGAGTTGGTCACCAATTTCCAAAACTGCTCCAACGGGCCCACGCTCAGAGGATCGATGACAAAGAGCCGTTCCGGCGTGGCAACTTGAACAAGGCACAGCTCCGGGACAAAGGTTTCTTCGCCAATGAATTCGGTGTCGAAGCCGAAAACATGGCGGGCGGCAATGTGGTCGCAGCAAGCGGCAAGTTGATTGGGACGAGTGATAAGTTCTTCGGTAGGCATATTTGTTTGTACGCCGCAAGCGGCATCAGTCTTCCTCCGCTTGTCCCTCGCTCACACACCACCCGCCATCGACGGGCAGCACCGTGCCGGTGATGAAGCTCGCCGCGTCGCTACACAGGAACACGGCGGCGCCAGCACAATCTTCGGGCAGCCCCGGCCCCTGTCGCAATGGCTGTTTGCTCTGAAGGAAGTGCAGAATCGCCTCATCGTGGGCGGCGCGCTCGGCCATCGGCGTATCGATCAGACCCGGCGCAATGACATTCACTCGAATCTTGTTGGTCGCGTAACTCGCCGCTGCCAGCTGGCTCATGGCGATGATTCCACCCTTGCTTGCTGCATAGGCGGCAGTGTCGAAGTAATGTGGCGATGGGGAAAAGGCCAATACGCTCGCCATGTTCAGAATCACACCGGGTTGCTCGTTTGCCAAAAAATGCTGGATCGCGGCACGATTGGTGAGGAACGTGCTTTGCAGATTTGCAGCCATTGTCGCTTGCCAGCCGGTAACCGTGCACTCGTGCAGCGGCCCGTCGCCGAATCTGCGGCCACTGATCCCAGCCACATGATACACGACGTCGAGCCCGACGAGGAAATCGCACGCTTGCTCGAATAATGATTCCACGTGTTCCGGCTGAGAAACATCGCAGGCCACGAAGTGAACTGGCCCGATCTTCGCCAATTTGTGGCAGGCAGCGACGCCCTTCTCCTCGGAGCGGCCCGCGATGACTAGTCTCGCCCCTTCCTGGAGGAAGCGCGCCGCTGCTGCCAGGCCGATGCCGGTGGTGCCGCCGGCAATGAGACAGCGTTTATTGGCGAGTTGGGGCATGGTGTTTCCTCCGGTCGCTCATGCTCCCGGCTCGCCTCCTTGTCTTGCATACAACGGCGCCACGCGCTTCGCATATTGCGAGTAGAAATATTCCAATTCCTCTTCCACCGTCTTGCTGCCGACAAACTGGTGGCTCGGCAAAAACACCGGCTCGACGCCACGCTCCGCCAATCGCCTCGCCACCTCCACGCGCAGCATGTTCATGATCATGGCACCGCCCACGGTGCTGAACGGCCCGGTTTTGTGCCGGCAGCCTTCGAGCTTCAATAGTGAGTCGCCGGTCGGCGCGCCGTTGTCGAGCACAACGTCGGCGATGTCCATCAGCTTTTTCCCCGACGAATGCGCCGGCTTCGCTTGCTTGCAATGCTCGACGCTTAGCAAGCCGATAACCTTCAGTCCGCGCTGCTTCGCGCCCAGCGCCATTTCGATGATGATTTCGCGAATGCCGCTGGTGGAAATCACAATCATCGCATCCTTCGGACCAAAGGCGAAATTGCGGAGAATCTGCTCGGCGTAGCCCAACGTCTTCTCCAAATGCAGGCTTTGCCGCAGGCCGTTGGGCCCGACGATCTGGTTGTGAAACGTCAGTCCCAGCTCTACGATTGTATGCCAGCCGACGAAGCAGCCTTGCCGGGGTGTCATCTCTTCGCACATCATGCGCGAATGGCCGCAGCCGAAGAGATGCACGAGTCCGTCAACCGCGATGGCATCGGTGCAGATTTCTGCCGCCCGATCCAGCGCGTCGCTCTGTGTGGCATACAACTGTTGCAATCGGGCCAGCGCTTCGTGAAAATAAGTTTCAGCAGCAGGGAGCCGGGGCATTGTTCATCCTCAAGCCGTGGGACGAGTCTTCGAGCCCCGCGGGTTACAACGTAGGCATACAAAAATCCGATTCCGAATTCGAGAGGGCACGCCATGCTGGAAGAAATGGTCGGGTCAAAGGTGGTGGTGGACATGCGGAGCCAGTACGTCTGCCTGGGCACGCTGACGCGCGTGGACGCTGGCTTCCTGGAACTCAAGAATGCCGACATTCACGACCTGCGTGACACTGACACGACGCGGGAAAACTACGTGGCCGCGTCGGTGGCCACGGGGATCAAGCGCAACCGGAAGAAAGTGTTGGTAAACCGCGAAGAAGTAACCGCAATTTCCAAGCTGGAAGATGTGGTAGAGAATTAGTTCCAGAGCCCCGCGCCTGAGCAGGCCGGGCTGGGCCTGGTGCCCAACTCGTTGCCGAACTCGGCGGGAGGGTTCGCGATTACCGGCAACGACGGCAACGTGGCAACGAGTTGGTCATCGGTAATAGGAAGATATCTTAAAATATTACTGGGCAAGAACTTGCGGTAGAAGCCACCATCGAGCTGTGCATCCGCCTTTCGTTGCCGATACCCGTTTCATACGCCGCTATGGCCGGCGCCGGCAACGAGTTGACCCCACTTCACTCAGGGCTGAGACGTGAGAACTTCCGCACGGGGGCCGGCGCATCCCTGCTTGGCCCGCCCTACTTCTTCCTGATAATCTGTGCTTCCCGCCCGGCTTTCCAGATATCCACGTCTCCGGAGTTTTTCTGTGGCTGGCCGGGGGTGCTGCGGCCGTCGGCCACGTATTTCTCCAGCAATTCCGTTAACGCCTTAACAACTTCCGGATGCTCGTTTTGCACGTTCACCTTCTCGCTCACGTCGCTCGTAACGTCGTAAAGCTGCACCAATGGCAGCTTGTCGGAGCCATCGAGGCCGGGGCGCGGGAAGCTCCAACCGCCGCTGCCGGGGCAGAGTTCGAGCTTCCATTTGCCTTGCCGGATGGCAAACGAGCCGTTGGCCGAATGATGGACGACCGCTTCGTGTAACGGCTTGCCGGCCTTGCCGGTGAACGCGGGCAATAAGCTCACACTGTCTTCGCCGGCATTGTCGGGCAGTTTGGCGCCAAGAATGTCGGCACACGTCGCCATGAGATCGCCAAGATACACGAGCTGATCCGAGTGCGAGCCAGGTTTGATCCGCCCCGGCCAAGAGGCGATGAACGGAATGTGATGCCCGCCGTCGTATATGTCGGCCTTGTGCCCTCGGAAGACGTAGCTGGGATGATGGCCCTTTGACGCTAGTTCCGGAAAGTTCGCGGCCGGGGCACAGCCATTGTCGCTGGTCATGACGATAAGCGTGTTGCCGATGAGATTGTGCTTTTCGAGTGCCGCCATAACCTGGCCCAGCGTCCAATCCACCTGCATCACGAAGTCGCCGTAGGCATTCAGTCCGCTCTTGCCTTTCCACTCGGCCGTGGGCTCGATTGGCGTGTGCGGGGCATTCAGCGGCAGGTAGAGAAAGAATGGTTTGCTCTCATTTGCCCGTTCGTCGATGTACTTCAGCGCCCTACGAGTTAATTCCGGCAGCACGTCGATAGGTTCGAAATCTTTGTGGGCGGGGCCCTTGCGCGGCGGATTGTTTTGCTTCTCCACCGTGGGAATGCCGACGGTGCGGTCGTTTTCGATGAAGATGTACGGCGGCATGTCGAGCGACGCGCTGATGCCGAAGTAGTAATCGAAGCCCACTGCGTTGGGCCCATTCTGAATCGGCTTGGAATAATCGACCTTCCAGCCGTCGGGGTAATCCCGGGCGAAGCCGCCGTCTTTCAGCGGCCAGTTCATGCCCAGGTGCCACTTGCCGATGCAGGCCGTGTGGTAGCTGTGCTGCTTCAAGAGCAGCGGCACGGTGAACCGGTCGGGTTCGATCAGGCGCTGCGAATAGCCGCCGAGCACGCCCTGCTTGAGCGGCGAGCGCCAGTTGTACCGCCCGGTCATGATACTGTAGCGCGTGGGCGAACAGACGGCCGAACTGGAATGGCAGTCGGTAAAGATCATTCCCGCCGCAGCCAGCTGGTCCATATTCGGCGTAGCAATCTTGCCCTGCGGGTTGCAGCACTTCACATCGCCATAACCGAGGTCGTCGGCGAGGATGTAGACGATGTTGGGCTTGGGAGAGTCGGCGCGAAGTGGGGGGACGAGGAGCGCGAAGGGGAGAAGAAGGATTGCTCGCCACATGTTTATTCCTCCGTCCAACTCGAGGTACCCGCGCACAATGCGACTTTATAGCGAAGTCGGCGCATTTTCTGTAACAGGGCGTAGCAGGATGACTTGTGCCTCTTCTGATTGGTAAACGTGGCAGGCTTTTTCGCCAGCAGTGACCGCCAGCTCCGCAAGCCCCCACACGGAACCGTCGCCGTTGTCTGCCCCAACGAGAAGCCTTATTGCCGTGTCGTGAATTACGAATGGGAAGGTTCGCGTTGGGTGGCAGGCAGTAAGTCTTTCAACGATCTCGTCAGGCTCGCAGTCGCTGCCGTAGACTTGCACAATGACGGCATCAGCTTTTGGGGACGGAACAAAGCACGCATCCCATTCGCTGTCGTCCAGAACGAGGAAGTCGCGGTCGTACCGTTTCATCACCGTAACAGAATCTTTGCGGCGACATATCACGTCGTAATCGGTCTCAACACTTCCTCCATTCATAAGGCAATTATCAAAATCGCTCGCCCCGCGCCATTGCAGCGCGGCCGATTTTTGCAAACAAACGAGCGGACCGCCATCGCCTCTTATCCAGTTGAACTTTTCCATGTGCGTGTACCGCCATCGCTCGTAGTCTGCAGGCTAGACTCGCCCCGAAGACCGCCTGAAGGCGATATTACGAGCGCTCACTTCTTCGGCACATAATTCAGCGTGTAATACGCTTGCGGATGCAGCAGCGGGGCGCCGTCGGCGCTCTTCACGCCGGGCAGCTTCAGGTCGTGGATGTGGCCTTCCATTAGGCCGTCGATATATAGTCGCACGCTCTTTTGATCTTTTCCCATTTCCACTTTCGTGATCTTCGGCGTGGTCATGTCCACTTCCGGGCTGCCATATTCGGCCCGGTAGATGTACGTAAAGGTGCTGATCTTGTAAGAATCGATGGCCGCAGCCGTTTGCGAGTCGATGTGCTGCGTGAACGTGAGTTCGAAGCCGTCGGGCTTGGCGTGCATTTCCTGGATTTCGAACGGCGTCTTGCCGGTCCAGACTAGGCGCTCCAGACCGAACGAGCGGTTGCCGCGCGAGCCCCAGCCGCGGTTCGTTTCGCCACAAAAGAGCGAGCCGTCTTTGCCGAAGCGCACCGGCACAATGCCGCAATTCAGTCCCTGGCGGAACGGGAAACACGCGCCCTGGTAGCGGCCATTGCTGGCCTTTTCCAGATACACGCGCATGACGGTGCTGTGCGTCTGATCTCCCACGAACAGTTGCTTTTCGAACGGGCCGAACTTGCCGCCCGACAGGTCGCAGTCGATGCCGCTCGCGCTTTGGCCCATCTTGGCATACGGGAACTGAATCGCGGGTAGCATCAGTTGCGGAATGCGCTTGGCTTCAATGTGCTTACGGCTGCCGCTCTTCGGCACTTCCGGGGCGGGCCCGAGGTACTGCGCTTCCTTTTCCTTGTACCAGCGGAAGCTGTCGGGGTGGCCGACGAAGCCACCCACCGTGAGTTGGTTTAGCGCGCACGGCCCATTCCACGGGCCCTGGTTGTCGGTGTAGAACACGTCGCCGTCGGCATTGAAGCTGATGCCGCCGGGCGAGCGCACCCCGCTGGTGGTGGGCACGAATTTGCCATCTGGCGTGACCTTGCCGCCCCAGCCGCGGAACTTCGTGTTGCTGGTGAAGCTGCCGGTGAGGCATAGCACGATCCAAATGTTGCCGTCTTTGTCGAATCGCGAACTGAAGGCGTATTCGTGATAGTCGCCGGTGATCTCCCAGCCGTCGGTCACGACCTCGAACTCGTCGGCCTTGCCGTCGCCGTTGGTGTCTTTGATGCGAATGACATCGGGCCGCTCGGTGACGTAGAGCCAGCCGTCTTTCTGGGCTAAGCCGAGGATTTCGTGCAGGCCATGGGCGAAGCGCGACCACTTGGCGTCGTTCGGGTCAGCCGCGTAGGCGTTGTCGATGAGCCAGACCTCGCCGCGGCGCGTGCCCACGGCGACCTTGCCGTCGGGCATGATCTCGATGGCACCGGGCTCGACGGCGGTGCCCTGCGGCAACGGGAAGGTGACGAGCTTGTAGTAGTCGTCTTCGGTTTCGGGCTTGGGGGCAGCGGGCTTGGGTGGCTTGGGCTTCTCCTGACCCCACGCGGGAAGAGCAGCGCCAGAGAGAATGATCAACGCACCAAGAAATCGGAACAATAATCGCATGTCAAACTCCGTAGGGTGGGCCAAGCATGGATGCGCCGGCCCACCATTTGATTCACTCGATGTACATTCGGCCGTCAACCAGGGTGTATTCGTCCTCTAGCAGCCACAGTTTGATCGAATCATAGTTCTCGGCGCAATGAATAACTCGGTATCCGTCTTTGGGATCGCATATTGCAACCTTGCTTGTCTCAACGGGATCGGGACAGACCAACAACAGGTAAGGAGGCTTCAACCCATCATCTGCCCAAACTTCAAACCACGACCCCTTTGACACCATCTGCCACCGTTTGAAATTGTTGGACCGTTCGTGTGACCCGTGGGCCGGCGCATCCGTGCTTGGCCCAACCTACAAAACCTCTCACCACACATACTCCATCACAATCTTCGCCCGGCTTCCGTCGAACTTCACGGGCACCAGCAGCTCCCACTTGCCGTTCGCTTGCCGCGCGATCGGCCTAGCACCGCTTTCTATCTTCAGCGTCCAGTGGCCGTCGATGCGGTAGCCGCCGCTCGCCAGCGTTTCAATCTTGTTGCCCACTGCGGCGCGGAAATAGAGGTCATCCACCGGCTTATCAGCCGTCACCGTAAGCGTTCGACGTAGCGACATGTCTTTGCTTAAAGTTGCATTTGGGAAGTCTTCTACGTGAATCCCCGAATTCGCGTACTCAAACGTCGGTCGATCATCCGGCGTCAGGCGGTAACCTTTGAATTTCCAGCCCTGCTCCTTCGGCGGCTTGGTGGGCCAGGCTTGATCGGGCTTTTCGAGCCTTGCGAATCCTGCGCCCCGGTGCAGGTGTAAGATGTTGTCCCCCAGTGGCGGTTCGAAGCCGCTGCCGCGGTCGCTCCAATGCCGGCCAGCGTCAATGAACGCGCCTTGCCAGATCATGCTCAGGCACATGTCGTTGGCATCGAAGGTCAGGTTCACCTGCTCCGGATACCCCACGCCGATGCCGCGCGGGCCCGAGCCTTCGATGAAGTTGCGGTAGATAATTGCGTTCTTTTCCGGAATCAGCGGGATTGAGTTCTTCTTCATCCCCGGCGGCACCTGCGCGCGCGAGCCGTCTGCTAAATAAAGCCAGATCGCTTCAATTTGCGTGGCCGGTTTGCCGTCGAGAATTTTCGGCAACGGGCTGGTGTTGTTGAACCAGCTCGACGGCATGCGCGTGCCGGGGCGGATCTTCTGCGGATCGATCAAGTAGGCGTGGAACCAGTCGTGGCGAATGCGCTGAGTCATCAGCGTCATGTCGATGCCCTGCACGCCCTCGGCCTTGTTGCCGGCAAAGGTGTGACACTTCACGCAACCAAAGGCCGAGCCGCTTACCATGTGCCGGCCGGCCGCCTTCACTTTGCCGATGGGGTCGGCGAAGGCAACCGTCGGGGCAGGAGGCAGGCTATCCACGGAGGCAAAGGCTGTGGCCAAGACACCCACGTTGTCGGCGCCGAAGGCCGGCATGCGCGTGTGCATGTAGGGCCGATCTTTCGAACCACTGACCAGGATGTTCTTTAGGTAGTCGAGGTTTAACTTTGCGCCCGCGCCGTCGAGCGGCGGCGGAATGCGGCCTTCCTCGCCCATTTCCGGCTGCGCCGTGGTGAAGTATTTGCTAACCGATTCATCCGGCCCGCCGATGCCATTGCGAGCATGGCAAGCGTAACAGTTGAGTGTGGCGAGGGTGCGGGCGATGACGTCTTGCGGCTCTTTGCTCGGCGGTGCCGGCTTTTGAATCACGGCGGTCAGGCTCGTTCGCTGCGCGGAACTCAACGAATACCAGGGCGAACCGTTCAATGGCTTCTCGGCCAGGCATCCGCCGACACCCTTCAATTTGCCGAGCATGTCAGCTTTGAGCGACGATGACAGCGGCTTCTTATTGACGCTCATCTGATGGCAATTCGCGCAGCCAAGCGACGTGAACAGCGCCTGCCCTTTCTTCACCAACTCCGTCTGAATTTCGATGAAATCCTCGTCATTTTTCTTTGGCTTGGGCGCCGGCTTTTTGAGTCCCTCCTCCGTCGCGGCCACGAGCGGGGCCAATGGCTGCCGGCGAAGGCCGGGCCCTTCGACTTCGACTTCCAGGACCGCTTCACCGCCGCCCTGGAAGAAATCGACGGCTACCCGATGCGTTCCTTCCTTCAGTTCAATGATCCCCTGGGCCGTCTGCACCGGATGAATGCCGTCGGCTTCAGCAACCTGCTTATCGTTAACGTAAATGCGGCTGCCGTCGTCGGAATGCAAGGTGAAGGTGTACTTACCCGCCTTTTCGGCCTTGAAGAAGCCTTCGAAGTGAATGGCGTAGTCGTTGCCGCGCTTGGCAACTTGAAGGTCGAAGGCGGGGGCGATGCCGGAATCCTTGGCCTTCAGCTTACCCATCTTCGGAATGCGGTCCCACGTGCCTTCGTAATAGGAGTATTTCGCGGAGCCCGGCGACACCGGCAAATCAACCGCGATACCTTGCAGTAAGTAATTGGCAATGTCTTTCGCATCTTTGGCCGTCGCCACCACGCGCGGCATTCGACCCGAGGGACGGACGTGCAGCGGGTTTTCGAGGAACGCGGCCAGGCTGGTGATGCTGTACTTCGCTTTCAGATCGCCCAACGGCATCGTAAAGGGCGGCTGCTTCTCCGTCTTGCCGCTGCCGTCGCGCGGGCCGTGACAGGCCACGCAGCCAACCTGATGATACAGACTTCGGCCGACAACGATGCCCCTGAGATCGGGGCGCTCTTGTTTCAAGGGCCCGGTGCTGGCCAGGAATTGCACCAGCGCTTCAATCTTCTGATCCTTGTCGGAATCTTGCGCGAACAAGTTCGGCATGGTCGTGCCGGGCTTCACAACCTGCGGATCGTGCAGGAATTTCCGCAGCCACGCAACATGAACCCGCGAACCCACACTATCGAGAATCGGCGCCTGCTTGCGGCCGACAGCATCAGTGCTGTGGCAAATTGTGCAATTCAGTTCGGATAGCAACAATTGCCCGCTGAGCGCAATGTCCGGCTTCTCGGCCACTTGCAGGCGCTCGAAACCGATGACGATCGGATGACTGGTCGGATCGGCGGCGGTCAACGAGGCAACGACGAATAAACTCGCGGCAAGCGCAAGACCGGAAACGCGCGTCTTCATGAAGTGCCTCAACTGCGAAATCCTGGAAAGAGTCTCAACCGGCGGCGGGAATCAGGCGATCTCGAGGCGGGAGGTTTTACTGCTGGAAATGTTGTAGCAAAAATACCAGCCTGAGCGAGAGATTAAAGGTTGCCGCCAACGGTGCTGGTTAAGTTGCTAACCGCGAAATATTATAGGGTGTAGCATTCTGTTGCAGTTTTGTAGCATTGTGTAGCATTCGGCCAATCCAGAGCGCAGCTCACGCCGTCGAAGGATACGATCCCGTTTGGAGATGTCAAGTCGCCGTGGTTCCGCTAGCGCGTAATTCCCGCCACGCGCAGTTGTTCCATCTTGTCGAGAATCAACTGCGCCGGCTGGCCTTTTTCCGCGCAGATCACCGGCACGCCAACGCGGCCCAGTTCGCGCCGCAGGTGCTCGAACGATTCGTGATAGCGCTGAATCGTGGCCGAACGCAGCCAGCCGAGCATCGTTCGTTCATTGTGAACCGGAAGCACTTCGCCGGGCGGCGGGATGCCGGGCATCCACGGCACGATGAGCATGATCCGGTGGTGCCGCCCCATGGCCACACGGATGGAATGCAGCAACGGCTCCAACTGGTCATTCATGTCCAGTAAGTCGGCCAGCAAGACGAACAGTTCATTATCTTGCCCGCGGCGGACTGAGCGGAGCAAGGCCGTGGCCAATACGCTGACTTTTTGTTCGCTTCGAAAAACGTAACGCCCGCGCCAGTCGTAGAGCGGCGCTGGGTGCGGCACATGATGGTCGGCGAGAAAGCGCTGCAGGGCGTCGCCGAAGTATTGATCATCTTCCATTAATAGCGCCATGCCGCCGGGGCCGTAACCCTCGCGCCAGGCCAGGATCGCCGAGAGCCGCTTGCGCATCGCCTGCTGCTGCCATTCGGAAATCAGAATCCGCCGCCACCAAGGCAGGATCGCATCGGTAAGCGTGACTTTGCGCAGGTATTCGGGCCGCGGAAAGAGGATCGGAATCCACCAGCGGAAGGAATTCACCTCGTTGTCCAATAACTCCGAGTAAACTTCCTGGGCGAAGGCATAGGCGATGGGCAGCAGCGATTCCAAGTCGGCAGCGCTGGAACTTGGCGGCAGGCGCGAGGCTTCGGCCAGATGGCGAAGCAACTCGACCAGGTGCCGCTGACCACGGGCCGGCCGAAGTGACGACGATTCCGCTTCATCGAACATGGCCAGGCCGACGTTGTCGCGGTTGGCCAGTGCCGCTTGCGCGACCGCGCTGGATAGCCCGATGAGCCGGGCCAGCGCGTTCTTTCCCGGCGGTCCCAAGCGCACTGCTTGTGAGACATCGACAAACATCGTGCAGCGCACCGGCACTTCGCTTTCGAATTCCTTGGTAATGAGCTTGTCCTTGCGAGCGGAAGGCTTCCAGGCGATCATTTTGGGCGGGTCGCCTGGCCGATAATCACGAAGATCAAGCAATTCGGAACCGCTGCCGGCCCGGCGCAGGCGATGGATGCCCGGGGGCGGCAGCAGATTGTGCCGCTTGTTGGTGCGCTGATTGGCTTCGGCATCGACCAACGGCGGCAACACCGGATAAACGCGCGGCTGCCGGATAAACGTCTCGTGGTAAATGAACCCTTGTAAGTCGGCAAAGCGCAGGCGAACGCCCTCGAAGCGCACCGGCCCCGGTGCCTGGCAGCGCAAGCGGTAGCGAACTTCGACGGTTCGCCTGCGGCCGATCCAGCCGGCCGCATGGGTAATGCCTTCCGTGAACTCGACGCCGAACGGAAAGCGATCATCGATTACGACCAACGGCATCGGCAAGCGGCCGGCGCAGGAAACGCGCACGATCACTTCAAACGACCGGCCGGCCCACAGCGTAACCACGGGCCCGCGCTCGTCGTGCACCTGGCGTTCGACATGAATGTGCGGCCGGCCCAATCGCAAGCAAACAAGGAAGCGAACCCACTCTTCGGCAATCCAGACGACAAGGGTCAGCCCGACGATCGCCAGCGTCCCGCCGCGGGGCTGGCTGCCGACCGGCGGCATGGACATCAGCGTCCCAATTCCTGTGAAGAACAGGGCGACGACGAGGAGCCACCAACCGCGGGAAGTCAACATTAGAGGTCAGAGATCAGAGGTCAGAGGTCAGAGGTCAGAGGTCAGAGGTCAGGTGTTTTTCTGACCTCTGACCTCTGACTTCTGACTTCTGGTTATTTTCCTTCCATTACCGGCACCGTTTTTAGTAAATCATCCACCACGTCGCTGACGCGCTTGCCCTCGATTTCGGCTTCAGGGCGGAGGATCAGGCGGTGGCCGAGCACGCCTAGCGCAATTGCTTGCACGTCTTCGTGAGTGAAGTAATGCCGGCCGTCGAGCAGGGCGCGAGCGCGGGCACAGCGGAGCAAGCACAACGCGGCACGGGGGCTGGCGCCGAGGGACAAATCCGGGTGCTCGCGGCTGGCTTCGGCCAGGTTAATGATGTAATGCAGTAGCCCATCATTGCCGTAAACATTGGGAAGCTGCGCTTGCATGGCCAGAATTTGCTCCGGCGTGAAAAGCGTGGCCGGCTCGTCGATGGGCTTGCTGAGCAGCTTCAGCATGCGCACTTCAAATTCGTGGCCAGGGTAGCCCATTTCGATTTTCAGCAGGAAGCGGTCGAGCTGTGCTTCCGGTAAACGATACACTCCTTCCTGTTCCACCGGGTTCTGCGTGGCCAGAACCAGGAATGGGGCCGTTAGCGGCAACGTGGTCCCTTCAATCGTCACCTGTATTTCCTGCATTGCTTCCAGCAGAGCCGACTGAGTCTTGGCCGGCGCGCGGTTGATTTCGTCGGCCAGCAGTACCTGACAAAAAATCGGGCCCTTGCGGAGCACGAATTC
>DATGHS010000377.1:0-6108 GCA_035307785.1 Gemmataceae bacterium
GATCATTCTCGACGACTCCATTCACAAGGACGCATCCGGTTATCATCTCGGCTTCAAGATGCGCGTCGCCGGTGCTTCTGCCCACTGGGATCTCAATCACCTTTCAGTTCTGAAATCGGTCGATCTGTTTCAGCCGCGGCGCATCATCCTCGGCCTGCGGCTCGCCGAGATTCGCAGAGAGCCCAAGGGCGGCTGGCTCGTTATTCCCGAACCGAACAGCGGCGTGCTCTTAACCGACCCGCGCTTCTTCGTGGGCCTATCGGTGGCCGTGGACCGCGAGATGGAGCAAGTGCTGAAGGCGCAGCAAGAGTGGGTGAAATGACGTAGAAGTAATTGAACCCCAGAGACACAGAGAGCACAGAGAAGACAATCTCTGTGCTCGCTGTGTCTCTGGGGTTCAATTCTTTTTTGTTACAATTGTCTCATGGCGGAGACTCTCACTGGCGTCATCGAGCGCATCACCTTTCACAACCTCGACACGGGTTTCGCGGTGCTGCGCGTGCTGGCCGACGACCGTCGCGGACAGGTGACCGTCGTCGGCCATCTGCCCAATGTCAACGCCGGCGAGTTCATCGAAGCCAGCGGCGAGTGGGTGCAGAACCGCGACTTCGGCATTCAATTCAAGGCCGAGAACCTCCGGACCACTCCGCCCGGAACGGTCGAGGGAATCAAGCGTTACCTTGGCTCCGGCTTGGTGAAAGGAATCGGCAAGCACTATGCTCGGAAGATCGTCGAAGTGTTCGGCGAGCGCACGCTCTCCGTCATCGACGAAAGCCCCACGTTTCTCTCCGAAGTCAAAGGCATCGGTCCGAAACGCATTCAGCAGATCAAGGAAAGCTGGCAACAGCAGAAGGCCGTGCGCTCGATCATGGTCTTCCTTCAGTCCTACGGCATCGGCACCGCGCGGGCGGTACGCATCTACAAGACCTACGGCGACCGGGCTATCGAGACGATCCGCGAGAACCCCTATCGCCTGGCCGAAGAAATCTGGGGCATTGGTTTCCAGACGGCCGACAAGCTGTCGCTGCAATTGGGCATGGATCGCCAATCGCCACAGCGCGCCCACGCCGCACTATTGCATGCTCTTCGCGAGTTTAGCGAACAGGGCCACGTCGGTTTTCCAGAAGTCGCTGTCATCGAAAAGACGGCCGAGATGACGCAAATCAGTACGACCACGATTCAGCAGGCCATCGAGCAGGCGCGTGAGCAGGATGAGATTGTGCGCGACAATGCCGAGGCGGCCAGCGGCGGCCGCGAGAAGCCGGTGCGGGCCGACGAAACCTCCTGGCTCTACCTCAAGCCACTTTTCCTGGCCGAGGTGGGCGTGGCGAGGCAAATCCGGCAACTGAACGCCGGGCCGCATCCATTGCCGGCCATCGAAATTGAGAAAGCGCTCACCTGGATCGAGCAACGGATGAAACTCGCGCTGGCCGAATCGCAGAAAGCTGCCATTCGCGCCGCAGCTACCAAGAAGCTGATGGTCCTCACCGGCGGCCCCGGCACCGGCAAAACCACGATTGTTCGCGGCATCCTCGATATCTTCTCGGCCAAGGGCATGCGCTGCGGGCTCTGCGCCCCCACCGGCCGGGCCGCCAAGCGACTGGGCGAAAGCACATGCCGGCCAAGCGAATCGAAAACCATCCACCGCCTGCTGGAATTCGATCCGGCTCTGGGTCAATTCAAGCGCCATCGCGAGAACCCACTTGACGTGGATCTTCTCGTCGTCGATGAAGCCTCGATGGTCGATATCGTGCTCATGAATCAATTGTTGCGAGCGGTGCCGCAGGAAGCCTGTGTGCTGTTCGTGGGCGACATCGATCAGCTTCCTTCCGTTGGCCCCGGAACCGTGCTTGGCGACTTGATCGAATCAAAGGTTGTCCCGGTTGTGCGCCTAACCGAAATCTTCCGCCAGGCCGAGCAGAGCCGGATTATTCGCGCTGCCCATGCCGTCAACCATGGCGACGAGCCGGAAGCATCGCCCGACAGCAGTGGCGACTTCTTCTTCATCGAGTGCGAAGAGCCGGAGGCCATTCTCGACACGATCATCCGCATGGTGAAGGAGCGCATTCCGCAGCGTTTCCGCCTGGATCCGTTCCGCGACGTGCAGATTCTCACGCCGGTGAACAAGACCGTGCTAGGCGTAAGCAATCTCAATCAGAAGATGCAGGAGATCCTCAACCCGGCCGGCCCCGGCAAGAAGGAACTGCTGCGCGACTGCGCCACTTTCCGCGTGGCCGACAAGGTGATGCAAACCAAGAACAATTACCAGAAGGAAGTCTTCAACGGCGACATCGGCCTGATCCGCAAGATTGAGCCGGTGGACCAGGAAGTGCTGGTCGATTTCGATGGCCGCGAGGTTTCCTACGATTTCAACGAAATGGATGAGCTTACGCTGGCGTACGCTTGCACCATCCACAAAAGCCAGGGCGGCGAATATGTGGCCGTGGTCATTCCGCTGCATACCCAGCACTTCATGATGCTCCAGCGCAACCTGCTCTACACCGCCATCACCCGCGGCCGCCGGCTGGTCGTTATCGTGGGCAGCAAGAAGGCGCTGTCGCTGACGGTGCGCCGGCAGGAAACGGCGAAGCGCTTCTCGCTGCTGCGGCAACGGCTGCAGTATGGGGTGCGGGAAGCTGCGGAGGAGTCGAGTGAATGAAGCGAGATGGGGCGGGCCAAGCGAGGATGCGCCGGCCCACCAGGTTGAGCGGTGGGCCGGCGCATCCTCGCTTGCCCGTCCCACAAAATGCGTGCGCTGCTCTTTTCTACCACGGCGTTGTAGGCGCCGACCCGGCTACCAAATCCCGACGCCCCTTTCCTTTTTCGCCTAGTCTGCCCATCATAGCATTGGGGAAGGGTTTTGCGTCAGGATCTCTCGCCATGACTTATCCCGTTCGCATGATGTTGCTGGCATCTTTTGCCGTTTTCAGCTTCCACGCGCCGAAGGCGTTTGCTGATCGCGACCCGAATCCGCAGCCGTTGGAGCGGGGGCCGTTGCATGAAGCGTTTGCCATGCCTTGGCAAGCGAATCCTGGGGCAAACCCGGCTATTAATCAGACGCCGCCGGAGCCGATCCGGGAGGAGCCGCCCGATCAGATTCCAGCCGGCAAGAACGTGAAGTGGATTCCGGGCTACTGGCAATTCGATACGGAAAAGAAGGACTTCGTTTGGGTCGGCGGTTTTTGGCGCGAAGTGCCCGACGGCCGCCGCTGGGTGCCGGGTTACTGGGCCGAGACTTCGGCCGGCAATCGCTGGGTGAGCGGGCATTGGGCCGCCGCTCAAGAGCCGGATTATCAGTATGTGCCCACGCCGCCGCAGAATGCCGAAGCCGGGCCATCCACACCGGCGCCCGATTCCAGCAGCGTCTACATTCCTGGAAGCTGGCTCTATTCGGACAATGGCTACGCATACCGCCCGGGCTATTGGACCGGCTACCGGCCTGGCTACGTGTGGGTGCCGTCCACGTACATCTGGTCGCCGCTCGGTTGGATCTTTGCCAGCGGTTACTGGGACTACTGGTGGGCCACCCGAGGCCTGCTCTACCCGTCCCTGTATTTTGGCGAGGGTTTCCGCTACGGTTATCCCGGCTATGTCTACCGGCCCAACTATTTCCTGCGCATCAATCCGCTGGCCGGCGGCGTCTATGTGAATCCGCTTGCGAGCCATTATTATTACGGCAATTATGCCGGGTCCAATTTGCGGCAAGCCGGGCTTACGTCGTGGGCAGATTACTCTACCGGAGCCTATGATCCGCTCTTTGCGAGCGCACGCGTTGCCAATCGTGGCAATTCGCAATGGCTCGCCAATGCGCAAGGTGCAGGCGGCAGTGGCATGCCCGCCTTCTTGACTGCCACGCAGCAATTGCGAAGCTCCGGCGTGCAATTCACACAGCTTACATCGCAACAACGGCAAGCGCAGTTGCAAAGCGCGCAACAGCTGGTGCTGCAATCGCAGCGCTTCAGCCAGCAGGCGAGCCGAAACTTCTCGGCCGGCGCAAACAACTTCAGCAGGGGCCTCGCCACGTCCAACTTCTCGCCTGGTTTCAATGCGAATTCGCATGCGAACTTCAGCAACGGCGCGAATTACATTCCACGCATGAATGTGCCGGGCGCGAATTTCAATGGACTGAATTTCGCGAACCATCCATCCTTCTCGACAGGCGGTTCTGGGTTCGCCCGTCCCTCTTTCGGATTTTCGAGTTCTTCTAATAGTAGCTTTAGCAATCACAGTAGCAGCCACAGCGGCGGGCCCAATCGTCATTGAGGCGTACCGTCGACGTCAGATGCAGTGCGGCATTTTGGTGGATCGAACCAAGGAGGTATTCCCGTGAGAATGTTCCCCCTCATAACCCTGCTTCTGCCGTTGGCCTGGCTTGGATGCCTGGTCGCAAAGGCCAATGCCGATCAAGATCATCTTCCGCAAATTGAAGCCCGCGGCCCGCTGCACGAAGCGTATGCTCAGCCCTTCATGCTGAATCCGACGGCCAATGAGCCGGTTCGCAAGGAGCCGCCGTTGCCGTTGCGCGAGGAACCGCCGGAACTCGGCCCCACCGGCGACCGCATTCAGTGGATGCCCGGCTATTGGCAATACGAAGACGACAAACAAGACTTCGTCTGGATCAGCGGCTTCTGGCGCGATACGCCGACCAATCGCCGCTGGGTCCCCGGCTTCTGGGCGCAATCGGAGGCCGGCAACCGTTGGGTGAGCGGCCACTGGGCGGCCGACCAGGAGCGCGACTATCAGTTCGTGCCGCCGCCGCCCATGAATATGGACACCGGCCCCACCCACCCGGCCCCCGATCCGAATTGCTTTTACATTCCGGGTTGCTGGTTCTACACCGAAAACGGCTACACCTACCGCACCGGCTATTGGTCGGAAATCCGGCCGGGCTACGTCTGGGCGCCAGCCAAGTACGAATGGACGCCCGCTGGCTGGATCTTCAGCAGCGGCTACTGGGATTACGCGATCTCTAACCGCGGCGTGGCAATGGCGCCGGCATACTTCCCGGTTCGCGCTGCCAACGATCCGAACTATGTCTACAAGCCCGAAGTGGCGGTAAATCCCGCGGCAGCTTCAGGTAACCTCTTCGTCAGCCCGACCACAAATCATTACTATTTCGGCAACTACTACGCGGCTGAGAATCAGAAGGCCGGCATTCAGCCTTGGGCGGAATACTCGGTCAAGATGTATGACCCGATCTTCGCCTATGAGCGCTGGGCGAACAAAGGGAATGCCGACTGGTTGAAGGGCTTGCAAGCGCTGGTCGAGGCTCAGCGCAGCGGCAAGCTGCCGGCGCTGCCAATGACTTGGGATGCGCAAAATAAGGAGGCCGGTCAGGCGAACGGCGCGCCGATCCTAAGCACCTTGCAACAACTTCGGATTGCTCGAAAGATTGTCAAGTTCTCGCCGGAGCAACGGCAGGCCCAAGCCCAGAAAGTGCAAGCGCTGCTCGAACTGGTGCAGAAGCTTTCGCAGCAGGCCGCGAACAGCCAGGCACAGGTTCCCACCTCTCCCGACAAGGCGAAGCAGGAAGACCGCGATGCCAAGACGGCGAATTACACGCCGCCGGCTAAAGTGGATGCGCCGCCGGCATTCGATCTCAAGAGCCTGTTGCCGAAGGGAAATGGGAATCGGCCGATTCTAAACGGCATCGGCAATATCATTCAAAAGGGTGCCAACGGGCCGCTGCAGAACCTGATGCCGAAAGGGAGCAACCCGGCGCCAAGCAACACGACGCCGCCGGCGAACTCGAATCCGCCGTCGGAGTTGAAGAAGCCGACCAATCCGTATGGGGATTGAACCGACTTCTGGACGGCGGCATTTGCAAGTTCCCCACCCCTCACCCCCCTCCCGTCTCCCCCAAGGGGAGAGGGGAGATGAGTCACTTCTTCGTAATCACCATGCTTTTCGCGATGCGCTCGACTTCGGGCCGCAGACTACTTACGGCCGCCGGCAATAACCTCGCGGCAATGGTGGCCCCGCCGTCGGCCTGACGGATCACGTAGTAATCCAGCAGCACATGCTGGCCGGCCATGTCGGCTTCCAACGCGAAATGTTGCACGCTGTCCTTACCGGCGAGCGGCCGCGGCCTTTGCGTGCCCAGGATTT
>DATGHS010000378.1:0-5915 GCA_035307785.1 Gemmataceae bacterium
CGTGCAACAGCGCGCGTTGAAGCTCGGCAAGCCCAGCGAGGAACAAAGCAAGACGCTGGAGAAAAAATACGGCGAATCGCTCCGCAATGCAGTGAAGGAACTCGATGACCAGGCGCTGCGGCTGAAAAAGGAATCATACGGCAAAGACCTGA
Organism: Gemmataceae bacterium; assembly: GCA_035307785.1. Lineage (GTDB taxonomy): Bacteria > Planctomycetota > Planctomycetia > Gemmatales > Gemmataceae > DATGHS01. The sequence continues at coordinate 153 of DATGHS010000378.1, forward strand.
TCGACATCCTGACCGCCAAGGCGAAGCTAAAATCGGAAGAAAAGGATAAGGCCAAGGATAAAGAGAAGGAAAAGCCGAAATCGTAATCTCCAGAGGATATCGCCGATGCGCTGGCTACTCTCCCTTGCAACTGCGACCTTGCTTCTCGCCGCCGCGTGTGCCGAAGATAAGCGCGGCCTCGAGATTTACTTCATCGATACCGAGGGCGGCGCCGCGACGCTCATCGTGACTCCCACCGGCGAATCGGTGCTGATCGACTCCGGCAATCCCGGCAAGCGCGACGCCGAGCGGATCTTCAAGGTGGCCAGCGAACGGGCAAAACCCACCCAGATCGACCACCACATCATCACCCATTGGCACCTCGATCACTACGGCGGCGTTGAGCGGCTCGCGGCCCTCATTCCGATTCGGCATTACTACCACCACGGCATCCCGGAAACGCTCGCTGAAGATCCGATGAATTTCCCGCTGCTCATTCGGGCTTTCAAGCAGGCGTGCTCCGGCAAGGAAAGCCGGCTGAAGCCTGGTGACACCGTTGCGCTGAAGTCCGCGCCCGGCGGACCGGCCCTCGAGCTGTTCTGCCTTTGCGGTCACGGTGAAGTGATTGCCGACAAACCCGGCGCCGCGGTCAACCCCATCGCGGCCGAGCACAAGCCGCAACCGGAAGACAAGAGCGACAACGCCAAAAGCCTGGGCTTCCTGCTGAAATACGGCGGCTTCCGCTTCCTCGATTTGGGCGACCTTACCTGGAACATCGAATACAAGCTCGTCAGCCCTTCCGACAAGATCGGCCCGGTGGATGTCTACCAGGTCACACACCACGGTCTGGAAATCAGCAACAACCCGGTGCTCATCCGCACCGTGCAGCCGCGCGTGGCCGTCTGCAACAACGGCCCGCGCAAGGGCGGTCACCCGCAGGTGATCGCCACGCTGCGCCGCTTGCCCGAAGTGCCCACGATTTATCAGTTGCATCGCAACGTGACTTCGGAGCCTTCGGAGAACACCGATCCGGACTTGATCGCCAACAACGACGAGCAGAATTGCAAAGGGGAGCCGATCATCGTGAAGGTGGCGCCGGATGCGAAGACCTACATGGTTACGGTTGGCAGCAGCAATAAGTCAAAGAAGTTCGAAACACGAAACCCATAATCGTTCACGATTTCCGGACTGAGTGAGGGCATGCCTATGTTGAAAACGCGTCTTCCCTTCTTGATTGTCGGGTTCGGCGTGATGGCTATAGGCGTAAGCGCCTGGGCGGATGACAAACCGGCTACCAAGACGTTTGTGAATTCCAAGGAAGGGTTGACCGCCAAGCTTACGGAAAACTACGTTGATTTCAGTTTCGATTACCCGGCGAATTGGAAGGTGGCCGAAAGGAGTAAGGATTCAGAGAATTTCGTGAAAGTGGAACGTTACCTCGGCGACGGGAAAGACGCCGTTATGCAGGAAAGTTTCGCCGTCGGCCATTTCAAGTCCAGTGGCAATGCCGAACTTGATAAACGACTGATTCCGCAGTTGCTCAACCTAATCGACATGCAACTCAAAGCCGGCATCCCGAGTTACAAGAAGACATCCGACGGGCCGACGAAGTTGGGCAAGTATGAAGCGATCGAGCTTCGCTTCACTGGAGAAATGAAACATGAACAGAAGGGAATGATTCCCATGTGGGGCCGCATCGTGGTGCTTCCAAATCCCAGCGGTGGGCAGCAGGGAGTTATGCTGGCAATTCTAGCCACTCCGCAAGCTCCCGAACTCAAAGACGAAAAAGACCTCGGCGTGAAGGGCGAGATGCCCGCGATTATCAAGTCGTTCAAGCTGGGGAAATAAATCGCCACAATGGGCAGAGCAGCAAGGAGTCACGGGATTTAAGGCCCGACCGCGTTTTGTTCGGCAGCGCAAAAAGGGTTCGCAATAGCCAGAATGCACAGCCCGTGAGATCGGAGCAAGTTTATGCACAGGGCTACTTGCTTTACTGGGATCGCCGTAATCGTCATGTTGGCAAGCGGTTCAGCCATCTGGGCGGATGACCCGCTCCCCACCAAGAAATTCGTGAACACCAAAGACGGGCGAACGGCCAAGATTCTCGAAAACTATGTCGATTTCTCGTTTGATTACCCGGCGCATTGGAAAATTGTCGAGGCCGGCGAGAACACTGCCAATTTCGTCAAGGTCGAACGCTCCACCTTGGAAGGCCCGGACTCTCTGTTCCGCGAGAACCTTACCGTCGGCAACTTCGCCGGCAGCGGCAATGCCGAAGCGGACAAGAAACTGATCCCCCAATTCATGACGCAGATCGAAGAGCAATTCAAGAAAGGCTTTGCGAAATACAAGAAAACGTCCGAAGGACCGACGAAACTTGGGGCGTACAAGGGGACCGAATTCCGCTTTAGCAGCGAGGTGGACCATCCCGAAAAAGGCATGATTCATTACTGGGGGCGACTGGTGGTGATCCCCAACCCCAGGGGCGGCAAGAAAGGCGTGATGGTGTTGATGTTGGCCACGTCGCTGGCTCCCGAATTGAAAGAAGAAAGAGACCTCGGTGTGAAAGGCGAATTGCCGATAATCATCAAGTCATTCAAATTGGGGAAATAGTCCATGTCCGAAAAGCCATCCCCCGGCGACGTCGGGTTGTCGCGCCGGGAAATGCTCGCAGCCGGCGGCAGTATGGCGGCCGCCGGTTTTTTGATGGCCCAGCATGCGGTTGGGGCCGACACTCCGGGCAACGCTGTGCAGGACCGGGGCAGCGATATCAAGCTCACCGCCATCCATACCTTTCCCACCGGGCCGAAGACGTACATTCGCCTGGAGTCGAACAAGAACGTGAACGGCTGGGGCGAAGTGACGGGCAGCGAGCCGAAGGTTTCGGCCGTGCTGGCCGAATCGCTTTTCGAGTTGCTCGACGGCGAAAACCCCACGCGCATCGAATACCTCTGGCAGAAGCTGTACCGAGCGCATCGCGACATTCGCGGCGGGGCGATCATCACGCATGTCATCGCCGCTATAGACATGGCGCTGTGGGACCTCACCGGCAAGCTTTGGGGTGTGCCGGTGTACCGGTTGCTCGGCGGCCCGTGCCGCGACAAGATTCGCATGTATCCGACTCCGAAAGCGCATAAGACCGGCACCGGCGGCCCACACCCGCTCTCCGGCGACCCGCGCGACATCAAGCAACTCGTGAGCATGGTCGAAAATGCTCGTAAGCAAGTGGGCCCTGATGGCTGCGTGATGTTCGACGCCCATTGTGCTATTCCGCCGGCCACGCTGATTCAGTTCGCGAACGCCATTGAGCCATATGATATCCTTTTCCTCGAAGAACCCTGCGTGCCGGGGAATGTCGACGCGTTTATGCGTTTGAAGCAGCAGATCCGCATTCCCATGGCCGCCGGCGAACGCGACCGCACGATCTGGGAAATGCTGCCGTATCTAACGAACCGCTGCCTCGATGTCTTGCAGCCTGATGTCGTGCATACCGGCGGGATTTCGCAAGTGAAAAAAATCGCCACGCTGGCCGAGGCGTTTTTCGTCCCGCTGGCGCCGCACAACACTTGCTCGGAGCTCGGCCTCACGGCGAGCCTGCACGCAGCGGCCACGGTGCCCTTCCTGCTCATCCACGAAGGCTACCTCGACGGCCACATCATGCCGGCGGGCGTGGCCCGCAAGAACTGGGAGGTTGATAAGGACGGCTACGCCGCCTTGCCGCAAGGACCGGGCCTCGGCGTGGAAATGGACGAAGCCGCGATGGCCAAAGTCGCCGCCGATCCCAAGAAAAAGTATAAGTGGCCCAGCGCGAAGTTCCCGGACGGGTCGATTCGGGATTATTAAAGAAGGGATACAAAGAGCACAGAGGGGTCACAAAGAGCACAAAGAAGAAAACGAAGAACTATCTTTGTGTTCTCTGTGTCTCCTTTTTGATCTTTGTGTGCCGTCTTCCATCTTCATGGATGCCCTTAATTTCCTCAGTGCCAAGCGCAAGCCCGCCGTGCAGCCCCTCTACGTGCTGCACGGCGAAGAGAATTTCTTGCGCTTGCAAGTGCGCGCGAAGCTCGAAAAGCTGTTGCTCGAAGATGCCGACCCGGATTTCGCGTGGGCGAGCTACCCTGGTGAAGAAGTACAGTGGTCGGTGATTCGGAACGAACTCGACACCCGGCCCTTTCTGGCGCCGCGCCGTGTGGTCATCATCGAACAGGCCGACCCTTTTGTCTCGGAATACCGGCCCCAGCTAGAGAAGCTCATCGATGCGCCTTCTGCCGGCACGCTCATTCTTGAAGTGAAATCGTGGCCCAAAAACACCAAGCTGGCCAAGAAGGTGCCCGACGAAGCGGTGATCGTATGCAGCCCGCCGCAACCCGCGAGTCTTCCCGGTTGGTGTATGCAACGCGCGGAATCGGAGTATCAGAAGAAGTTATCCCGTTCGGCCGCCACGCTGTTGGTTGAGCTGGCCGGCACCTCACTCGGTTTGCTCGACCAGGAACTGGCCAAGCTGGCGTCCTTTGCAGGAACGGCTTCGACGATCACAGAGCAAGATGTCGAGCAAGTCACCGGCCGCAGCAGTGCCGCAGAGACGTTCAAGATCTTCGATGCCATCGGTCAGGGCCGGCCGACCGCAGCGCTAGCCATACTTCACGGACTGTTCGAGCAAGGCGAAGAGCCACTGCGCATCTTGGGGGCGTTTAGCTGGCAATTGCGGCGGCTGGCTCAGGCCGGTCGGTTGGCCACGCAAGGCCAAAGCATTACCCAGGCGCTCGATGCGCTCAATGTCCCGCCATTCGCCCGCAAAGGTGTGGAACAGCAGTTAAAGCACTTAGGTCTCCGGCGGATAGAGAAGCTCTACGACTGGCTCCTGGAAACTGACCTGGGCCTGAAAGGCGGCAATCCGCTGCCGGAACGAACCCAACTCGAGCGCCTCGTGGTGCGGCTGGCCCGGCCGAGGTAATGGGATTGCGGTACATCATCATTTCACAATAAGAGTACCCCATTGAAATGAAACGACAAAACGTGAAATGAAACGAAAAAATGAAATGAATGCCAATTCGGCATGAATCATCTGTGGGCCGCGCTAGTCTGGCGGGAAACCTGACCCATTTCCGAATGGAAGTCCTGGTTGGAAAGCAAGAGGCCTCAATGAAGGTAAAGACCAGCGCCTGGATCAGCCTAATAGCGATTGTGTTCGCCATTGCGGCGCTTGGTAATTCGATTGGCATATTCTTGTTCTTGTCTACTTGGCTAGGATCAGTGCTATTCTCTTTGGCGCTGCTTTGCATGCTTGTAGCGGTTCTTAGCGAGGAAATTGCCGCGATATTCACCCGGCGCAAGAATAAAAAGGACCCGATGGCAGAATCAACACAGTCTTAACACACTACCGAAGCTTACATATTTCAAATTGACCCGCCATCGCCGGAGCCGCGGCTCTTCGCCTTAGGCATGAAAGCTGCTATAATATATCTCCCGGCCGCCCCTTCCCTTGAAGGCCGCGACCTCCTGCCGTCCAAACGAAGATATTCCCTGAGACAGGGCACTTTTTAGCACCCGATTATGAACAAGCGCATTCTTTTCAGTGTGGCGTTATTGGGCTCCGTTGCCGGAATCGCACACGCGGCTGAGCCGATTGGTTACAACCACGACATCCGGCCCATTCTTTCGGATAACTGCTTCAAATGCCACGGGCCGGACAGTGCCGCCCGGAAGGCGGGCTTGCGGCTCGACAAGCGCGAAGTAGCCATTGAGGCCGGCGCCATCGTTCCCGGGCAGCCGGACAAAAGTGAA
>DATGHS010000379.1:0-22498 GCA_035307785.1 Gemmataceae bacterium
GGCTTTTTGTGGTTACGAGCCATATTGCTACCTCTCTTTTGGTGTAGCGCGGTCGAGTTAGAAGAAGTGTTCGAAAGTGGTGACGCCACTTTCCGTAAACCTAGTGCATTGGGCAATGCAGACCAGCCCTTGATAAACGACAACACGAATTTATCAAAAACAATCGAGAACGTGTCTTTTTTTCTTCGTGGGTAGCTACGGGAATGGTTGGATGAGGAAGACATGTTATGAGCGCGAGTCGCGTCGATGCCGCAATTGCCGAGTTTCTGCAAGCCGCCAAAGCGGGTTCACCCTTGGAACGCGAAGCCTGGCTCGCCAAATATCCCGACTTGCGCTCCGAGTTGGAAGGGTTCCTTAAAGACCAATCCGCTTTTCACCGCGTTTTCGAAACAATCGACCAGAACGCAACCCTTCCTCCGCGCGAGGTGGTAGTCGCTAACGCTGCAATGACGCCGCGTTTCTTCGCTGATTACGAGCTGCTAGAGGAAATCGGTCGCGGTGGCATGGGCGTAATCTGGAAGGCGCGGCAAATCAGCCTCAATCGGCCGGTAGCACTGAAAATGATCTTGGCCGGCCAGCTGGCGAGCGCGGCCGATGTGCAACGCTTCAAAACGGAAGCCGAGGCCGCTGCCAATCTCGATCATTCGAGCATCCTGCCGATTTATGAAGTCGGCGAGCGCGACGGCCAGCATTACTTCAGCATGAAGCTGATCGAAGGGGGCAGCCTGGCCGATGTAATCCGCAGCACTCCTTTCTCCCCGCGGGAGGAAAGGGATGGAGGTGATGGGGGCCTAACCGAACGCCACGCAGTCGAGATCTTGGTGCAGGTGGCACGAGCAATACATTTCGCCCATCAACGTGGCATTCTGCACCGTGATTTGAAGCCCGCGAATATCCTGCTCGATCACGCCGGCATTCCGTACGTCACCGACTTTGGACTGGCGCGAAAAGTTGAAGGCGACAGCGCGCTGACACAGTCCGGGGCGATAGTTGGCACACCCAGTTACATGGCTCCGGAGCAGGCGCGGGCCGAGAAGGCGTTGTCCACGTCGGTCGATGTGTATTCCCTGGGAGCCATTCTGTACGAAATGCTGACCAGCCAACCGCCGTTTCGTGGGCCCACGGTCTTGGACACAGTGATGAAAGTCATCATGGACGAGCCGGCCGATCCGCGGACGCTGAATCCGGCAACCAACCGGGATTTGGCGCTGATAGCGCTCAAGTGCCTGGCGAAGGATCCGGCGGGCCGTTACGAATCCGCGGCAAGCCTGGCCGATGAACTTGAGCGCTGGTTGCGCGGTGATCCACTAACCGTTCGCCCTTTGACGCTCCCGGAACTAGCTTGGCGCTGGGCGCGCAAAAACACCGCAGCGGCAGTCACCGTTCCGCTCATCGGAATCCTGTGGGGAGCATCGATGGGCCTGGCCGTGGTGGCGATCAGCGCGCCCAATGCCTATATCGTTCCGCCCAACATCAGCTGGCTCAATCCGCTCTGGTGGTATGCGCGCGTTTCCGATGATCCCAATTTCCGGTGGGGGCTGCCAATTCTTGCCGGCGTTGTTACGTTCCTGGTCGCTTGGCTTATTCGATGGATCACCCGGCCAAAGAGTCAACGAATCGCTTTTGGATTTGCTGCCATATCGGCCTTAATTGCCATGCAAGTGGCCGGGCTGTTCATCGGTCCTTTCATCACGACGAATACTCAGACCGACCAGGTGCATCCGCTGGCAACCGAGGACGAATTGGCCGATTGGTTCTTTTTTCCGGAATATTTCGGCAACCGATTGCAGAAGAACTCAGACCCTAACTATTTGGCGAAATACTTGCCAAGCAGTTCTCCATCCAAGATGGAACGCGACCAAGAAATTATGGCACTCCGGCGCAAGGCGCAGCGAACGAATCGCATTTCAACCGCCTGGGTGGCGTCCAGTCTGGGAACTCTCTTCGGGGTCGTGTTTTTTCTGGGGTCGAGCATGTTTGGCATGTACGCGGCCGAAATCATGCTCCGAAGCCGTCGTTCCCTCATCAGTCGTTGGACGTTGTATCTTCGCATCCATGGTATCGGCTTGCTGCTAACTTTTATTAGCGCGACTTACCTGATGACAATGGTCCAATTCACGCGCAGTAACGCCAGTTTGCCGCCCTTTCTTCGCTTGGCCTATTGGACGTTTTTGGGCGCTGGCACAGGATATTTGATCATTACGCATCGGTCGATCGCTCGTGATTGGAAATGGTGGAAATTCGAGTTGATTGCGCTCGCCTGGCTGCTGAGCGCCGCAGTGCTGCTGACAGCGATCATGTGGTGGTCGAGGTGATTTGTCCGGCGAGAAAGGCGAGTTGGCAAATTGTTTCAGCACAGACGGTGACAAAGCGGACTTGGCTAAAGATCGTCGAATTGTCCAGTTTTGGAGCGCCCCCCTCTCCGTCGCACACTCTTGCCTCCCACATGAACCGCCTCAGCACAACCTCTCCGGCTTTTTCGACCTATGCTTGCATGTCCAGCCGCGCTGAGCCGTTGATGGGCCGGCCTCAGAGCTGTCCTTGCATCATGCCGAGATATTTCCATGATCTGCGTTCGCCGGTTCCTGCTCGCCGCCGTCCTGGCCACGTTAACCACCTCCGACGGCCTCGCGGGTGATGCCGAGAAGTGCTCCGTTTATTCGTCTGGCAATGTCGTGCAGTTTTTCAACATTGAATTGCGTGCCGAATTGAAGGTTACGCCGGATCAGGAGCGGAGCCTTAGCGGCAGCGAAGATCGGCGCAACGCCATCTCGCGGCAATACTATCAGGACCGAGACAAGATCTGGAATTCCAAGCTCTCCGAGCGCGAGAAAAACCCCAAGTTGCGCGCGCTCGATGTTCGTTATGTCGAAGACCTCTTCAGAATTTACAGCGAAACGCTCTGGCCGGCCCAGATGAAGCGGATGAAGCAAATTCTGCTGCAGATGCGCGGCATCGACATCTTCGACTACCCGGAAATTCGTTCGGCATTGAAGATTGGAGATAAGGAGGCAAAGGAACTCCACGCTGCCTGGGACAAATGGGCGGCCGAGAGGATGGTGCAATTGCGTGCCGACGTGGATGCGAAGAAGATCACGAACCAAGAGGCCGCTCGCCTGGCCGGCTCAGCGGCGCGTAGTGTGCCCAGGAAAGTTCGGGAGTTGCTGAGCAGCGAACAGCAGAAGATACTCGAAGATTTGCTCGGCGAGAAATTCGTTTACAAGAAATGAAAAGGTCGGGCTTTCCAGCCCGACCTGCAGCCGTTTATTCCTCCACCGGCGTCTCTTCCTCTTCCTCTTCTTCGGCGAAGCCTTCGAGGCGCGAGCTGCGCACGGGCTGGCGGAGTTTCAACAGGCCGCGGGCTTCGATCTGGCGGATGCGTTCGCGGGTGATCCCGTAGACCTTGGCCACTTCATCAAGCGTGCGCGGGTGGCCGTCGCGCAAGCCGAAGCGAAGCTCAATCACTTCCCGCTCGCGTGGGGCCAGAGAGCGCAGCACTTCCCCAATGCGCTCTTGCAATAAGTGATGATCGACGCGTTCGCCGGGATTGACGCAGGAGTGGTCGCTCAGGAATTCCTCGAGCGCCCGTTCGCCCTCGCCGCTGCCGCCGATCGGTTCGTGCAAGCTCACCGGATGCCGGCCGGCCAAACGCAGCGACCGTGTCTCTTCCGGCTTGATGCCGAGCGTGGCCGCGATCTCTTCATTCGTCGGCTCACGAGCCAGCACGAGTGCCAGTTCGCAGCGCACGCGCTCCATGGCGGCGAGCACGCCCACCTGGTGGCACGGCACGCGCACGGTGCGGGCATGGTCATGCAATGCCCGGGTGATGCCCTGGCGAATCCACCAGGTGGCATACGTGCCGAACTTGTAACCGAGGCGGTGTTCATATTTATCGACGGCCCGCATCAGACCGCGATTGCCTTCCTGAATGAGATCGGCAAACGGCAAGCCGCGGCCACGATAGCGCTTGGCAATGGATACCACTAGCCGCAGGTTGGCTTCGGCCAGCTCGCGGCGCGCTTTCTGGTAGATGCGCCGGCGCACTGCTTGCACGCGCACCAACATGCTGATTTCCCGCTGCGTGCCGCGAATCTCGATGAGCTTTTCGCGCAAGCGTTTGCTCTGCTTGGCACTTTCGCCCTTGAGGCCCGAAGCTTCAAGTCGGTGCACCAGTGCGGCCAGATCGCTGGCTTGAGCCTGCAGCTCGTCGCACCAGTGCTCCAGCAATTCCGTGCGCGGCGACAGTTCGGCCACCAGTTTCGTCATCTTGCGGATCAGCCGCCAGCGCTGTCGGCGGAGCTTGTAGCGCACATTGCGCCGCCCGGCCTGCAGATATTCGGCAAAGATCTTGTCTTCCTGGCGCAGCAGGCGCTTGAGCGTGGGCACATGATGCGGAATACGCTTGAGAATCTGCTCGCGCGTAAGGTTCAGGCTGGTGATAGCATCGATGGTAGGATCGAGCGGCAGCGCGCCGGCCTGGACTTTTTCAAAAGTAGAAACGACCCGCTGCAAGATGCGCACGCTGCACAAGGCCGCGTGACGGAAGCGCTCGCGGGTGAATTCGAGCCGTTCCGCCAGCGCCAGCTCTTGCTCGCGGTCTAGAAGCGGAATCGCGCCCATTTGCCGCAAATAGAGGCCCAGGGCGTCATCCGGTCCCGAAACCTCCTCGTCACGTGGGGCTTTTTCTTCTTCCTCTTCTTCCGGCAGATCGAGTTCTTCTTCTTCGAGTTCTTCGGCGGGCACAGTAGCTTCCGCGGCCTCCGGCGGCTTAGCCGGTGGCTTGCCCCGCGACAATGCCTTTTCCAAATCCGGCGCGGGCGGGGCAAGGTTAAGTCGGTTCCGCGATGCCGTCCTGGCCAGTTTGCTGTTCCGCTTCATTACGTTTACCTGGGTTCCGGAATTTCCGTTGTCGGGCGCTTGGCGTGGGCCGCGCCGCTTGGTAGCCTGTTCCGCTGCTTCAGGGAAATGGCGTGGTCAGAAACAAGAACCGGCGGGTTGGCCTACATAGGTATTATACGAGATGGTCCAGCGAAGAAGCGGGATAATTTACAAAGAATGGTTCAAGTTTTCAGGAGATTCGGGTGGAAGGACCGGGTTAAATCCGGGCGTGATTTTCGCCCCTGCAACCGGAAAAACCTGACTCTAACAGATTTTCGACTTAATACGCATCTTATTGTACAGCAATAATTTGCGGATTTCATCTGAGCATGTTCCAGCGTGCCAAGCCGCCGACCGGCAAGTTGAAAAACGTGTCCACCATATAAGAGCTGCTTACTTTGGTGCGGTCTTTAACGGATGCAACTCGAATTTGCGAAAGAAGACTTCGAAGCCTTCGCATTGAAGCAGAATCTTACCGGCGGCCGGAAAAACATCGTAACATTCGTTCACGGTGGTGCCATTGACGATCACCTTGAGCCGCTTCCCGTCGGCAATGCATTCCATTTTTGTCCATTCGCCAAGGGGGCTCTCCACGTCATTTTTGCCACGCGTATCCAACAGTTCCTTGTAATCGGGGTCGTGCAGCGACCACCAGAGTTGACCCTTGGTGAAAGTCCGTGGTTCGCCGCCCGCTTTCCAGCGTGGCCGCTTGTCCGGACCGATCACCGTGTTGGCCGTAAGCGAAACTGGAATCACCTGGCCCTTATCATCTTTGCCGCGAATGACGATGAGATCGCCCACGCAGCCCTGGGCCAACTGGCATTCGATGCACGATGGCCAGGCGCCGCCGGCCCCACCATCGGGCCCCGTGGCGTGCAGCAGGACGCCGGAGTTGCGCACGTACTTCCGGCCATCGGTCCGTGTTCCCCACTTGTATTCGACCGACAAATGGTAATTCTCGTATTCCTTCTCCGTAGCCACGTAGCCATAACCTTCGCCGGAGACGTGGATCATGCCATCGTGGACCGTGAAGACTTTCTTCGGGTCCTCATGTCTGGAATCCTTGAGCCAGGTGTACAGGCCGGCGAGATCGCGGCCGTTAAACAGCACCATAACTGTCATCGGCGTGACGGGCTTTGCCTTGGGCTCGTCGGCCATGATTGCAGCGGCGACGCTCAGGCAAATAGCGATGGCGGGAGTGTGGCGGGTGAGCATAGGCGGCTCCTCGGATAATCGTCGTGGACATCGCCAATCCTAGCCTGACTTGTAACAAAAAGAAGAGGGTTGTTGCCGGTGACGATCTTGAAAATGACCGGCTACAAATTACGTGGGACAAGATTCCAATCTTGTCCGAGTTGTTGGCAGGCAAGATTGGAATCTTGTCCCGCGTTCATCGGAGCGTCTGCGTGCTCATCGAAGTCGAGAACCTGAGTAAGACGTTCGGCAAGGCCGCAACCATTATTGCTGCGCTGCGCGGCGTTTCCTTCCAGGTAGCGCCGGGCGAGCGAATCGCGCTCCTGGGCAAGTCGGGCTCTGGTAAATCGACGCTGCTGCACTTGCTCGGTGGGCTGGATCGGCCTTCGAGCGGCCGCATTTGCGTGGGTGAGCGCAACCTGGCGGAAATGGATTCGCGCGAACTGGCCCGGCACCGGCTGGCCACGGTGGGCATGATTTTCCAGTCTTTTCACCTGGTGCCGTCCCGCAATGCGCTCGAGAACGTGGAATTACCGATGCTCTTCGCGGGAATAGTGCCTCGGCAGCGCAAAGAAGCGGCCCGCCAAGCGCTCGCGGCCGTAGGCCTGGCCGAGCGCTGGAACCACCGGCCGGCCGAGCTTTCCGGCGGCGAACGGCAGCGCGTGGCCATTGCCCGCGCACTGGTCAATCATCCGGCCGTTCTCCTGGCTGACGAGCCGACGGGCAACCTCGACAGCTTCACCTCGGCCGAGATCATGACCATGATCGACGACCATGTGAAAAAGCACGGCACCACCCTGATCATCGTCACGCATGACGAGGAAATCGCCCGCACGCATGCGAATCGAATTCTACGGCTCCAGGACGGGCAGCTGAAGAACTGAGATCGGAGACATCCATTGCGCTTTCGTGATCTGATTGGCCTGTCCTTCTCGGCCTTGCGGCAACAGAAAACGCGCACCGCGCTCACCATGCTCGGCGTGTTGCTCGGCTCGTGCATGCTGGCCGTCAGCCTGTCGATCGGCGTGGGCGTGAAAAACGCCGTCCGACACATGATTCGCAAGAACAACGAATTGCGCAGCATTCACATTTATGCCGCGTACAAGGAACCTACCGACGACGAAGTCGGCGTGCCACCGGTGGAACTCGAAGTCAAAGGCGAGATGTCGGAGGAGAAGCGCATGCGCATTCGCAAGGCGCTTGCCAAGCGCTGGCGCGAGATGCATTCCCGCAATACGCCCGTGCCGCTTACCCGTACGCTGATTGACCAACTTTCGCAGATACCGCATGTGGAGAGCGTGGAAGTTTCATTGTGGGAAAACGGCCGCGCCATGGTGCGAGGGCAAAGCGCTTACGCCAACATCCAGGCTTCCCGGAGCGACAACACCGCGCTGCCACGGCGAATGGTGGCCGGGACCATGTTTGCCAGTGACGACTCTCGCGGCATTCTCATTCACGAATTCCTGCTATACGAGCTTGGTGTGCGCAGCGATGCCGAGGTGCAGGCCATCATCGGCAAGCCGATTCGCCTGGAAATATCGAACAGCGGCCAATCTCCGGCCATGCTGTTGGCTTTGCTTCACGCCAAGGCCGAAACCATCTCGCTGGAAGAACAGCAAGCCTTGGAAAAAGTAGCGCGCCAACTCCCCGCGGCCATTGATCGCCTTGATCTTACCGAAGCCGAGAAGCAAACTCTGCGTCGACTGCTGAAGAACAATTCTTCCACGCTGGCGAAGTCGGAAAACGTAACGTCTGTTGAGGAATTCACCGTGGCCGGAGTCTTTCGCCACATGGATCGGAAAGAGGTCGAAGATGAACGCATTCTGGATTTTTTCTACCCCTACGCGGAAGTAATTGTGCCCATGCGCACGGCACAAGAATTTGCGGATCGCTTGCCGCGCCGGCAAGAGCACGGCTACGACGGCATTACGCTGATGGTAGACAAGGAAGAAAACGTCGAATACGTCACCGATCAGATTGAGCCCATGGGCGTGGCGTTCCATTCGCCCCTTTCATTCCTCAAGCACGTGCTGCGCGAAGTGAAAATGATTCAGTACTTTACCGTGCTGCTTTCCGGTGTGGCGCTGCTGGTGGCTGGGCTAGGCATCACGAACACGATGGTGACGAGCGTATTGGAGCGCACGCAAGAAATCGGCATCATGAAGGCGGTGGGAGCGCGCGACCGGCATATTATGTCGCTGTTCCTGTTGGAGGGCGCCTGGATCGGGCTGCTAGGCGGCCTTCTGGGCTTGCTGGCCGCCTGGTTGATTTCCATCCCGGCCGACGGCCTGGCCCGCCGACTCATGGAGCAGCAATCCGGAGGCAAAGTCGAAGTGCCGATGTTCTTGTTCCCGTACTGGCTCATCACGCTGGTGCCGTTGTTCGCAATGCTGATTACGGTGGTGGCAGCCGCCTACCCCGCCCGCCGGGCTGCACGGGTGGATCCGATCCAGGCGCTGCGACATGAGTGAGAGATAGAAGCTAATGTTCTGCTCCATAGCGAAGAACCGGCAGGAATGATATACTGCAACGAGGCAAAAACGTGCAGAAACAGGTTTGTGGGAGGGCAGGCAATGACGATTACTGGAATTGTTGCCAATGGGGTTATCGTGCCTGACCAACCGGGCGTGTTGACGGATGGGGCTCGCGTGGAAGTGACGGTCCAAGAGCTTCCCAAAGCGGCGTCGGCACTTGGTCAAATGCTGCTCAAGCACGCGGGCAAGGCACAAGGTTTACCACAAGATCTGGCGGACCAGCATGACCATTACCTTCATGGTACGCCAAAAAGATGAACACGGTGTTCGCCGACACTTTTTATTTTCTCGCGTTAATAAACGCGCGGGATCAAGCACATGCACGAGCAATATCCTATACTGCCGCGTTCCAAGGCCGAATGGTCACCACCGCCTGGGTGTTAACCGAATTTGCCGACGCCATGAGCCATCCGTCGAACCGTGCGGAATTCATCGCTGCCTGGAACGACCTTCAAGCAAATCCTAATGTGCAAATCGTTTCGCCGGAGCAAAACTTGTTTACCGATGGCATTCAGCTCTTTGCGAATCGTGCCGACAAAAAATGGTCGCTGAAAGAATGTATCTCGTTTGTTGTGATGCGTCGTGATGGAATCATTGAGGCGCTAACCGGCGATCATCATTTTGAGCAGGCCGGATTCACAGCACTTTTGAAGTGAATCGCAGGTGTCCGGGGCTAATCCATGGACTGTAACGCTGTCGAACTGATGATCTGCTCGGCTGCCCGGATGCTTGACGACGGCAAAACCGTCGTGGTCGGCACCGGGATGCCGTGTGCTGTCTCCATGCTGGCACAGCGACTGCATGCGCCGAATCTGGTCATCCTCTTCGAGGCCGGCGGCGTGGCGCCGCAATTGCCCACCATGCCGATCAGCGTCGGCGACTCGCGCACGTTCCATCGCGGCGTCATGGCCACCAGCATGGCCGACATTATGCAGTTCTGCCAGCGCGGCATGGTCGATTACACGTTCCTGGGCGGAGCGCAGATCGACCCGTACGGCAATCTGAATTCCACCATGATTGGCAGCGATTACCAACGGCCCAAGGTGCGGCTGCCGGGCAGCGGAGGGGCTTGCGACTTGGCTTCTTTCTGCTGGCGGACGCTGGTGGTGACCAAGCACGATCCGCGCCGCTTTGTGCCGAAGTTGGATTTTCTTACGACGCCCGGCTACCTCACCGGCCCCGGCACGCGGGAAGCGGCCGGCCTGCCGCCGGGCACCGGGCCGTATCGGGTGATCACCGATCTCGCCATCATGGGTTATCACCCGCAGAATAAGCGCATGCAGGTGCTGAGCCTGCACCCGGGTGTGACGCCCGAGCAGGTGGACGCCAACACCAGCTTCAAACTGGAATTTGCTGACACCATCGCGACCACTGCCTGCCCGAACGAGCGCGAATTGCAACTACTGCGGACTGAAGTGGACCCGCACCGGTATATTCTGGGGCGGGCGATATGAAAAAACCGGCTCAGCCCACGGATCGACACGGACTTCGTAACACGGATGAATGCAGATCAGATAATTGTGTTTTCTAATCCGTGTTCATCTGTGTCACGAAGTCCGTGTAGCGAAGCTCTGTGGGCTCTTTGATTCAAAGGAACATACTGCCATGGCCAAGCATTCTCCCCGCTTCCTCCAGCTCGTCACCGATGCCAAGAAGCGCGTGCGCGAGACTACGGTGCCCGAAATCAAGTCTCGGCTCGACCGCGGCGACAAGTTCCAGCTCATTGACGTGCGCGAAGAAAGCGAATTCGCCAAGGACCACCTTCCCGGCGCCAAGCACCTGGGCAAAGGCATCATCGAGCGCGATATCGAAACCACCATCCCCGACACGGGCACGGAAATCGTACTGTATTGCGGCGGCGGCTTCCGCTCGGCTCTCGTGGCAGACAATCTTCAGAAGATGGGCTACAGCAACGTGATCTCGATGGACGGCGGCATCCGCGAATGGCGCGAGAAGGGCTTTCCGCTCGCCAAAGATTAATGCCGACGCCTGAAATTCTCGAAAAAACCGCGAATTCTGCTTGCCGGATGCCCCGGTTGCTCCTTAATATCTCACTCACTTGAGTTTCCGCAGATCGCTAGTTGCTTCGGAGGCACTGGCTGCGGTTGGAAGCTTGGGTTTCTGTCCCCCAACAATGAGGACTAGCTTCTATGGCAAGTGACAACAAAGCAGTGTTTGCCGGCTTGAACCAAACGGGCTTAATCGTTTTCATTGTACTTCTACTGTTGACTGGTCCATGCCTTTGCTGGCTGCCTTGGGTAATCCCGAGCATGAAGGGCGACCCGCAGTCGCCGGCGTAAGCAGATGACAAGTTGTGATTGTCGCACCGGTGTTTGCTCAAAGCGCACCGGTTTCTTTTTGAATGATCTCCATTAACCCAGAGGGCAACGAATGTCATCTTCCAGCAATCCGGAGTCTAAACGAATTCTTGCGGGGATTCTGGCGATCGTCGTCGGTGGTTTTGGCGTTCACAAATTCGTTCTGGGCATGACCACGCCGGGAATCATCATGCTCTTGCTTGCTTGCACAGGCGTTTCGGGAATTATCGGCCTTATCGAAGGCATCATCTACCTCACCAAATCGGATGAGGAATTCATCCGCCTTTATCAGAGCGAAAACCCGAAGCAGTGGTTCTAGCGCAATGGTTCTCAGGGTGGGGCTTCAGCCCGTTCGAGACTGGCCGGAAGCCCATAGCGGCAATTTGGTAGCGGAATTCGCAAGAATTCCGATCTCGCATCGGAATTCTTGCGAATTCCGCTACACCCGAACAACTTAGGGTTTTGATGTGTGCACATTCTTGATCCGGAACTCTGGTCCATCGTCTGGCTGTCCCTGTGCGTTTCCGGGACGTCGCTGATCGTTAGCGCGGTGGTCGGTATTCCGCTCGGTGCCTGGCTTGGCCAGGCCCAATTCTTCGGAAAGCGCTGGATTTCCGCCCTCATCCACACCGGCATGGCGCTGCCGCCGGTGCTCGTGGGCCTGCTGGTTTACTTGCTCCTGTCGCACAGCGGTCCGCTTGCTGAACTCGGCTGGCTCTTCACGCCGCAGGCCATGATTCTGGCCCAAACCATCCTCGCTCTGCCTTGGGTTATTGGCATCACCATGGCAGCAGTGGCAGCCGTGCCGGCGGATCTTCTGGCGCAAGTGCGCAGCCTCGGGGCGAGCCCGTGGCAATTGCGTTGGACACTCATTCGTGAAGCAAGGCAAGGCGTGGTATTGGCGGTGGCTGCCGCCTTCGCTCGAAACATCTCCGAAGTCGGGGCCGTGCTGATCGTGGGTGGGAATATCCAGGGCCACACCCGCGTCTTGACCACCGCCATCGTGCTGGAGACGGCTAAGGGGCAATTCGCGCTGGCCCTGGCCCTCGGCGCCTGGCTGCTGTTTCTCGCACTGCTGGCGAATCTCGTGATAATTCGGGCCCAGGGCAGACCATGGGTGTAGCCATGCAGCCGGTGGTCTACCATGTCGAGAACCTGGAAAAGCAATACACCGGGCGCGCGGTCGTGCAGATCGCACGGGTAGAAGTTGTGCAGGGTGAAGTTCTCTGCCTCGTGGGGCCGACCGGAGCAGGGAAAAGTACGCTCTTGCGCCTGCTGGCCGCGCTGGAACGGCCGACGAGCGGCGTGCTACGATTTGGGCTGCAACAGCGACCGATCGCCGATATTCCTCTGGCCGAGCGCCGGCAGATCGCGATGCTCTTCCAGCGGCCACTCTTGCTGCACGGTACCGTTCAAGCCAATGTAGAATATGGTCTGAGGCTTCGCCGCATTCGCCGGTACTCGGAAAAAGCGCGGGGGCTGCTGAACCAGTTGAGGCTGGGTGAAATCGCCCAGCAACCGGCGCTCACCTTGTCGGGCGGGCAAATCCAGCTCGTGGCGCTGGCGCGAGCCTTGGCGGTTGATCCGCAGGTCTTGCTGCTGGATGAGCCAACAGCGCACCTGGACCCGGCGCACGTGGCGCTGGTCGAAGAAGTCGTGCGTGAATATCAGCGCCGGGTCGGCGCGACTATCGTTTGGGCAACGCATAACTTATTTCAAGCGCGGCGGGTCGCAGACCGAGTCGCGCTGCTCCTCGACGGGCAGTTAATAGAGGTGGCCCGGGCGGCCACGTTTTTCGAAACGCCCGCCGATCCGCGCACCGCCGCCTTCGTGAATGGCAAGATGATCTACTGAGCTTCGTTTGTAGTGACCCGCTTTAGCGGGTCGGTGAGACCGGCCAAAGGCGGTCACTACGAACATCAGAGCGAAATCGAATGCGAACTTTCTGGGGGCTTCTACTCTTTTCGATGCTCGCCGCTGGATGCGCGCCATCGGGCCCCCCGGAGGAAAGTCTGGTTCTCGCTACGACCACCAGCACTCAGGACAGCGGTCTTCTTGATGTACTCGTGCCGATCTTCGAACGGCAGGCCAATATCAAAGTGAAAGTCGTGGCCGTAGGCACCGGGCAGGCGCTGGAGTTGGGCCGGCGTGGCGATGCCGACGTGCTGCTGGTTCACGACCCGGCCAGCGAAGAGAAGTTCATTGCGGAAGGCTATGGGGTAGACCGCCGGGAAGTCATGCACAACGATTTTGTGCTGGTTGGCCCGAAAGACGACCCGGCCCAGGCAAGCGGAGCAAAAACGGCAGCGACAGCATTTGGCCGAATTGCGAACCAACCGTCGCCATTTGTTTCCCGCGGCGATGAGTCCGGCACCCATCAAAAAGAGAAAGAAATCTGGCGGCAAGCCAAGATCGAACCACGCGGCGCCTGGTACTTGCAAGCCGGCTCGGGTATGGGTCAGGTGCTGCGCATTGCAAACGAAAAACGCGCCTACACTCTCTGCGACCGGGCGACATTTCTTCCCCAACGGGCCGGCCTCGACTTGGACATTTTGCTACAAGGCGACCCGACGCTGGTAAATCGCTATCACGTCATTGTCGTCAATCCGGAAAAACATTCCCATGTCCACAGCCAAGCGGCACGGAAGTTCAGCGACTTTCTACTTTCGCCAGAGGGCCAGAAGGCCATCGCCGAATTCGGCAGAGACCGGTATGGGCAAGCGCTATTCTTCGTAGAAGTCCATTCACCCTAATTCCGTGGGGACGTTAGCCCGAAGCGCGAGCGAGGGCGATTACTCATTTCCTCGCTTGCGTTTCGGGCTAACCCACCGGTTCCTCTACAGCGCGCTCGCAGATACGGATCGCGCCGTTTCTGCCGTCTGCCAAACCTGACCGCGTTGCGCCTCCTTCGCGGCCTATGCACAAGATGCGGAAGACATGAAATGCAGGGAAAAGGAACTGAATTTTCTGCGCGCGCTTCGCACTAATTTGTCTTGACGTAACGAGGTTCCGAGGGAAGAATCCCGCAGCCGGAAGGTGGAACCCGGTCGGGCCGGAGGAATAAACGGCCACCGGGGCAAGATTCGGGGGAGAAATCGCATCTTCGTGGATCTGCTTGCCAAACGTACCGTCTTGGCCCCGCGCGGAAAGATCGGCCCGAATGCGGCCGCTCTGGTTTCTACTTGATGGTCGCAAGACCAGGGTTCCATCCGTCGAGGGCTCTAACGGTGCGCAATTGCTTGCGTTGGCTTCCCGTGCTTCTTCTCGTGGGCGCGGCCGGGTGTGCGTCATCCGGGTCGTCGTCCGGATCGCGCAACACGCCCCCCAGCAACAACATCAACAGCCAGCCGTTCTGGTCGCAGCCGAAAGGCCGCAGCAGCCCCACGCTCAACCAGCCAACTCAGGGCAGCAACGACAACAACTCCGACACCAAACTCACGTCTGCCGAGCAGAAGGAATGGAACGGCGTGCTGGCCGGCGTGCTCGTGGATAGTTTCAATCAGAAGATCTCGCCGGCGTACATCCAGGTGGAAGCCTTGGGGACGGAAAACCCGGGCAAGCCGATCGACGTGGCCGTGGATGCGAATGGTTACTTCATGATCCCGGGCCTTCAGCCCGGCCAGTCGTACCTGCTCACGGCTCGCGCTCAAATCGATGGCCGAACGTTCGCCGGCCGTGTGCAAGCGGCCCCGCCGCAACCTAGGTTAATGATCAAATTGCGCGACGATCTGGCCTCGGCCACGGTGCCGCCGTTGCCTGGTAACAATGGAGTCGTGCCGGCCGTAGCCATGCCGAATCGCCCGCCGATTCCGCCCCTTGGCAGCACGGAGCCCGTAAATATCCCAGCGCCGCGCGTGCCGATAAATGGGACGGATGCGGAAAACATTGCCAACGGCGACCGTTCCCATCCGCCGGCCCCGCTCATTAGTGTACCGGGCCCCGGCGCTAAACAGAAGTTGCCCGAGCCGGATCCGATTCCCGGAAACAACGGCGCCAGCCGTTTCCCCGGTCCTGCCGTCGCCCCGGCGTGCACGATTTCCGGCATCCGTGTGGTGAATTTGAGCCTGAAAGACCTGCGCGGCGAAGTGTGGGACCTGCGCTCGCAACCCCGCAAGCTCGTGCTGCTCGATTTTTGGGGAACCTGGTGCATGCACTGCATTCGCGCCGTGCCGGAGTTGAATCGGCTGCAACAGCAGTTCGGCAACCGGGGGCTGGAAGTCGTCGGCGTTGCCTGCGAATACGGCAGCGATCCCGATACGATTCAAAAGGTCCGCGACGTGGTTCGGCAGAAGAATATTCAGTATGAGATCGTGTTGGCCGACCCCGTGGGCCGTTGCCCGGTGCAGAACGCGTTCCGCGTGAACAAGTATCCAACGCTGATTTTGGTTGACGAAGGCGGCAACATCATCTGGCGCGGCGAAGGGGCGCAAATCGAAGCCGTGCGCAGCATTATTCAGCAGCGCTTGCGATAACAAGGTTTAGCCGCGAGGCGCAGTCTTCGGAGCCGAGCGCACCGGTGGAGACGCGCTCGGCTCCGAGGACTGCGCCTCGCGGCTAACCGTTATCCAAGATGGGAAATAATTCGCTTCGCGAACTCGGAGCTGGGCACACCGTCTTTACCGCTATAACCTGGATATTGCCGGGCAATGTCGTAAGTTACGTAGAGTTTTCGCCCCGGCCCTTTCTTGGCAGTTTCTTCTGCCTCCTCAAATGTCGTTGCCAAGGCCGTGTTAATCTTTTGTGCCGCCTCGTGCCATCCCAAAAATTCCAACAGGAGCACTCCAGACAACAGCACGGCGCCCGGATTAGCCTCGTTCTTCCCCGCCATTCGGGGTGCCGTGCCGTGGGTCGCCTCGAACATGGCCGCACCGTCGCCAATATTGGCCCCGGCCGCCAGGCCGATGCCACCGGTCATGGCGGCCGCCGCGTCGGAAAGATAATCGCCGTTAAGATTGGGCGTGGCGATCACCGAATACTCGTCTGGCCGAAGCTGGATTTGCTGAAACATGCTATCGGCAATGCGGTCCTTGATAAGCAGCTTCCCGGCGGGAGCCTTGCCGCCGCCGGCTGTCACTTCATCCTCGGTCACAATCTGATCGCGAAACTCGGCCTTCGCCAGCTCGTAGCCCCAATCCTTGAAGGCGCCTTCGGTGAACTTCATGATGTTCCCCTTGTGCATGAGCGTGACGCTCGGCAACTTCTTCTCCAGCGCGTAACGAATCGCCATGCGCACCAGTCGCTTCGTGCCTTCGGGGCTGATCGGTTTGATGCCGATGCCCGACGAAGGAATGACCTTGTAGCCGAGTTCCGCCAGCAATGCGATCACCCGCTTCGCTCGTTCGGAATTGCTTTGGAACTCGATGCCGCAGTACACGTCTTCCGTGTTTTCGCGGAAGATGACCATGTCGACCTTGTCGGCCCGCTTGTTCGGCGCTTCTACGCCCTTGTAGTATTTCACCGGCCGCACACAGGCATACAAATCGAAGCGCATGCGCAGGAAGACGTTGATACTTCGGAAGCCCTTGCCGATGGGCGTGGTGAGCGGACCCTTAAGGCCCAGCCGGTAATACTCGAATGCTTTGAGCGAGTCGTCAGGCAGATACAACCGACGCTGATCTTCCTCGCCGAGCGCATTGACTTTTTCATCGGTCACTTGCGGCTGGTACATTTTCCGGGCCACGTCGCCGGCGTGAATGTCGAACCAGACGATTTTCCTTTTGCCGGCGTAGCATTTCTTCACCGCTGCGTCGATCACCTTGACCGCACAAGTCGTGATGCCGGGCTTGCCGTCCACGTCCATGCCGATGCCGTCACCGCGGAGCAAACAAACAATCGGGTCGTCTGGGATTTGCCATTTGCCTTTGGCGTCGATGGCCACGCGCGTGCCGAAAGCCGGGGCGGAAAGTTTGTCATACGTCGGGGCCGTCATGGACTCGTCCTTTCTATGGTTAACTCAAAGCCCAGGGACGGCAGTCCCTGGGGTCGCTCAAAATGCTTTTAATATGGGCAAAACGCTCGTCTGCAACTCGCCGCCTGTCACATGCACGTGGCTGCCGGCATCCACGAAGACATTCGTCTCGCTGCGCACGCCGAATTCCGGCAAGTAAATCCCCGGCTCCACGGAGAAGCAGGTCCGAGGTAGTACTCGGCGCTCTTCCTTCGTCTCCAGGCCATCCATATTCGCGCCGTTGCCGTGCGTTTCCTGGCCGATGGAATGGCCGGTGCGGTGGCAGAAGTATTCGCCGTAGCCGGATCTGTCGATCACGTCGCGAGCCGCCTGATCGACTTGCCAACCCTGGATGATCTCCTTCTTGGCGAAAGCGCTTTTCACACGATCAATGGCGGCATCGCGGGCTTTGGCGACAATCTGAAAGATTTTTTCGTATTTCTCAAGTACGTCTTTGCCCACGAAGCCGGTCCAGGTGAGGTCGCTGTAAACCGCCCGCGGCTTGTTCAGCTTCGCCCACAAATCGATCAGAACGAAACTGCCTTCACGGATGATGCCGGGCTCACCCGGTTGCGGCTCGTAGTGCGGGTCACCCGAATGCGGGCCCACGGCACAGATCGGCGGATGATCCGCGAAGAGACCGTGTTTTTGGAAATGGTCAAGGATCACTTTCTGCACGTCAAGTTCATGCACCGAGCCGGCCTTACGGACCTGTTGAGCGATGAAGCCGAACGCTGCGTCGAACGCCGAGCGTGTGTGTTTGGCCGCTTCCAGGTGCATTTGCCATTGCTCATCGTCCCAGCAGGCTTCGAACATCTGGACCAAGTCGCCGGAAGAGACAATGCCGATGCCGAACGAGCGCACCAGCTCCACGGTGCCTGCATCCACGCGCGAGACATACGGGTTGGCATTTCGAGCGACGTATTCCATGGCGATGCGCCGGCAATCGGCCAGAATTGCGGCCACGCCGGCTTCGAGTTCCTGCCAGCGCAGGTAAATGCGCTTCGACCCCGGCAAGTGGTCCAGGGCGCCGGGTTCAATGCGATGCACCAGCTTGCGCGGCTCGCCATAGGCCGGCACCAGGTAGAACCAGCGCCGCGACAACATTTGCTCCGGATTTAGATCGACAATCCGCCGGGCCAGCAAATTCAGCCCGCGAAAATCGTACAGCAGCCAGCCGTCGAGTTGCTGCTGCTGCAGAGCCGCCTGAATCGCCGCGAGGTCAAACATGTTTGCGCTCCGTGGGCGACGCTATCAACGTCGCTCATGGTACTTGTGTATGCGCCGATCCACGAAAGCCCAGGGACTCCCGTCCCTGGGCTTTATGCCCACAATTGCTACATTCGTCTGGGGAAATTGCTTTCGAACACCGCGAGGAACATCATGCGTTACTTTCTCTCCATTTCGCTTTGCTTGTTGGGGGCGTCGATCATGCTGGCGGATCAACCCGGAAAATTTCACGTAAGCACCGATGCCTACGGCCAGACATCGGACGGGAAAAAGGTTAACATCCACACGCTGAAAAATCCGAATGGAATGATCGTGAAGGTCATTGATTACGGCACGATCATTACCGAGATTCATGTGCCCGATCGAGAGGGTAAATTCGACGATATCGCCCTCGGCTTCGACAATCTGAAGAGTTACCAGACCGAAAACAACCCCTACTTCGGCTGCACGGTGGGCCGCGTATGCAATCGCATTGCCGGCGCGAAGTTTACGCTCGACGGCAAAGAATACACGCTCGCGGCCAACAACGGCAAGAACACGCTGCATGGCGGCATCAAGGGCTTCGATAAGGTCGTATGGAAAGTGCGCTCGACGGGAGCGGGACCGGACAGTGCCTCCATCAAGTACGCCTACCACAGCAAAGACGGCGAAGAAGGTTTCCCCGGCAACCTGGTGGTGACCGTGACAATTACCCTTACGGCAAAAAATGAACTTCGTTTGGACTACGAGGCCACAAGCGATAAGGCGACGCCGATTAATCTCACGAATCACAGTTACTTCAACCTGCTCGGCCAAAAAGATGCCGATATCCTGGGCCACGAATGCATGATCCCCGCCGAGCAGTACACGCCGACAGATGCGGACTTGATTCCCACCGGCGAACTGAAGTCCGTGAAAGGCACGGCTTTCGATTTCACGAAGCCGATGACCTTCGGTTCGCGGATTAAGGAGATTAAGACCGACCCGGTGGGTTACGACCTGAATTACCCGCTCGAAAACAGCAAGAAACAATTGGTGCTGGCCGCGAAGGTGACGGAACCGAAAACCGGAAGAATGATGACCGTGCACACCACCGAACCGGCCGTGCAGCTTTACACCGGCAACTTCCTTGATGGCAAACTGAAGGGCAAGAACGGCCTCGCATACAAGCAGTACTACGGCTTCTGCCTGGAGACGCAGCACTACCCGGACGCCGTGCACCACCCGAATTTCCCGTCGACCATCCTGGAACCGGGAAAGAAATTCGAATCGACGACGGTGTACGAGTTTGGTGCTAAATAAAGTCTGTCGAAAGCCCAGGGACGGCAGTCCCTGGGCTTCCCTCACAGTTCATTCCTTCTCGGAAACGACGCCTGCGTTCCCGCGCGGGTGACGGACGCGGCCGCCATCGCATTCGCCTCGCGCACGGCTTCCACGACCGGCAAGCCTTCCGCGAGAAAGACCGCGAAGCTGCCAATGAAGGCGTCGCCGGCGCCGGACGTATCCACAGCTTTCACCTGGATACCCGGAATCTGTTCGACAATCTCCGGCGTCACAATCAGTGCCCCACGTTCAGCCAGCGTGACAATCACCGTCTTGGCTCCGCGCTGCAGCAAGCGCCGGGCAGCGCGCTCGGTTCCTTCCAGGGTCGAAACATCGCCGCCCCCTATGTGGGCCAATTCGGTTTCGTTCGGAATGCAGTAATCGACGTTTTGCAGCAACTCATCGGGCACATCGAAAGCCGGGGCCGGGTTGAGAATTGTCGTCACGCCGGCGCCACGTGCTATGGCAAATGCTGGCACGGTTGCATTCAAATCAACTTCGAGTGTGCCGATAAGGACGTGCGACGATGTAATCGTGAATGCGGCACCCAGAACGTCGGATCCGCTTACGGTCAGATTCGCCCCCGGCACGCCGATAATGGCGTTGCGTGCGGAATCATCGATGAGAATGGCCGCGGCCCCAGTCGACTGGCCTTCCGACTTTTGAACGTGGCGCACGTCGAGACCTTCGGTGCGCAAATGCGTTAACATTTGTTCGCCAAAGGCATCGTCGCCCACGCGGCTAATGAGCGTCGCTTGAGCGCCCATTCGGCAAGCCATTACCGCCTGGTTCGCGCCCTTGCCACCGAAATGAAACAGAAACGAATGCCCCGGTAGCGTCTCCCCCCATAGCGGCAACCGCGGCGCGTGGAATGTGAAATCAACATTGCATGCGCCGAGTACGCACATGCGCACCGGAGTAGCAGGGCTTGGCTTCATGGCGAATGAGATAGGGAATAAAGCCACGGCGGACAGACAAGCTCAACTCGAATCCGGCCGATCTCGTCTCATCTTTTGGGGGCGCGCTGCGTTCCGTATGATAAGCAGTTGTTGTCGCCGGCCCGGAGGATGTAGAAGGTGGCGGAATCGCAGTCATTTGTTTGTGGCCGTGGTCATCGTTGGAAACGAGACACGGATCATACACTTTCTGATAACGGCACGCTGCGCTGCCCGGTGTGCGGCGACCAACCGGCTGACCCCAGATTCTCCGGCACGCAATCGGCCATCCTGATTCCATCGGAGCCGGCTCAAGCTGAAAAGGACTCGTCGGCAACGCTGCCGCAACAGGAGCGCAGCACGGAATTGCCTCGCCCAATAGTTCCTGGCTACGAAATTGACCGGGAGCTCGGTCGCGGCGGCATGGGCGTGGTGTACCTGGCCCGGCAAACGAAGCTGAACCGCCCCGTGGCCCTGAAGATGATCTTGGCCGGGGCGCATGCCAGCCCACAGGACCGCGACCGCTTCCGGATTGAAGCGCAGGCGGCGGCCCAATTGCAGCATCCGAACATCGTCCAGATTTACGAAATCGGCGAGGCCGACGGACATCCCTACCTGGCCCTCGAATATGTGCCGGGCAACGGTTTGGACGAGCATCTCACCGGTACGCCCTGGGCACCTCGCGATGCCGCCGAACTAATCGGGCCGCTCGCCCGAGCGATCCATCATGCCCACGAGAAGGGGATTATTCACCGGGACCTTAAACCGGCGAATATCCTGCTAATGCGGAATGCGGAACGCAGAATGCAGAATGAAGAAAAGCAGGAAACGGCGCTTCAGCCTGATTCCGCATTCCGCATTGCGCATTCCGCATTTCCAAAAATCACCGACTTCGGACTCGCCAAGCAGATCCAGGAGGCGGAGCAGCGCAAGGCGGGACCGACGCAGACCGGCACGGTGATGGGCACGCCGAGCTACATTGCCCCGGAGCAGGCGCGCGGGCAGACGAGTTCCGTGGGGCCGGAAGCCGATGTGTATGCGCTGGGGGCGATCTTGTACGAGTTGCTCACGGGCCGGCCGCCGTTCCGGGGTGAGACGCCGCTCGACACGGTTCTGCAAGTGATGAGCGAAGAGCCGGTGCCGCCGCGGCGCTTGCAGCCCAAAGTGCCGCGTGACCTGGAGGTCATCTGCCTGAAATGTCTGGAGAAAGACCCGAGCCAGCGCTATGCCTCGGCGCTGGCGCTGGCAGAGGACCTACGGCGATTTCTCGACCTGAAGCCGATTATCGCTCGCCCGGCCTCGGCGCCCGTGTGGTTATTGAAATGGGCGCGCCGCCGGCCGGCGGCGGCATCCATGGTGGTGATGACCATCCTGGTGGCCGCCGCAGCATTGATTACGAGCATCGTGGTGAATTTCCAGCTAAATGCGGCGGCGGAACGCGAGCGCAAGCAAAAACTCGAGGTTCAGGAGCAATACGAGCGGGCGGAAAGAGAAAAGTTTAACGCCGACAAAGCTCGCAATGAGGCCGAAACCCGCCGCGAAGAGGCCGAGCGCGAGCGCACAGAATCACGACGAAGCCTTTATGCCTTGCAATTAGCGCAGATCAGCGCCCTCAGCGAGCGCGATCCGCACCGCGCCATGCAAATGCTGCAAGACCCGCGGCGCTGCCCAAAGGAATTGCGCGATTTCACTTGGGGCTATCTGCACCGCATCTGCCAACGCGAGCGCCCGCCGCTCGACGGCGATTCGGACACCATTGGCGCCCTCGCCTTCGCCCCGAGCGGTTCAGTCTTGGCGAGTGCCGACTGGCAGGGCCGGCTCCGCATCTGGCAGCCGCAGACCGGCAAGCTGCTGCGACCGCCGATTCCCGCACACAATGGCCCCATTCCAGCCATCGCCTTTAGTGCCGACGGCAAATGGCTGGCCACCGCCGGCAGCGACATGACCGTGAAACTGTGGTCGGTTGAGCAGGTACCGCTAGGCATGGGCTTGTTGCCGGGCATGGTAAACCCATTAGCGGATTTGCACGAGCGGGCCACGCTCGTGGGCCATCGCGGGCAGGTGCGCTGCCTGGCGTTCAGCCCAACCAGCAAGCTGCTGGCCACCGGGGGCAGCGACTGGACGATCCGCCTCTGGGACCTGTCGCGATTCCCCGAAGGC
>DATGHS010000380.1:0-9739 GCA_035307785.1 Gemmataceae bacterium
GGGTAACCCGCGGTCTTCGGAGCGCCGCCGCGCGGGACCGTCAGGGCGTGCACCGGCTGCGTGAGGCAAGTGAGCAGGTGATCTGTGGTTGAGCCGCCGCCGTTTTCGCGCACGTCGATAACCAGTCCGTCCTTGCCCGCCCCGGCGGCAAAAAGCTGCTCTTCGAACTTGTAAAAGCTGTTCATGTCCATCGCGGCAATGTGGAGGTAGCCCAGCTTGTGGCCGGAAAGCTCATCTACCATTTTGCGGTTGTACTCGAGCCACTGGTCATACAACAACGTACGGGCCTGCGTGTAACTGATGGGCCGAATTGCTACTTCGCGCTCTTTGCCGTCGGTAGCGCGAACCGTGAGCGCAATCTCGCGATCCATTGGCCCAGTGAGTAACTTGGTCAAATTCGAATTCGGATCGACGGCGACGCCGTCGATCTTCAAGACGATCTCGCCCGGCTCCAGCCGACTCTTGCGGTGGCTGGCCGGGCTGTTGGGCAGCACATCGCGAATCTTGAGGCCCGGGCCAACGAAGGAATCATCGAAGCGCACGCCGAGATGCGCGGTGGTTTCACGCCAGCGGCCGGTGGCTGGATCGTCGGTCTGGGGCCCTTGCCGTCGCTGCGTGAGGTCGCGAATTCCGGGGTAGAAACCGAGGTGCGAGCCGTTTAATTCGCCGAGCATGAGATTGACGACGGTACCAAGTGTGTCCAAATCCGGCGCTTGACGGGCCATCGGCAGGTACTTTTCGCGAATGCTCCGCCAATCGCGGCCGGGTTTGCCCAAGTTTTCGTCATAAAAATGATCGCGCATTGTGCGCCAGCACAGATCGAAGACTGCGCCAAAGCGCTCGGCCGTGTTCACGGTTTGCAGCGCCTGGAAGCGGAATCCGCCGCTGCCAGTAGTACTGGCGGCACTGCTAAGTCCGCCGCCCAAGCCGCGGCCGAACCGGGGGCCAGGCGCCGGCGCGGTTGGGGCGGCCGGCGCTGTTCCCGTTGTTCGCGCGGCCGCAGCGCCAGGGGAGAAACTCGCCGGCAAGCCGGCGGAAAGCCAGACAATCTGATTGCCCTTGCTGAGCCAGCGGGCCTGCGTGCCCACCTGCGTCGTCAATTCCTTCGGCTTCAAATCGTCAGGAATGTCTACGGTGTACGTGGCCAGCGCGCCGTCGATGGTGGCGGTGAAGGCGAGTTTCTTAGAATCCGGCGACCAGAAGAGATTCGTCTCCGTGGCATTGGGAATTGAAATGCGGTGAATGCGCTCGTGCAACCCGGCGAAGTCGACAACCACCGCGCTTTTTTTCGCTTGACCCGATTTCGTTTCGCCATCCTTCGCGGATGGGAACGGCAGTTTCGAGCGCCCTTTCATCTTCTCAAGCGCCTTGTCCAAAAGCCGGTCCCGGCTGGTGGTCTCGTCATCGTCGGCCTTCAGAAACACGTAAAAGATGTCGCGCTCTTCGCCGCGCTGGCCGGTGAAGGCGATGATCTTACCGTCGGGGGACCACACGGGGTTGTGATCATTCCGTGGATGCCTCGATACGTTGAACGGCTCTTTCGAGCCATCCACCGGCTGAATGAATACGTCGCGGTTGAAGTTTTCGTCTTCTTTCGAAAAGGTGAGCCATTGGCCGTCGGGCGACCAGTCATATTCCACCGGGCTGAACGATTGGACCAGTGTATGCAAGTCCTTGCCGTCAGCGGCCATGATGTTGAGATCGCCGCGTTCGCTCAGAAAGGCGACATGCGAGCCGTCGGGGCTGATAGTGAGATTGAATTTTTGTTTGCCGTCTTTGGTCAGCGGCTCGGTCACGAATTTGCTATTCTGCCACCAGTACTTGGCCCCATCGCCGCGCTTGGCACGATACACCTCGCTGCGGCCATCGCGGTCGCTTACGAAGTAGAGCCAATCGCCGTCCGGCGAGAAGACGGGGCTGCGCTCTTCCTCCGGGGTGCTAGTCACCTGCTTTGGCTCGCGCAGCTCCGTGTCCATCACCCACAAGTCGCCGCCGGCAATGAAGGCGATTTCGAGGCCGTCGTTCGTGAACGCGACCGCCGTAGCAGTTTGCAACACCCGGCGCTCAATGCGCTCGGCCGAGCGATCCACGTCGGCGAAGATTTCGATGGGCTTGGGAGGCTCCACGCTGCCGGGCACCATCTGATAAAACTCGAATAAATGGCGGAACACGATTCTGGTGCCGTCTTTCGAAATGCACGGGTAAACCACGGAGTCGTCACCCGGCATGTGCGTGATTTGGCGCTCGACACCTTTTGTTTCAGAAGGATGCTCCCAAAGCTGGAACGACCCGCTGCGGCCGCTGACGTAATACAGGCCGACGCCATCCGGTTTCCACATCGGCCACAGGTTGCCGGCATCGGAGTGTTGCGGGAACGGCTCGAAGTATTTCTTTTCCAGGTCGTAGAGCCAGATCTGGCTCGCCTGGCTGCCGCGATAGCCCTTGCGCCACCACGGCGCGCCTTCGCGGTTGAATAACAGTTGCTTGCCGTTGGGCGAGAGCATGCCATTCTGGCCATAATCATCGAACAACATCTCTTCGGAAGCCTTGCCATCTGTGCTCACCAGGAAGAAGCGATCGGCATGCCGCCAGAAGTTGTCGCGCTGCGAGGAAATCAGCAGACGCTTGCCGTCCGCCGCCCAGCCCAGAAGTTCATAGCCTGCCGTGTGAAAGGTCAATTGCACCGGCGTGCCGCCTTCGGCCGGCATAACGAACACCTGGGGCGTACCTTCGCGCTCGCTGATGAAGGCAATCTGCTTGCCGTCAGGCGAAAACTTCGGTTGCCGGTCCTTGGCCGGGTGGGCCGTAAGCCGCCTGGCCTTGCCGCCGTTGATGCCGACGGTCCAGATGTCGCCGTTCCAGTCAAAGGCCAGTACCGATCCGTCGGGCGAAAGGGCCGGGTTGTTGCCGAGCCGGATGCGCTCTTCGGCAGAAGAGCAAATGGTGGCCACAAAGACCACGATAGCGGAGGCAGCAAAGGCGCGAGTCATGTTTTCACTCGAATTTGAGGGACGCAAAAATTGCGATGGGGAAATTGTCGGACAAATGATGGGAGTTGGCAACTATAAGCGCTTGCGGGCAATGGTACAAATTGCCGAGAATCTCGTCGCGCGGTTTTTGCACGGCCAGACGCGCCGCTTTTCAGATTTCCTCAGTTCCCGGGCGTGCCGAGGCTTCGTGGGTGCGGTTTTCCCACGGCAGGAAGCGCCGCGTTTCAGTTTTCACGAAAACAATGAATAAGCCCATGAAATTCGGCGCAAACTGTGAAACGCGGCGCGCTTTTTCTGGACTAATGTACAAGCGTATCGTATAGTGGTGGGGGAACAGTTTATCCCGTGTTTGCGCATCCGGCGCGGCACGAGCCGGCCTCCCCCCGCGAAGATACTGTAAGCGGCAGATCTTATTTGATCATTTTGCGCAGTTGCCGCACCGCAAACTGGCGTTGGGGATCATTCTCGGGATCATCGAGCGGTAAGATTTCGCGACTGTCGCCGGGGCGAAGCGTTTGCGCTTGCATCCAATCCTTGAGTTTCTTGCTCAGTTCCAGCGTGAGGGGGAATTCCATGCTTGGTGTAGGGCGAACGCCCCAATCGTCGCTGAATTTGCTGTCGGGGAAGCGATGCAGCGGCTTGCCGCTGGGCCGCGTGAACATGCCGGTGGTCAACTTGAATTGCACGCCGACAGGAAAGTTTTGCGACGTGTTTTGCACGCTGCCCTTACCGAAGGTGCGCTGGCCGATGAGCGTGGCGCGGTGATGGTCCTGCAACGCCGCGGCGATCATTTCGCCGCCGCCCATGGTTTCCTGATTCATCAGCACGACAATGGGAAAGTTGCCGAAGGCGCTGGCGCTGCCGTCGGCCTGGTAGTGCTGCTCGCCCTGGCGCATTCCCGGCGCGGGGGCGAATTGGCCAGGCGCATCATCGATTGAACTCTTACCATGAATGACCGCAATATCGCCCGATTGCACGAACAGGCTCGCCACCTGGGTAGCCGGGTCAATGTAACCGCCGGGGTTGCCGCGCAGGTCGAGCACGAGGCCGCGCATTTCGGCGGCCTTCAAATCGGTAAGCGCGTCGGCCATTTCTTTCGGAGCGGTGGTGTCGATAAAACCGAGGCGGATATAGCCGATCTTGTTCACCGGATCGAGCATGTAGTTCCAGCTGTTGTCGGGCCGGCGATTCACGCCGAAGACCGTTTCCGGCGTGAACGGCATGGCCATCACTTCTAGCCGCAACGGTTTGGGCTGCCCCGGCCGCGAGATCGTGAAGACGAGCTTGCTGCCGTCGCCATCACCGGCTTGCAGCAAGCGCTGCAACAGCGCCGCGACTTGTGGGCCTTCGAGCGGCTTGTCGTCAATGTGCGTGAGCAGGTCGCCGGGTTTGATGCCGGCGCGCTGGGCCGGACTGCCGGGCAACACGTTGACAATGCGGAACGGCCCGCTGCGCGGCGCCGGCCGGGGCCGGACGCCACGGGGCAGGATTTCGTCTTCACCGACGACCGGCGAGTTGTCGAATGCGGACTCGAGTTCGAGGCCCACCAGCAGTTGCGTTTGATCGCCGTAGCTGCGGCGCAATTCGGCGGCGGTGGGAATGCCGCAATACGGATCGAGCACGCGCGGCAGCGCCTTCAGGCTGATGACAATTGCTTTCTGATCGCGCAGTTCCTCGCGGTCGCCCAGTTGCTCGCGCGCCGACGACAGAATGTGTTCAAAGTCCCCGTCCACGCGCGCGCGCTCCAGATCGCTCTTGAGTCCGGCCGGCAGTGGTTCGCGGGCGGTTTCATAAAGGCCCTGAATGGCAGTTTCCACAAGCGTCGGTTTGGCCACATCGCGCAGGTACCTGGCCTTGATGAAGTTTACAGCTGCCATCATCTGGTTCGCGTACGTCTGCGCCTGCGCGCGCACCTGGGGCGGCACTCGCCCCGTCGCCGCATCATTGGGATGCGCCGCCCAAGCGGGCACGCCGACCAGGAAAGCCGCCAGGCATGCAATCAACCCGCGCATGGGACGAATCCTCGAATGAAACCGTTCTGCCAACCGCATTCCATCATGACGTCTTAGCCGCAAGTTTGCAATCGCGAAGGCATCGTCGCGGCGCCCAAGTTACAAGCCTAAGCGGGTAGCGGAATTCGCAAGAATTCCGATTTGCCTTCGTCGGAACTCTTGCGAGTTCCGCTACACGGTCTGCCGCCATCGTGCGTTGCCATAATTGCCACTATGGCGTTATACTGCGGATGAACCCGTCGAGGAAAAAATCATGAGTTTTGGCGAAGGCTCCGGGACGGAGTTTGAGACGGCCCGGGCGCGCGACTGGCCCAGCGTGCGGCAATATAACGTGTTTCTCGAAAACCGCCTCGGGGCCTTGATGGACCTGGTGCGGCGCTTCGAATCGACCGATATTCGAATCGTCGCCTTAACGATTGTGGAGTCAGCCGACTGTGCCATTATTCGCCTGCTGCTGAGCGATCCAGAGCGCGCGGTCGAAGTGTTTAGGCAGGCCCATATCGCTTATACCGAAAGCGACTTGCTGGTCGTGAAGTTGCCCGAGGGAAAACAGCCCATCGCTCAGATTTGCAAGGCCTTGCTCGCAGCCGAGATCAACATTCATTACGCTTATCCGTTGCTGGTCGGCCCCCACGGCTGCCAGGCTTTGGCCCTGCATGTGGAAGACCATGAGCAGGCCATGAATACGCTGTCGAAAATGGATTTCACGCTCTTCGGCGAGAATGATTTGGTTGAAGACCTGTGAGAGGTGAACGCTATGAGTGCCCACGGACTGCCGTCCGTGGGCTTTCGTGTTTAGCAACAATCTCCAACTCCATCAACTCCTGAACCAGTAAGGTCGCGGCGGGCCGGTCGCAGGGGCGATATGCCAACATTCGGTGCAACAAGCGCACCAGCCGCCAGGGCCATTCGCCCGGGTATTTGCGCAAATCCGTCGGCGCCTGCGCGCGATGACTCCGGATCACTTCATTCGCAGTCCCCGATGAATACGGCAGCCCTCCTGTCAGCATTTCGAAGAGCATCACACCCAGGCTAAAGATGTCGCTGCGGTCCGACGCTTGTGAGCTTCCGAAGCAGCATTCCGGCGCCAAGTAATCGGCTGTGCCGAAAATGCATTCGTTCTTTTCAGAATTGATCTCGCAGCGACGCGCCAGGCCAAGGTCGATTAGGACGACATTTTTTGCATCCACCCATTGCACATTCTCCGGTTTCACATCGCCATGAACGAAACCGGCCCGGTGCATGGCGACAAGCGCTTCGGTGAGTTGGCGGGTAACTCGTAATGCGAGACGGATCGGGAGTGCATATCGCTGGTGCATTACGCAGCGCAGCGAGACACCGGACAGGAGTTCCATCACCACGAAATTCGGCTGCTCGGCGATTTGTGCGGCCCGAACGTGCACCAGATGCGGATGCCGCACTGCCAGCCCGACCGCCGCCTCGCGGCTAGCATTTTCGTGCTCGTGGGAAACCTTGATCGCAACGTGTTCGCCGGTCGTGCGCTCGCGGGCCCGGAATACAAGGCTCTCGCTGCCGGCGCCGAGCGTGTGGATGAAATCATAGCCGGGAATTTGCGTTGAAGGGAACATCGGCAAGCGCCAAGTTAGCGAAGATGGGCAAGCCGCGCACGTGCGGCATCTGCGGAAGGTATCGGCGGATGGGAAAAGGCAGATGCAGAAATTATGGCGCGTCCGTGGGGCACGATTTCATCGTGCCCCACGGACGCGCGCGGTTTGAGCGTTAAGTGGCTGGAGCCCCGGCCTTCTTCGGCGGATGGAAGAAGAGTAGAAGCAAGAGAGCGGCCACCAGCGCTGTCACCAGTGGGTAAAGGAAAATGCTCTGGAAATCGAATGTCTCTTTCCCTGCCGCGTCGGAAGTTTTGAAGATTCTTCCCAGCTGAGTAGATACGATGTTGGATACAAACGGACCGGCTCCCAAAATCAGCATGTTAAACAAGCCTTGGGCGCTGGCCCGCGCGTCTTTGGGGAAGAATTCATCGATAAATATGTAGACCGTGGCAAAAAAGAACGCGTAACAGATGCCATGGACAGCGTTGATGCTAATACAGGCCCATTGCAGCGGCGACAAATGCAAGAACGTTGTCTCGATTCCACCCAGGTATTTCGGCGCGAACGCGAAAACGGCGAAGCGGGCGGCGTGGCCGAGAATTCCCAACACCATTGTCCATCGCCAGCCTAGCTTCTTTAGCACCAGGCCAAGGAAAATCATCGTGAGTATTTCGGCGACCTGGCCGATTTTCATGACCGGCATCGCCCAATTGCTGGGTATACCGATCCGGCCGGTAAGGAATCGTTCCGTCCAGACAAAAAAGCTCTGATGAACGGCCGCATCCAGAAACGTCACGACGAACAAAACGGCTACAAATGGTAGCCACAAAAGTTTCATCGCTTCAAGCCAAGCAAAGCGCTCCGTACCCGTTGTTGCCGGTTTGGGTGGTGTGTGCGGAAGCACCAGGCTAAACGCCGCCAGTACAAAGGACGCAATCCCGGCGACCAAGAAGATATAACGCGACGCTGAGCGAAACTCGTCCCCCTCTTTTGCAGTACCAAGGGCTGTCCCTAACCAATCGAAAAACGGTACCGATCCAAATCTTGGAACCAAAGCCCAGTTGACCAGGATAAAAATGAACGGCCAAGAAGCAACAATCCAGCCAATGGTGCCCCACACGCGAACAAAGCCGAAATCACGCTGCGGGTCTTTGAGATTGGCAAACGCAATCGAATTCGTGATCGAAACGGTTGGCACGTAAAAAAGCGAATGGATCAGCATCAAAATGAAAAAGATCCAGAAGCTGAGATCGATATGCATGCCCAAAAGATCCGTCTGCCAGCCTGCTTTCACGAAAAACAGGCCAAGTATTGCAGAGCCTCCCACAAGATGGCTAAAGGCCAAGAATTTTTCCGCCGCGAAGTTTCGATCAGCAAATTGCGTACTGAAAAACATCGCGACCAGAGCGGCTAAGTTAAAGGCACCCAGAATCATAGGCTGCTGCCAAGTGTCATTGAATCCGAGACTCGGCAGGTAGCCAAAATTCAATTCAAACCACGCTCCCCAAATGAAGAATTGCAAAAACATCATGACCGAAAGCTTGAACTTCAAGCCGCCGGTCCCGGCCGTGGTCGCTGGACTGTTCCCGCCCATGTCGTGCTCCGCCTGCTGGAATGTCGTGATGGATTGAGGTTGTACTGTCCCATGTTAAGAAGCAGCGAAGAAGCAGCAATGGGGGGTGGGCCGAAATTAGTATGGAGTTCGTTTAGCGGGCGGCCCGTCGGGCCGCCCGCTAAACATGGTTGCGTCAAAGCGCCGTTCGCCGCTACAATTCCGAAGTGACATTGCCCTCCCAAACCTGCTCGCAGCGCCGCCGGATAGCCGTACTGGGCTGCACCGGCTCCATCGGCGTCAATTGCCTGGATGTGGCCGCGCATTTGCCGGAGCGGATCGAAGTCGTCGCACTGTGCGCCCGGACGAATTGGCAAACGCTCTTCGAGCAGACGCGGCGTTTTCATCCGCGGTTTGCAATTCTGGTCAATCGCGAGGCCGCAGACCAAGCCGACAAAAGTCAACTTTGGCCGGACACGCAGTTTCTCGTTGGTCAAGAAGCTGTCGCGCGAATCGTGAGCGAGCCGGAAATCGATATCGTGCTTTCGGCCATTGTCGGCTCCGCGGGCCTGTTCGGAACCTGGCACGCGCTCGAAGCCGGGAAGACCGTGGCGCTCGCAAACAAAGAAACGCTGGTAATGGCCGGCGCGCAAGTCATGCCGCTGGCGGCGGCGCGGAATGCCCGGATTTTGCCGGTGGATAGCGAGCATAGCGCGATCTTCCAAGCCTTAACGGGCCATAGCGCTGTGGAAGTCGAACGGCTCGTGCTCACGGGCAGCGGCGGGCCGTTTCGGGGCAAGAAACGTGGCGAGCTGCAAGCGGTCACGCCGGAACAGGCGCTGAATCACCCCACCTGGCGTATGGGGCCGAAGATCACCGTCGATTCCGCCACGCTCATGAACAAGGCGCTGGAAGTGATTGAAGCCCGCTGGCTGTTCGGCGTGCCGCCGGAGAAGATCGATGTCGTGATCCACCCGCAATCGCTGGTGCATTCGTTCGTGGAATTCGTGGATGGCTCGATTCTGGCGCAGATTTCGCCGCCCGACATGCGCCTGCCGATTCAATATGCCCTGACCTGGCCGGAGCGAGTTTCCGGGCCGGCCAAGCGCCTTAATTGGCAAGAATTATCGTGCCTTCAGTTTGAACAGCCGGACCAGGAGACGTTTCCGGCACTACAATTAGGGTATGAAGTAGCGCGCCGGGGCGGAACCTGCGGTGCGGTGCTGAACGCGGCCAATGAGGTGGCCGTGCAACGATTTCTCGAAGGAACTTTGAACTTTCTCGATATCCCGTCTGTCTGCCGGCAAGTGCTGGACCAGCATGACTTTAGCGCCAATCCGTCGCTGGAGGAACTGTTGGCCGCCGACCGGCGGGCCCGCCAGGAGGTAGCTCGTTGGACACGAACAAGCCCGCGCTTCCCAAGCCGGTGACCGATGCGGCCGTCACGAATCCCAATCCCAATAACGGCACGCCGGCAACCGAGCAGCCGGAAACGCCGCAAAGCTGGATTGCGCGCAATGGGCTTTCGCTAGCGCTTACGGTTCTGGCTGTTGCGGTGGTCTTCTACCTATTTAAGCGGTATAGCACCGACCCGTTCACCGATAGTATTAGCCTCAT
>DATGHS010000381.1:0-11196 GCA_035307785.1 Gemmataceae bacterium
TACGAGGCTGAATTGCCCCGGCTTGCTGCCGCGGCTGCCCCATGCTTTCACGAACGTGCCGTCGCCGCGGAAGTGGGCGACGCGAGCGTTCACATAACCATCGGCAACAAAGAGATCGCCGTCAGTCGTGATCGCCATGTCGGTGGGTTCGTTGAAGTGCGTGGAGTCTTCGCCAGATTGGCCGGGCGTGCCGATGGTTAGCAGTCGTGTGCCGCTAGGGCTGAACTTGTGGATGCAATGCCGGCCGCAGTCAGCAATCCAGATGTTACCCTCGTGGTCGAGGCGAATCTGGTGAGCCTTCTCCATTTCGCCGTCGCCCCAGCCCCGCAGGAATTGGCCCTGGGCATCGTATTCGCGCACGGGCGGCCGGCCGTGGCCGACCACCCAGACGTGACCATCGGACGCAACCGCGATGCCGGTGATTTCAGCGGTCGATAGGGCAGAATTCTTTACCGGCCAGGCGGGATCAATGTGAAAGGTGTCGCCGGCATTGACGTGCGGATAGAGCTCGGTGGGCTGCGAGAGGGGATCGGGGTAACGGGGCCAAAAAACGATCACCGCCAACACGGCGCAAGCGACGATCAGGAGAATAATAAGGCGTTTCTCGGATCGCGTCAGTTGGCGCACGGTAGTATGCCAGGTCCTTTAATCATGGCAGTTGAAAAACTTCTACGAAGCGGAGAGCAATTTCACGCCCTTAATGTATACATGGGGCCGATCTTCACAGACGCCGAAATCGACGACCAGTGGCCTAGCGATAACGGTTCGAACTTGCATGCGCAGCTTTGGCAGACGGTACGCCGGCTCGCCAGCATTGAGAGGATCGAGTTCCAATCGGCGGACAATCCGGCGAAAGACTTTGGAATCCAATGGGCCACGGCCTTGGCGAGAAGCACGGCGATGAAGTGTTCGGAACGCGTCGGCCAGCGCAGCAGAAATGTGTACTTCGTAGCGGCGTGAACCGTTACTGGGAGCGGCCATTTCTTGCCTTCGACTTTCGCTTCTTCATTTCCTCGCGGTCCAGCCTCTCAAACTCCCCGAGAAGCAGGCGAGCAGGAATACTGTCCTCATTTTCCGTGTATTTCTGCAAATCGGCTGCTGAGAAAGAGCGGCGGGCTGCCGCGTACAGGGCTTTCAGGCTCGCCCCTTTTCTGACCCTTAGAAGAGGAATTGCGCCGCCCCCGTGCACTTCACCTTGTCTTCTTATATTTGGTCTTTGCGTGCTATTTGGCTTCGTCATGTTCGTCTTCCTTTGGCAAACGGCCTTCCTATTATAGCGATCAAATTTGCGGGCCGCCATTGGAAAAGAAGTGAGCGACAGGTTCGAACGTCTCTCGTCCCCGCACCGTGCCGAGACCTAGGGCATGCTTACTTTAGCGGTGCGATTGCAGCTCCGCCTGTGAAAGGAAGCGCTTTCGGCGGTGGCGTCGTGGAAGGACCATTCAACGTCCTGGGCAGAATCTGCGTCGCCTCTTCCGCGATAATCGGGTTCTTCGCCGTGGGCGTGCGCATTTCCACGTGGAAGCGAGCGTCGCCTTGTTCAAGTGCCTGCGCGGTAACGGTGAACGTCGCAGTCTGATTCGGCTGCAAGCCATTGATGGCCGGGAAAGTCACCCGCTGGCCTTCGATAGTTCCATTTGCCGCGCCGCGGGCGCTTGTTGGTCGCAGTTG
Source organism: Gemmataceae bacterium (assembly GCA_035307785.1). Classification (GTDB taxonomy): domain Bacteria; phylum Planctomycetota; class Planctomycetia; order Gemmatales; family Gemmataceae; genus DATGHS01. The sequence continues at coordinate 1,672 of DATGHS010000381.1, forward strand.
CTTGGGGACATCGGCGCCGATCTGGATATCGTCGGCCGGGAGCGTGCCCAGGTTGGTCACGCGGATGGTGTAAGTCGTGCCATTGCCAACGAAGAGCGGATCGGCCGAACTGGTGACGCGCAAGTGCAGCGCGACCGCGCCCAGCACTTCGATGTTTGTTTCCGCCTTCTGATTAATACCGGGGTTGGCGGTGAATTCGGCGGAAAGCACTGCTTGCGTAGTTAGCTTGTTCCCGACCAGTACGAAGCGGTACGGGCGCGTTTCGCCGGGTTTGATCGACGGTACGTCCCAGGAGATTTCGCGCGTCTGCGCGTTGTACTGGCCACTCTCGGTGGCGTTGCGGAAGCCCAATTCGCTCGGCAGTTTCTCGCGCAACTTGCCGGTGGGCAGGGCGACCGTTCCCGTGTTGCGGATCTGCAACTCGTACGTGCCCTCGCGATTGACGTATACCTGGCGATACCCGGCGTGGCTCACTTCCAGTTGCGGTTGCGCGGCGGTGACCACGCCATCGGCCTGGACTTGCAAATTCCCGGCCGATTTTGCCGTTACTCGCAAAGGCAGCATGCCAGGTTTGAGAACATTGAAAGCAATCGTTTCGCGCTTGGTTTGGCCCGCTTCGAGCGTACCGACCGGCATCTGCAGCGGGTTCAATTTTGATTCGGTTTCGAGGCTGGGATCGAGCTGGACAGTCAAGGTAACGTTCGAAGCCGGTCCTTTGCCGGCGTTCGTGATGACGGCTTCATAAGAAATCTTATCGCCCACCAGCGCAAGTTGCGGGCCGCTGAGCGCCAGTTGCAGCGAGGCCTGTTCCACATCGAGATTGGCCAACTGTTCAATGCGCAGACCGTCGCGGGTAACAGCATACGCAGCTGTTCGGAAGACCCCGGTCTTACCGGAGCGGAAGACGGCGTGAATGATCTGCTGCCGGCCGGCCGCCAGTTCGGGTAACACCCAGACGAGATAGCCGCTGTCCACTTTGCCCGGCGGGTCGGAGCGCACAAACGTTACATTTTGTGGCAGCTTGAAATACACGCCGCCGCTTTGAGCCGCGACCTTGCCGGTATTCGTCACGGTAAACGTAGCCGGGATTTCTTCGCTCAAGTCCACCACCTGCGGCATATCCACAGCCACGCTGATCTTGGGCGCTTGCCAATTGACGGTTACTTCCGACTTGGCGAGGACGATCATGCCGCCGTCGGGTTTGTTCAAGTCAGCGGCGCGCAGCACTTCCACGCCGATGCGGTTGGCTCCGATCTGCGGCTGCAACTGCGCCAGATTAGCAGTAGCGTTGCCATAATTGTCGCTAGTCGCGATCACTTCTTTCAGCGCATTCGGTTGGAACTGGGCATTGGCGCCGTCCAGCAGCACATAGCGAACGCGATAGTTCGGAACCGGCAGCGGCTCGCCTTGCTTATAAAAGTGGGTGGTAAGCGCAAATGGTTGGCCGGCCTTCGCGTTCGCGGCCGACGGGAACTGCCATTGGGTGTCCACCCAGTGAACGGTTGCTACCACTTGCCGCTTGGTCACGTCCTTGATGTCGGGCGACGACACCGTCAGGAACGAATCACCCTCCACAGGCGAACTAATAATGCACCAGGTCTGGCCAGGCTGAATAACCGTTTGATCGATAGGATCGTTGCTGCTCGGCGCCACCCGGTGCTCGAACATGTCGGTAAAGGAGTACCCGGAGTGCGCGTCGGTCCTCTTGCCCCGGCCTTCGAAGATGCCGCGTTCATCTACGGCTACTATCTCACCTACCCCTTCGAGGGTCCATTCGACTTTGCGTTTGCGACGGGCCTGGTCTTTTTCGTCGAAAACGGTTGCGATCACCAGATGCTCGGTTTTCACAGTCGGTGAAGCTTGAGCCGGCTTGACTTCAATGTGAGCGGCATGGTCGATGTGGAGAAGCCTTTCCCTCTCGCGGCCGGTGGTTTTGCCGACACCGGGCTCGTCGGCCTTGGTGGTCGGCAGCGATGGCGGCGTGCCCGTGTCCTGGCGATCGCGCAGGCAGCTTGCCAGGCTTGCCAGCGCCAGCGCAGTCAGCACATACAGGCTCAACCGCCACTTCGAACGCATTGGGGGGAACGTCCTTCGGGCATTGCAACCGCCAATTTCACGCGAGCGCTCTATATGCGGCGATGGAAGAAGGTGCAAGATCGAGTGGAATTGCCGGGATTCGCAGGTTTGCCCGGTCGAAAACCGTCAGTCGCTGTTCAAAGCACGTCGACCAGACTTGCGCTCGGATCGATGCTTCTTTGCCTGCAACCGTCGCTCGCGGGAGCCGCGCGTCGGCTTCGTGGCATGCCGTGGCTTCGGCAAGGCCGCGACCTGAAGGATGAACTCGCGCAACTTGTCGAGGCAATCCTGCCGGTTGCGTTCCTGATCCCGGTAGCGCTGGGACTGAATGATGACCTCGTCTTCGGCAGTCACGCGATTGCGGTGCAACGAGCGAAGCCGCGACTTGACGTGCTCCGGCACGCTGGTATTCGCCGCGAGCGACCAGCGCAGCACCGCCTTGCTGGCGACTTTGTTCACATTCTGGCCGCCGGGACCGCCCGAGCGCGCAAAGGTGAAGTGCAACTCTTCGGCCGGAATCTGAATGTAGTGGTTGATGTGAAGCATGGTGAAGCCATTATACGATGGGCCCAGGGACTGCCGTCCCTGGGCTTTCCCCCGAAGTACGCTAAGCCGGCTTGACCGGAGAGTCCGCAATCTCTTAACATTTGCAAGACACGTTCCCGTGGATCAAGGATGAAAGGCGGAGCATGACGCTGCAAATTCGGCACCATGCAACAATCGCAAACATCGTTGCGCGCATTCGTAAACTCACGGCACTGGAATCACAACTCCAACTCAGGCTATGGAAGCCGGAGCGCGTCGATGTTATTCGCTTGAGCATCGTGCTAATTCTCGCTCTCGCGATTCGCACCTGGATTATCGCTCACACCGAAGTGACGGCTCGCGACAGCATCGGGTTCATGCGCTTCGCTCTGAATCTTCAGGAAAGGCCATGGGGCGCGGTGATTCGTTCGTACGAGCAGGCACCCGGGTACCCAATGTTGATGCTCGCGGTGATGCAGCCGGTGCGCTATTTCGCCGGCGGCATGAATCCGGACTCACTGGTGCTGTGCGCTCAATTAACGAGCCTGTTTGCCAGCATTCTGACCATTTTGCCACTGTACCTGCTGGGCAAATCGCTCTTTAGCCGTGATGCCGGGGCCATTGCGGCGGCACTTTGGCAGTGCTTGCCGGTGTGTGTTCAGGTTACCAGCGATGGCTTGTCCGAGGCGACGTTCCTATTTTTCGTTAGCTGGACGCTATACTTCGCTGTGATCGCGTTGCGGCAACCCTCGTTTCTTCGCTTCTTTGTCTGCGGAGTGGGGACCGGGCTGGCTTATTGGACGCGTCCGGAAGGGGCCGAATTATTAATCGCTTTGGCCGGCGTCGTTCTCGTCACCGGGATGCTGGCAAAAACGATACGTCTCACCACACTGCGACTAACAGCATTGGCTGCGGGGTTTGTCCCATTCGTCGCACTTTACGTCGCAATCACGGGGCACCTCACGAATAAGCCCACGGGCCGAGATCTGTTGAACGGAACCAATGGCGATGCCAGTCCGGCAAGCCTGGATGCTCGCCGTGCCTCGTCGCCATTGATCTTCGCGGCATTTTGGGCGAACGATAATTCGGAAAAGGAATCGCGGCTGCTTTGGGCGCTGCACAACGTTGGCCGCGAGATTCGCAAGGGTCTGCACTACCTCGGGGCCGGATTTGCTCTGGTGGCGCTTTGGTGGTTCCGCAAGCAGTTCGGGCGCGATCCGCGCTTGTGGTTGCTCCTCGGCCTGGCGGGGTTGCACGTGGGAATCTTGTGGCGGGTGGCATTCTTGAAAGGCTATGTCTCCGACCGCCACACGATGCTGATTGTACTAATAGCCTGCCTGTGGATTGGGGCGCTGATTGCTGAAGCCGGGCGCCGATTAACTGCATTGCCCCGGCTGCAATGGAGCGGCCAATATGGCGCAACCATCGCGCTGGCGGCCGTGGTGCTTGGCTGGGGCCTGCCCAGCAGCCTGAAATCGATGCACGCTAATCGGGCCGGGCATCACGCAGCCGGCTGTTGGCTTGCCCACAACATGTCGCCTCATGATGAAGTGATCGATCCGTATTGCTGGGCGCACTTCTATTCGGGCTGCGTTTTCCGCGAAGGAAAGGAATTGACGGCATCGCCTGGACAGGGCGCGCGCTACGTGGTACTTGAGCAGTCGGCAAACCAGCATTCGCGCTTGCCGTTAGTGCCGTTGGCGCGATCGTTGGCAAAGCAGGGTGAGCGCGTCTATTTTTGGCCGGAACAGGAACCGCCGGACAAGGCAAGCGTAGTAGTGTATCGAGTACCGGCGAACAGATAACAAATTAGAGCCGCGCACGAAGCGCAGCGCAGTAAGCGGCCAGCCGGAGCTGGCCGCTTACTGCGCTGCGCTTCGCGCGCGGCTCTGACGATACTGGACTCACGCAAACATCTCCAGTAATTCCGTGATGTTCGTGAGCGTGTCCAATCCCCAGCACTTCGCCAGCATCTTTTTCGCCTTGTCCTTGCCATAACGCGGCTCAACAAGCGTGCGAAACTTGTGTTCCACCTCGGCATCGGTCATCGGGTTCTCGGCGTGGCCGCGGGGGAATTCCACTTCCTTCACCAGTCGCCTCCCATCCGCGAGCGTCACGGTAAGGCGATTTGGAATCCCGCGCGGATATCGGACAGTCAGGCCCGAATCGCGGTGGATTTGCACTTTGGCCGTTAGCGCAAGCAGTTTCGGGTCCGTAAAGCGCTTTTCGTCGAATTGGGCCAGCGTGACCTCGCCGTCAGCGAGGGCGACCGCAGTGCAATACGGCAGGCTGTGATCGGCCGTCTCGCGCGTCTTCGGCGCCCATTTCTCCGGGTCCTTGCCGATGATGTCCACGGCCGCGTCAAAACTGTGAATGTCTATCTTCGCGATCTTGGAAACGTCGCCGATTTCTTTCCGCAGCTGCAGGGCCGCATCGATCGCGCTTTGCGAATGATATTCCGCAGGCCAGAATTTAATGTACGTCTTCGCCAGCATGAAATCGGCCGGCCCGCCCTTTTCTGCGCCCATTGGGGCGACCGTGAAATCGGTCCGCAGGATCAGCTTCATCAGCCCAAGTTCACCCTCAAAGATGGGGGCCGGGCCGGTCATGCCCTCCGCTGCGAGTAAGGCCGCGAACACGCCATTTCGCGCGGCGTTGGCGAAGGCACAGCCCTTCCACATGCTGAGTTCACCGGCCCGAGTCTGCCGCAAAGCAATATTCGCAACCCCGGCCAGACCGATGGCGTGGCCGGTCTTTTCCGCATCGAGTTTCATCAGTTTGCAGGCCGCAATGCATGACGAAATCGCGCCGTAGGTCACGTGGTCCACGCCGTACTTGCGCAGGCTGGCGGCATCGCAGAGCCGGCATTGGATCTCGTACGCCAGCACGGCCGCCGTGATCAAATCCTTGCCGCCGGCCTTGGTGATTTCACCCACGCTGAGCACGGCCGCTAGTTTATCGGATGGGTGGGCCGGTTCGAGTGAGAGGTAAGTATCGTTGTAGTCGAGGTAGCGGATGAGCAAGCCGTTGACGAAGGTAGCCCACTCCGCGCTCGACTTGCCGCCGCCCAGCAGCGTGGCCGGCGGCGTGCCGCTCACCCGCACGGCGCAGCGCTTGGCTATGGCATACGCATCGGCCGGCATCGCGCCGACTGCAGTGGCAAAGGAATCGATGAAGCGGCGCTTGGTTTCGTGCACTACCGGTTGCGGCAAGTCGTCGAATTTGAGGCCGGCGGCGTAACGGGCGAAGCGCTGGGCCAGCGTGATGCTCATATTGATTCTCCGATGAAATCCTTGCTTCGATCGGTAGCGGAATTCGCCAGAATTCCGATTTCATGACAACGGAATTCTTGCGAAGTCCGCTCCGTCAACGGTCTTCCGGCTGACTAGCGCGTGACCTGAGCACGAGCGACCCCGGGATTGCCTTCTGGTACTTGCTCCGCCGGTGCACGCGGCTGCGCCGCCTTGCGCTGGCCCACATTCCACAGCAGCACAACTGCCAGCAGGCCTAACAGCGGGGCTAATCCGATCAGTGCCACCACTGGCTGATACGCCAGCGATAACGCCTGCAACTTGGCGTCGTGTTCGTTCAAGCCTTGAGCAATGGCCTCTTGGAAATAGCGCGCTTTACTTGTTTGCACCGACCAGCCGACGAATTTGTGAAGCACAAATATTCCGGCCCAGCAAATGAACCCCAGCGCGCCGGTGACCTTGCCTTGGTGTTTTACCGACAATTCCTGCGTGAACGTGTAATAGTTCGGGAATATGCCGAGCGCAGCGCAGCCGAGCACGAGTAAGACCGCGACCAGCAAGACACCGCGGTCCAGAAATGCAGCAGGGATGCTCAACAAACATAACAGCGCGAAGAAGAAGAACACGCACACGCGGCTGCGATGAACCGGCACCCGCAGCGCGATCAACCGGGATGTCAGGATACCGGCCAGGATGGAGCCGATTCCCGCCGCGACATAGTACCCGGTGGAAAACGAGAACACGAATTCCTCCGAATAGCCACGTCCGCCTTGCAAGAACGGCGGCAACCAGACGCGGAAGAAATGCCAGGTGGCGTTGATCAAGACCACCATGATGGCCAGCGCGAGAAAACGAGGCCATACCGGTGCGGATGTTTTTTCGCCATCGTCGCTCTTTGTGGCCACACTCGGCTTGGACCATCGATGATGGGATTGCGCCAGCTCCGATCGGCGCAAAACGACAATCCAAGCGATGGCCCAGACGCAGCCAAATACACCGATGACTCCGAAGGGAAGGCGCCACGGCATGCGCAGGCCTTCGCTGTGATTCAGCGTGAGCCAAACGAGCGTTGGTGTGAAAATGGAGCCGAATGCCGCCCCGCTTTGCAGAATGCTGTTCCCCAGCGTGCGTTCTTCACGAGACAGGATGCATTGCGTGGTGCGCACGGCGCAGGGCCAGTTGGCTGCTTCGCAAAAGCCCAGCAAGACTCGGCAGATCAACAAATCCTCATAGGAATGCACCAACAACGTCGCCGCGCCGGCGGCGGACCAGGCCACGACCATGCCGGCATACAGCCAGCGGATGGCGATTCGATCTGCGGCGAAACCGGAGACAATCGCCCCCAGCGCGAACGCCACGCCGAACCACGACTCCAGATTGCCATAGCCTTTCTCTTCAATCTTCAAATCCGTCATCACCCGCTCGGAAGTCTGGTTGAGCGCGATCCGATCCATGTAGTTGATCATCGTGGCCAGCAGCAGCAGGCCGCAGACGGTCCACTTCCACCAGGAACGGCGACGGGGCAGGGGATCAACAGTCATGGCGCGGTCTCGAAGAGCGTTCGGCGGGTGTTGCCAGTATAGGAGATCGGCCCGGCGTTCGTAGATTGTAGTAGAGCTTCTTTCGTTACTCGGCGGGCCTGGTACCCGAAGCGCGAGCGCGGGCGACCGACAGCCCTCGCTTGCGCTTCGGGCTAACAGACCGACCTCCCTCGCTTGCGCTTCGGGCTAACAGGCCCGCTAAAGCCGGATGGTCCAGAACACGACTTCACTTGTTGGAGCCTGATATGCGCGACGATGATCGCTACGACGATGATTACGAAGACCGGCCGCGGCGGCGCTCGTCGGGCGGAGGCGGCGGCACTGTCTTGCTAATCCTTGGCATCGTCGGCGGCGTCATTCTTTTGATCGGCGGGGGCCTCGCCTTGCTGCTCATTCCAGCAGTGGCTAAGGTGCGCGATGCGGCCAGCCGAGTGCAAAGCATGAACAACATGAAGCAGATGGCGCTTGGATTCGACAACCAGATGAGCCAGCAAGGTTACATCGAGCCGGCCATCATGTCGAAAGACGGCAAACCTCTGTTAAGCTGGCGCGTGGCAATTCTACCTTACGTGGAGCAAGACAATCTTTACCGGCAATTCAAGCTGAATGAACCTTGGGACAGCGCGCACAACAAGCCGCTACTTGGTCAAATGCCGCGGATTTACGCTCACACATGGGTTACCGACGGGACGTCGAACACGCATTACCGTGTCTTCGTTCGCGGCGGCGCGATGTTCGAATACGGCAAGAAGACGCGCTTCGCTGCGCAAAAGCCCGACGAAATCGGCATTAGCGACGGAGCATCCAACACGATCGAGATCGTAGAGGCAGCGCAGGCCGTGCCTTGGACCAAGCCCGAGGAACTCGATTTTAATCCGAATGGTGTGCTCCCCGCATTGGGCGTGCCGGGAAAGAACATGGTAAACATCGCCATGGCCGACGGTTCCGTGCGCGCGCATGATTTGAAGAACTTGAATCCGGTCACGCTCAAGGCGGCGATTACGGCCAACGGCGGCGAAGTGCTGCCGGCGGAGTGGTAAGTTGTTTGGGTTTCAGAGCCGGGAGCGCCAGCGACCGGATGTTGTGCGCACAGCATCCGGTCGCTGGCGCTCCCGGCTCAACCGATTGCTTTCCTACAGTAACAAAAGATCCGAAAACCGCGACAGTATTCGATCCGGCTTCGCAGCCTCGAGTGCTTCCAACGAATCCGAGCCGGTTGCAATGACCCAAACGCCGACTCCGGCGGCTCGCGCGGTTTGAATGTCGACCGTCATATCGCCTACATACAGCGCATCCTTCGGTTCCACGTTCAGCCGTTTTAGCGCCACGAGCAACATGTCGGGCGCCGGCTTGGGGCGTGCCGCGTCTTCTGGACCCAGCACAACGATTAAATACTGGCTGATGCCCAACTGCTGAACCAGAGTGCGTGTGAATTGCACCGGCTTGTTGCTGCAAACGGCGAGCGGAGTGTTGCGCGCGTGCAGGCCAGCAAGTGTGTCGGCAACTTGCGGCAATAGCTGTGTGCCTTGCACGAGAACGGATGGATGATGGGCGCGATACAGGGCGGTGTCGGCTTCCAGATTCGTGCCCGGCACGGTTTGCTCCAACAGGTACGGGAGTGCGCGGCCGACGTGGCGCTTCACTTCTTCGACGCTCAACGGCGGCAAGCCGTGGGCGGCGCGCACGTGGTTTACGCTGGCCGCAATGGCGGGGTAGCTGTCGGCGAGCGTGCCGTCGAAATCGAAAAGGATAGCTTTGGGCACAGTCTTGTTTGTAGTACTGCCTTCAGGCGGAACTGGCAGTTCGATTCCGCCTTTAGGCGGAACTACGAGCCAATCCGCATTACATCAACTTCAAATCGAGCGCCACGTTGATCGCGCGCCAGCACCACCAGGCGGCGGTGCGCCAGCGGCACTGGACCTTCACGACGGGCAACACGCCGGGGCGAATCAGGGCGTCCGGATCGGTGACTTCCACCTCGACCAGGTAAACCTGGCTCTGCGGTTCCAGCACACCCGGATTTTCGCTCGGTTTCGTGGCCAGCGAGCCGCCGCCTTTATAAGTAAGTTGGACCGGAACGTTGCGGGCGTCGGACGTGGGCAGCCACGTTATGCGGCCATGATAGGTTTTCA
>DATGHS010000382.1:0-8917 GCA_035307785.1 Gemmataceae bacterium
CACGTCGATGGGGCGCACCGCCAGAAAATCGCGGGTCGCTTCCGCCTGGCGAATGCCGAGCCTCGCCAATGGCGGATTGAGCTTGCGGCCCTGCAAGCGCGGCGGATTGGCCAAATTCGCTTCCGTAGCGGCGTGTCGCAGCAAATACAGCGTGGTATGCATGAGAGCCTCCTCGTCCGTGAGGTTCGCGATCAGCGTCGCGGGTTGGTTCATTTATCCAGGCGGGCCGTCAGTCCCTTTTTCACTGCTTCGCCCACGTTCTTTGGCCCCAGATAAATGTCCCACACAGCCTTGGAGAACTTCGGGTTCCTGATGGTCTCGGCCTTCTTGCCCACCAGGTTCACGTGGATGCCCACGCCCGGAATATGAGTGATCCAGACGTGATCGCCCTTTTCGGCCGTTTGCGCCCGCATCAGTTCCATGAACTTGTCGAGGTCTTCCGAAAACTCGGTCGGATAGTTGGCGCGAATCGCATCGTGAAAGGCCGTCGCCATCTCCTTGCCGGAAACGGTTCGCTCCATCACCAGATGCAGTTGCTTGAGCACGTCGGCACTCGCGAGTTCTTCCGCCGAAGTGACCCGCGCGTCGGCCTGAATGTAGCTGCCGATGGTGTAGACGTTGAAGATCGCCTTCTTCCGCATCGCAGCTCCGGTGAGCTTCATCGGAATCTTCTTGGAGCCGGAAGTCACCTCGATAGTGAGCGGATACTTGAATGTTCCGCCGGTAACCTCGACCACGTCTTCCGCGAAGGCAGAAACTGCGGACCACGCGAATAACGCGAGCGTCGCTGTCAAAATGCGAATGATCATAATGTTCCTCCTCTCTGTTACCGGGAAGCCGCCAGCCGGCCGGCCACTTGAGTGGCCGCCACGAGACTGCGGCAATCCGCAATGCCCTTTCCCACAATGTCGTAGGCCGTTCCGTGAGCCACGCTCGTACGAATGATGGGCAACCCCACCGAGATATTCACCAGGTTCCAGCCATAATGCAATTTCATGGCAATATGGCCCTGGTCATGATACATGGCGACAATGCCGTCGAATTCACCACGGGTCGCCCGGACAAACAGCGTGTCGCTGGGCCAGGGGCCCGACGCCGTCATTCCTTCCTTCTGCGCTTGGGCGACAGCGGGGGCGATGATGCGCTCCTCTTCATCGCCGAATAGTCCTCCGTCGCTGGCATGCGGGTTTAATGCGGCCACGCCGATTCGCGGCGACCGGCCCAGTAAGCGACGAAGCAGGTTGTGCACGAGCGCGATCTTTTCCAGAACCGCCGCGGTCGTGATCGCCTTCAGGGCATCCCGAATAGCGACGTGCAACGTCACATGCGCCACCGTCAACGACGCGGCATTCTGGCCATATAGCGCCATGGCAAACTGGCGCGTGCCGGTACGCTCGGCCAGGATCTCGGTGTGCCCGGGGTATGGCAACTCCGCGGCTCGCAAGCCTTCTTTGTGCAATGGTGCCGTCACTATCGCATCCGCCTCCTTGGCCAGGCACAAATCAGTGGCGGCACATAGGAAGTCATACGCGGCGCGACCGGCCGCCGCGCTGACTTCACCCATTTTGACTCTGCTCAAATCCTGTTGGGTGGCTCGCAAACACGGAATTCGCCCGGCGCCCGGCTCGGCTTCTTCAGGCCGGTCAATTAGTTGAATCCGCGCCGGAACTAAGGACAGCGATAAACCTTTTTCGAGCCAAAGCGGATCGCCCAGCACGGTGGGACGACATTCCGCTTGCAACCTCGGCCAGGCCTTCGCGATGATCTCCGGGCCGATCCCTGCCACGTCGCCCATGGTCAGCAGTACGCGTGGCTTGTTCATCTTCCGGAATGCTCCCGCGACTTTGGTGCGCGAAAAAAGCCAATGCCTAGCGCGACGGCCCTGCCGCGGAACTCGCTACATACCGCAATCGATTGGATAGGACAAGAGCGATTGGGTAATATCGCCGGATTTTGCGATAACTTCACCGCCTGATGTCATCTTACACTTACAATGCCACTCTGAGGTACGGGGATGCAAATTCTCTTATTCAACGCGGGGTCGAGCAGCCTGAAGGCCGCACTCGTGGAGTCGGTTGACGGTACAGTGCGTGCACATGCCCTCGCCGATTGGGCCGGCGACCAGACGCGCTACGAGTACTCCGCTTCCGCGGCCAAAGGGCGATCAGAACAGGTTCCCTGGAATGGGCATGGGGAAGCGGTTCGGCACTTTCTGCACGATCTGACCCACACGCCGCCCATTGCTTTGGGGGACTTTTCAGCATTGAGCGCCGTTGGTCACCGCGTTGTCCACGGCGGACCGTTCACCCAAGCCGTGCGCATCACGCCAGAAATACGCGACCGAATTTCGGCGCTGGCCGACCTGGCGCCATTGCATAACCCGCCGAGTCTGGAGGCTTTGGCCGCCGCGGAAGTCGAATTACCGAACGTGCCGCAGATTGCCGTGTTTGACACGGCCTTTCACGCCACGTTGCCGCCCGAGGCATACACGTATCCGTTGCCGCAAAATTGGACAAAGGAATGGGGCATTCGCCGCTTCGGCTTCCACGGGCTCAGTCATGCCTTTTGCGCGCACCGCGCCGCCGAGATGCTTGGAAAGCCCGACCTGCGCCTGGTGATTTGCCACTTGGGCCACGGTTGCTCGGCCTCGGCCGTGAAGGCCGGCCGTTGCATCGACACCTCAATGGGCTTTACGCCATTGGAAGGTCTCATGATGGCCACGCGTAGCGGGTCGATCGACCCGAGCATTGTCTTACACGTGCAGCAACATCATGGTCTGGCGCCAGAGCAGGTTGAAACTACCCTCAATCGTGAATCGGGGCTGCTCGGGGTTTCGGGCATTTCGGCCGATATGCGCGAGATACTGGCTGCCACTGAGGCAGGAAACGAGCACGCGCGCCTGGCGCTCGACATTTATGCCCACCGAGTGCGCCAAACCATCGGCGCTTTCGCGGTTACGATGGGAGGAATCGACGCTTTGGTCTTCACCGCCGGCGTCGGCGAGAATGCCAGCGCGGTACGGCAGCAGACTTGCGCCGGCCTGGAATGCCTCGGCATTAAACTCGATGTCGAAGCGAATCGCTCGCGCCGGCCAGATTCCGACGTGGCGACGAAGGACTCACCAGCCCGAATTCTAATCGTTGCGACCCGGGAAGACGTGACTATGCTGCGCGAAGTGATTCGCGTGTTGGAAGCGGGAATCACGGCCACATCATGAGAACAGCACGAACCGGCGGCTTCCAGCCGGCTGGTAGCCGCTGCTACACGATGCTTTGAAAAGCAATTTACTGTTCGGGCGACTTTCCCCTTGCAAGCATCTGCCGCGAATACAGCCTGTCGCCGCAGGCCATGTAGAGCACATTCATGTCGGCGCCGCCGTAGGCGAGTGCGGTGACTTTGCCTTCACACGGATTCGATAGCACGCCGCAGAGCCGGCCTGTGGGGTCGAAGATCTGCACGCCGAGTGGTGTGCCGGCATAAATTCGGCCGACGGCATCGGTGATGACGCACGTTACGCCGCTTTCCTTTTGTTCCGGCTTCAGGCGCAACGGACAATAAGGTTCGCCGGCGCTCAACGTGCCATCCTTTTCGACGCGAAATGCCCACACCGCGTTGCCGGACGCATCGCCGACGAACAGCGTCGAGTCATCCGGGCTAAGCGCCAATCCTGAAGGACGGCCGACGCCTGTCGTTTCAACCACCGGCGCATTCTGATTGAGCAGCGAAACCAAGGGCGTGTCGTCTTCGCGGATGATGTAAACCAGCCCCCGATGGGTTCGCGCCTGGTGCGGCAATTTCACGTCCGCATCGGCATCGTGCCGGATGCGCACGGCGCCGTCGGCGCCAACGAAGTCCATGCCCTTGCCGTGAATGACGCGCACCCGGCCACTCGCATCGGTTACCAGTGCATCGATCTTCGTGTAGCCGCTCTTCACGAGCGTCCAGGGGTGGTCTGCGGCGATGATTTGCGACAGTGGCATATCTTGGGCGGACGCCGCGCTGCAAAAGTAGACCACGGATAACACGGCTAACACGCATAAGAAAATGCCCGGCAAACTTGCTCCCCTCTCCCCCACTTCGGGGGAGAGGGGACGGGGGTGAGGGGGTAGAACAGTGGCGCTTGGCGGCCACTCACCCCCCTCACCCCAGCCCTCTCCCCCCGAAGCGGGGGGAGAGGGAGTGCTTGCGGCGTCGCCGCGCCCGGTCATTAGTGGTCTTCTTCGTTTTGCCATGGCTTACTCTTGCTTCGCTTCCGGCGTGTCGCGCCAGAGCCAGATGAGCGATTCGGGCAGGATCGCGCCGCCGTGTTTGCCGTTGTGGCCGCCATCGCCATAGACGAACATGTAGTCGTACTTCATGAATTTGAGTGACGACGCCATCTGCTGGTTCGCCAGCGGCCAGTTGCCGTGGAGATTATCGAGGTCGCCCGAACCGTCTTGCAGAAAGACGCGGATCGGTTTCTTTTCCGTCTTGCGGATCATACCGGGGTAACGGTCGCCGCCGCGGATGTTGGTGAAGCTGCCGACATGGCTGAGCACCTTGCTGAACAGGTCGGGGCGTTCCCACGCCGCCGTGAACGCACAAATCCCGCCGGAACTGATGCCGCAGATCCCCCGGCCATCGGCGTCTTGGCGCAGATTTAGCTTCTTGCCGACTTCCGGCAGGATTTCCTTTTCCAGGAAGGTGGCGTACTGGTCGGAGAGCGTGTCATATTCGAAACTGCGATTGCTGCGCGGCTTCTCTTTCGGATCGGATGCCGGGACGTTGCCGGGGTTGATGAAAATGCCCACCATCACCGGAATCTTTTTTTGATGGATGAGGTTGTCGAACACGACCGGCACGCGGAACTGGCCTTTGTCGTTCACGTAGCTGCCGCCGTCCTGGAATACCATCACGCAAGTCGGCTTGGCCGGATCGTACTGAGCCGGCGTGTAGACCCAGTAATCGCGCACCGTGCCGGCAAAGACCTTGCTGTCCCACGTGAACTTCTCGACTTTCCCCTTGGGCACGCCCTCTTGCGGCATGGAGTCGGGCCCGAGTTTGTAATCATCTGCGGCGAAGCCAATTGCCGCTGCGAGCAGCATTGCTGCCGTGCCCCCCAACCATCGCGTCATGGTGAAACTCCTGGAACGAGAAAGTGACTGATGGTGAATCTATATTTGGACTCGGCGAAAATGCAAACAGTTCTGGAAATCAGCTTCATGAGCGGGCAGGCGGAAGAAGCGCGAAAGGCAGAAATTCTTTTTTGTGTAGCAAAGTGTAGCACTTTTGTAGCATTGTGTAGCACTCGCCGCGCGGCCGCTGCGCAATCCACCGAGGCAAAGGTACGATCCGGTTTGGAAAATGCAAATGAATTTGCGAATAGTTTTTGCGGGTCACGTTTAGCCTACCGGCTTTCGTCCCAGGACCATGTACTGCGCTCCCAGGGGCAGCCGGCTGACCATCGGCTCTGTCCAACGCAGCCATTTCAAAATGTGCGGAAAGATGAAGAGGAAGTCGGTGCGCAGCACTTCGAACCCGCTGGCTCGTAACGTGCGGCGGGTCTCAGGCGGCGTCAGCGTAATGGCATCTTTGTCAAACGGAATGCGGCTCATGACCAGCCGCGTGCCGGGGTTCCACGGATTGTTTTCCCAGAGCGCGAACAGGCCGCCGGGCCGCAGACAGCGGAATACGTAATCGACCGAAGAAGCACGCTGTTGAGGTGGAATGTGATGAAAGACGCCATTGCAAAATGCCAGGTCGATAGTGCCGGCAGGCTTGTACTGCTCGAAAAGCAGAAACCGCGCGCGCTCGGAGCCATGCATTTGCTCGGCCACTTCGCGGGACTTGGAGGAGACTTCAAGACCGAGCACGGAGGATATACCCAGCACGTCGAACAGAAACGGCGTGGCCGATCCAGTGCCGCAGCCGAAATCCACTGCTGAGTCGGGCTGGAATTTAAGCTTTTGCAAGGCGCCTTGCAACCACGCGATGCGGCCATGGGCAAAATAGTTCTTGCCTTCTCCGGAAACGGAAAGCCCTTGCTCAAGGGCGGCATCGTAGCCATTGGCATAGGCATCGAAAGCAGAACTGGTAGTGCTGGTGGAAATAGTCATGCAAGAAGGTCGGTGCCGAAGCGGTCATTTCCAAGCTTTGCCGGGCGCACGCTGCAACCGCCCGGTGCAACCCGCCGAAGCAAGGGTACTATCCGGCCAGGGAAAGGCAAATGCGCCGGAAGCATTTCCCGGCCCAATTCGGGACCAGTGTCTACCTAGACTTCCGGGACCGGTCCGCCACATCGGTGCAGTTGCGCCATAAAATGCATTAAGAGGAGCTGTTTTCGCACTCCACACCGAGGACCGCCTGTATGAATCGCATCTTACAACTCGATGTGCCGGCCCCTTCGGTAGTAGGAGATATCGACCCAGATGAAACGGCCGAATGGCTCGATTCGCTGGAGGGCGTGCTGCGCTCGCAGGGGCCGGAGCGCGCCCGGTTTTTGTTGGAAGCGCTGTTGGAAAAGGCGCACAGCGAAGGCGTGCAGTTACCCTTCACAGCGAATACACCGTACACGAATACGATTCATGTTTCCGAGCAGCCCACCTTTCCGGGCAATCGCGAACTCGAGCGCAAGATCAAAAACTACGTACGCTGGAACGCCATGGCGATGGTCGTGCGGGCAAACAAAAATACCAATGTCGGCGGGCACATTGCGACCTACGCTTCCGCGGCCACGCTGTATGAGATCGGCAGCAATCACTTTTTTCGGGGCCCTAAAGACGACCATCCCGGCGACATTATCTACTTCCAGGGGCACGCCAGCCCCGGCATGTATGCGCGCGCATTCCTCGAAGGCCGGCTCAGCGAACAGCAGCTCATCAATTTCCGCCGCGAGTTGCAGGCGGGCGGCGGTCTGTCGAGCTATCCACACCCGTGGCTCATGCCGCAATTCTGGCAATTTCCCACCGTGAGCATGGGCCTGGGGCCGATCATGGCCATTTATCAGGCCCGGTTCATTCGCTACTTGCAAGACCGCGGCCTGGCCGATTTCGGCAACGATCCGCCTCGGGTGTGGGCGTTCCTGGGCGACGGCGAGTGCGATGAGCCGGAGACACTCGGCTCCATCAGCCTGGCAGCGCGCGAGAAACTCGACAATTTGATTTTTGTTATCAATTGCAATCTTCAGCGGCTCGACGGGCCGGTTCGCGGCAACGGCAAGATCATTCAGGAACTGGAGGCGATTTTCCGGGGCGCAGGCTGGAATGTAATCAAAGTCATTTGGGGCAGCGAGTGGGACCGGCTGCTGGCGAAAGACTACAACGGCGCGCTCGCCCGGCGCATGCTCGAAGTAGTGGACGGCGAATATCAGCTATATGTCGTGAAAGGGGGCGCCTATATCCGTGAGCATTTCTTCAACACGCCGGAGTTGAAGAAGATGGTCGAGCCCATGTCCGACGAGGAGTTGGCCAACCTGAAGCGCGGCGGGCATGATCCGCTGAAGATGTACGCTGCCTACAAGGCGGCCGTCGAGCACCAAGGCCAGCCGACCGTCATTCTCGCAAAAACGGTGAAGGGTTACGGCACGCCTGCAGAGGGCAAGAACGTCGCGCACCAGGCGAAGAAAATGGAAGTGACGCTGCCGCGCGAGGGCTTGCCCAAGTCGGAGCATGATGTTGATCCCGAAAAATTGCGGCAGCACCTGGCCCTGCGGCATTTCCGCGACCGCTTCAGTATTCCCATTTCCGACGAGCAGCTTGACAGCATTCCGTTCTACCGGCCGCCGGAGAATACGGAAGAAATGCGCTATTTGCAGGAGCGGCGCGAAGCACTCGGCGGGTTCCAGCCGGAACGCAGCACGAAGTTTGAGCCGTGCAAGCCGCCGCTACCCAAGAGCTTCGAAAAGGTGCTGAAGGGCAGCACCACGGGCAAAACGCAATCGACCGCGCTCGCGTGGCTCAATCTCATGATGGACCTGATGCAAGACCCAAACGTCGGGAAGTTGATCGTTCCCATAGTGCCCGACGAAGGGCAAACCTTCGGCATGCCGGGCATGTACAGCAAGTTCGGCATCTACAGCCACGTGGGCCAGCTTTACGAGCCGGTGGACAAAGGCACTCCCACCAGCTACCGCGAATCGCAAACCGGGCAGGTAATTCAAGAAGGTATCACGGAAGCCGGCAGCATGTGCAGCTTTATCGCAGCCGGGACGTCGTACAACATTCACGGCGTGAACACGATTCCGTTTTACATCTTCTATTCGATGTTCGGTTTCCAGCGCACCGGCGACTTGATCTGGGCCGCAGCCGATAGTCGCTGCCGGGGTTTTCTGATGGGTGGCACGGCCGGGCGCACCACACTCAACGGCGAAGGCCTTCAGCACGAAGACGGGCACAGCCATTTGATTGCCACGACCATACCCACTTGCCGGGCCTACGATCCGACCTTCGGTTTTGAGCTCGCCACGATCATGCAAGACGGCATCGAGCGCATGTTCGTGAAGGGCGAAGACATTTTCTATTACATCACGGTCTACAACGAAGCCTACGAGATGCCGGCATTGCCTGACGGCGTGCGCGACGGCATCTTGCGCGGGTTGTATTCATACAAGGCCGTTACGCCGGCCAAGGCGAAGCTCACTGTGCAACTGCTGGGCAGCGGCGTGATCATGAATGAGGTGCTGCGGGCGCAAGCGATCCTCGCGGAAAAATACAATGTGGCGAGCACGGTCTGGAGTGCGACCAGCTACCAGGAACTTCGCCGCGATGCGATGGAATGCGAGCGCTGGAACCGGCTACACCCGGATAAGAAAAAGAAAATCTCGTATGTCGAGCAAACTCTCGGCAAAACGAAGGGACCCATCGTGGCCAGCTCGGACTATATGCGGGCGGTGCCCGAACAGATCGCGCCCTATGTCAATTGCCGGCTATTGGCCCTGGGC
>DATGHS010000383.1:0-23841 GCA_035307785.1 Gemmataceae bacterium
CCGCATCAAGTGGGTGGAAGTCTGCTTCTGCGACGTGCCGCTGGCCGAAGAGCGGCCGTACTGGGAGGAATACTTCGAACTGGTGCGCGTGCAGGATGCTCATGCCCGCCACCGTTGCCGCGACCTCACCGGCGAAGAGCCGTGGGCGTGTTGTGAATGCGATTGCACCGTGAGGCTCGAACAGCGGCTGGCGAGCAGGCGCGAGTCATTTCTCGAAGTGCTTCGGGCGGCCGCCGATGAGTCCAGTTTGCGTTGCGAATGAAATGCTGCGCGGCCTGCTCGGCGACATTCTGCCCGTTTTCTCGTGGGAAAACGCGCCGCGTTTCAGATTTCACGAAAACACAGAGTAACCCCGTGAAATGAAACGCCAGCTGGTGAAACGCGGCGCGTCTGGCCACGGCAAGACCGCATTCCGAGCCTGCTTAGTCAGAAGTAGCACCGGCTGTGTCGTGCAGGCACGCACTGAAGTACTGAATCCCACGAGCGACTCTGCCGTATCAGAGTCTTTCTTCCTACAATCACCAAATCTTCACTCGCCGCGTACCTGTCGAGCCGCGCCGGTAACTCTCTCACGGCCAGCGACCCTTTGCGCAAGGAGACTCCGCAGTGAGTCAGAATTCGGACCCCAATAGCGGAAAACCGCCGAACACCGCCATTACTTCGACACCTGCCGTGAAACCAAAAGAGCCCTGGGATGCAGCGGACAAGCCAGCCCCGGCGGCGCCGGTTCCCGATACTCATCCGTCGGCCATCTACTTCTTCTTCTGGGGTGAATTCGCGGAGCGAAGCTCGTACTACGGCATGCGGGCCATTCTGTTCTTATATATCACTACGGCCCTACACTATGCTGCCACGGATGCCGCACCGTTGTATGCGGCCTTCAAGATGGGCTGCTATTTGCTGCCGCTACTGGGTGGCTTCATTGCGGACCGCTGGCTGGGCCGGTACTGGACCATCGTCGGCTTTTCGGTTCCGTACGTGGCTGGCCACTTTATTCTGGGCTTTTCCGATCCGACGATTCTCGGCGACGCCATCCAGGGCTTGTCGCCGGAGCGGCTCACCTTCCTCGCGCACATGTTCCTTTTTGTTTCCTTGGCGCTCTTGGCCGGCGGCAGCGGCGTCATCAAGCCAAATATCTCGGCTTTGCTGGGCCAGACTTATGATCAGAAGCGGCCGGGGAAAGAACGACTGCGCACGTCCGCATTCTTGTGGTTCTACCTGGCCATCAACGTCGGCGCTTTGATTTCGCAACTGACACTGCCGGCAATCCGCGAATGGTACATCCTTCACCATCTCACTCCGGAAGCCGCGAAACAAGCGCAGGATCTGCTAGCGCAGGGCAAGGGCGAAGGGATTTACAAACTGGCTTCAGCCGAGGTGGTTGGCCGGGCGTACCAGATCGCGTTCATGTTTCCCACCGTCCTAATGGCGATTTCGCTGGGAGTCTTTGCCATCGGCAAGCGCACCTATGCCACCGAAACGATCAACCGCGCCAAAACTCCCGAAGAGCGCTTGCAGCAGTTTTACGACATGATCTTCCTGGCCGGTATCTTTGGATTGTTTGCTCTCTTCTTTGGGCTCGACATTGCCATATCGCAATGGGTCCGCGAGAGTCGTCAGCAACTGTGCCGCGCCATTGCGATTGTGATTATCTTGCCGGCAGTGCTGGTGATGATTGCCTTTTCGGTGCTGTCAGCCGGCAAACGCACCTTTGCGAAAGAGAAAGAAGGCGGCCGTGGATTGACTCCAGCCGAGCAGAAGCAAAATTTCCGAACGCTGGCATATCTCCTGGCTATCTTCGGCCTCGTGATCCTGTTCTGGTTCGGCTACGAACATAACGACACGCTTTGGATTTCGTTCATTGGCGATTACGTAAATCTGAGCGTCAAGATTCCGTTTGTTTCGAAGCCAATCAGTTTTGCGGCGGACCAGCTTCAGTGGCTAAATGCTTTGTTTGTCATCATCCTGGTGCCCACGTTCAACATCACGTTCGCGAAGGTCGATCCGGAGATGGTCATTTTCACGCCCATGCGCAAGATTCTGGCCGGCTTTTTCCTGACAGCGGCCGCCGTCGGTATTATGGCGCTTGCCGGATTCATTGTGGACGCCAACCCAGGCCAGAAAGTATCGTACATCTTTCCGGCGCTGGCATATATCGTGCTGACCTTTGGCGAAGTGCTGCTTTACGGCACAATGCTCGATTTGTCATACGCGGCCGCGCCAAAGACGATGAAAGGCTACGTGACCGCTTGCTTCTTGCTCACCAACACCCTGGCCAATTTTATGAACATCGTATGGATGCCAATGTACGGCGGCTCGCTGAGCGACCCGCCAGAAAAACGCGGCCCGCTGGGGCCGGGAGTGTTCTTCGCCATCACGACGGCGGTAACAGTTGCCGCGGGCGTGTTATTCGTTTACATCGGCAAGAAGTTCCAGGAGAGCAGGAAAGGATTGGCGAATGCGTGACCACGCTTGCGGCTTTGCGCTCGGTTCCAAAAATCAAAGCATTCGATTCTTGGAAGCGAGCGCGAAGCCGCAAGCGGCTGTGCGTTGCTTACTTCAATTCCTTGAAGTGGATATCCTTGAACGTCACTTCCATCGGCGTCTTGGTGACGTGCAGTTGCCAGGCGATGATGCCGTTTTCGGGCATGATATCGAAGTCCTGGTCTACCGTCGTCAAGTCGTTGATCTTGATGGTCACGTGCTTGCCGGCGCACTTAATGTAGTATTCGTTGAACTCGCCTTTCTTCAGGACCTTTTGCACGGCGGACCAGTCGGCGCCCTTCATCATGTGGCCGCCGCCGACTTTGCCTTCCTTGCTGAAACGCTCGCCATACAAGCTGCCCCAGTAGCCTTCGCCGATGTCGCATTGCGGGCCGGCCACGGCGAAGTTCTTGCGGTCCAGCAACTCGCTGCGAATCTGGATGCCGCTGTTGTAATCGTTTCCACCCTTGGCGCGCACCTGGAACTTCGTCTCAAAGTCCTTGTACTTTTTCTTGCTGCAAAGAAAGGTATTCGATTTCAACCCTTCCGGCGGCGAAGTGCCGGTGATGACGCCGTTTTCCACTTTCCAGTACTGCATCAGGCCTTCCCAGTTATCGGGGCTGACGAATTCCTTGCTGTCATCGGCTCGAACCGAACCGGCGAACAACAATCCGAGGGCGAGCAATGCTGCGAGCAAAATTGAACGCATCTGGAAATCTCCTCGTAAGTTAGTGAGAGTTTAGGTCCGCTGTTGTTCTTTTCATGGTTGTATGCACGAAAACAAAAAAAGCGCAGGAAAACGACAGCGGCGCTGACAAGAGGCCGGGGAACCTGCTACACTTTCTCCTGAGCCTCGCCTGATCCTCTTGCTTGGGACTGGTTCCGCGAACCGCGTTGTTTTTTTGCGTCTCGAAACATCATGCCCTTTTTGCTACTGCTCTGCCTCTCCCTGGCGTGCTTGCCGGTGGACTGGCCCCCGCCCTTGGCCGGTTTGAAACCGATTCACAGTCTCCTGGGCACCACCGGGCTGGTGGCCATGCTGGGCGGGAGCGCCGGTTGGTTTGCCTGGCGCACCCGGCAGCGCGTGCAGCGTTCGGAGCACCGCGAAAGGATCATGCGCTACTACGGCCGGCGGCGCATGATGCATTCGCTGTCGCTGATGGCGATTTATGTGCTAATCCTTTACGGCCTCGGTTGGGGTTGGGCGGTGCAGGCCACCGCCAAGTCGTGGCTGGCCGATCGAATGCCGCCCGGCACAGAGTTGGCCATCCTCGCACCGTTGGTCGCGGGGCTCGTGCTGTCGTGGATCTTTTTCTACGATGCCGAGCAAGCGCTGCATGCCGGCGAGGGGACCAAGACGCGCGCGTTCGGCGGGCGCTGGCGCTACGTCGGCTTCCAGATTCGGCAAAACCTCGCACTGATTGCCGCCCCGATTGTTGTGCTGATCGCGGCGCAGGGGCTCATGCGGCAATTTCCCGAGACCTTCCGCGACGACCACGCTCAAACTCTGTTTATCCTCCCGATGGCCGGCAGCATGGTTGTGTTGATGCCGTGGGTCGTGCGCTTGCTGCTGCGGTTGGAACCGATGCCGCCGGGGCCGCTGCGCGATCGCCTGGAGGCCGCGGCGAAGCGTCTTCATTGCCGTTGCTCCGAGATTCTCATCTGGAACACACGCAACGGCATGGCCAACGCGATGGTAGTTGGCGTGCTGCCCTGGCTGCGCTACGTGCTGCTCAGCGACCGGCTGGTGCAAGACATGACGCCGGAAGAAGTGGAAGCCGTCTTCGGCCACGAAGTGGGCCATGTCAAGCATCAGCATATGCTGTACTATCTGGCATTTCTGGTCGGCAGCCTGGCCATTTTGTCACGGGGCAGTGGGCTACTCGAAGCCCAGGTGCGCGAACTGTGGCCGGCAGCCGAAGCATTCATGGAGGCGCGCGCATCCTGGCTGCAAAGCTGGCTTGCTTTACCAACGCTGTTCGGCCTGGCGGTTTATATCTTCACCATGTTTGGCTTCCTATCGCGCCGCTGTGAACGGCAGGCCGATGTTTTCGGCTGCCGTGCGGTTTCCTGCTCCGACCCGAATTGCAGTTGCCACAGCGAGCAGACGGTGCTCGCCGACAACGGCAATGCACTGTGCCCAACCGGCATTCGCACGTTCATGAGCGCGCTCGACAAGGTCGCAGTCCTCAATGGCATTAGCCGCACCAAGCCGGGTTGGCTGCACTCGTGGCAGCATTCGACGATTGAGCGCCGCGTCGGCTTCCTGGAGGGAATGATGGGCGATTCCGCGGTGGAGGCACGATTCCAGCGGCGATTGTTCCAATTCAAGATCGTCGTACTCATCGTCATTGCCACGGCGCTGGGGCTGCTGTGGCTGCCGGAAGCAATTCATTGGGCCAGCATCGCAACGTCCATGTGACGAAATTCGAAATCCGAAACACGAAATCCGAAACAATTTCAAAATTCCAAATCATAAACCCGACCCAGAGCCGACTTGGTTTGGAGTTTTGTATTTTCGATTTCCGATTTGTTTCGGATTTCGAGATTTTCATCTCGGATTTGATGTAGGGCATATTGCCTACTTGACTCCGGCCATATTCCCCCCATATTGATACCGCATTGAATCCCCATCTGGAGAATCTTCCATGTTGCAACGCCGAATCATTTTGATGTTGGTTTGTGTTACCGGCCTGACATTGGCCGGTCTGGCTTTGGCCCAAGATGAAAAGAAAGTGGCCAAGATGAAAGTGCTGCTGCCCGAGAGCGATGCTTCGCTCACCATCGAGGGCATGCCGACCAAAGCCACGGGCGAAATACGGAACTTCGAATCGCCGCCGTTGGAACCGGGCAAGGAATACAAATACACGCTCGTGGCGGTCATCAAGCCCAACAATTACACGACGATTACGCGCAAGCGCGAAGTCAAGGTGCTGGCCGGCAAGGAAGTGGAAGTGGACATGCGGGAGAACGACCCAGTGCATCCGGATGACGCCGTCATTCGCTTCGTGCCCACGCCGCCCGATATAGTGGAAGCGATGATTAAGCTCGCCGGCGTCGGCAAAGACGATGTGGTATACGACCTGGGTTGCGGCGACGGCCGGATGGTGATTGCGGCCGTGAAGCAGGGGGGCGCGAAGAAAGGCGTGGGCGTCGATATCGACCCGCAGCGCGTGAAGGAAGCGAAGGAGAATGCCCAGAAGGAAGGCGTGGCCGACAAAGTGGAAATCCGCGAAGGCGATGCACTCAAGGTGAAGGATCTCTCCGACGCCACTGTCGTTTTGCTCTACATGGGGAACGAATTCGATTTACTCCTGCGGCCGATCTTGCAGAAGCAACTCAAGCCCGGCGCCCGGATCGTGTCGCATCGGTTCACGATGGGCGACTGGAAGCCGGAAAAGACCGAAACGCTCACCGGCAAGGACGGCGACCGGTATTTGATTCACCTGTGGAAGATTGAAAAGAAGTAGTCAGGAGTCAGATTTGCAAAGCCCAGGGACTTCCGTCCCTGGGCTTTCACATTTGATATTCCATCCAGGCGTCGGCTGTTGCTTAAGTCCTTGGCTCTTCGGGCGGATTGTTCCCTGGCGGTTGCTTCCCGACGTGCGATGCCACTTGCCGGCCGATGATCGGCACATCTTTCGGGTCGCCTTCCGCGACCGGATGCTTCCAGAAGAACCGAAGCAGATAAATGGCCACGGCCGACAGAACAATCAGCACGATGATCGGCCGCCATTTTTCGGCCTCCTCGATCAAGCGGATGAACTGGTCGCTAAAAAGGTACGCCAACCAGAAGAGCAGGCTCACGCCAGGGATGGCGTAGATGCCGTCGGCAATCAAAAATTTGATGAACGGCAGTCGGTGCGAGCCTGCCATGAGGAAGATCGGGCTGCGCAACCCCGGGGTCAGCCGCGCGCCCAGCAAAATCCAGATGCCGTATTTCTGAATGCGTCGTTCGATGCGCTCCTGTCGATCTGGCGGCAGCAAACGGCGGCGTACCCAGCTGTTTTGCAGCAGTTGGTTGCCCCAACGGTAGCCAATAAAGTAAAGAATTCCGTCGCCCATTACCACGCCGACGATCAGCACCGGCAGGTAAATCCACCAGCGCACGGGTGTGTCCGGGTGGCCGCAAACGGCCCCGGCCGTGACGATCGGAATTTCCTCCGGGATCGGCAAGCCGAGCGCTGCGGCGAGAAGGGTCGCCAAGGTAACGGCATAGATCCAAAGCGCATCAGGATCCCAAGGCACGCGCTCCTCCTCCGCTTGATTGCCGCGACTTTGCGGTTCTGTAGTTGTATTAGGGACGCGGGAATGAAGCAGCAGGGGCCTACGCACCGCAAATCTGGCACGACTGTTTTATCCACACGTTTCGGGAATAATTGCTACCCCATTCCTTGTCTGCCCAGAATTCGTAACCCAAAGCGTAAATTCCAAAATGGTAACGCTTTTTGACTTGTCAACACGTATGCTATCGGTCAGAATCAGAAGGATAGTCAAATTCTTCGGGCCGGCTCCGGAACGGCTTGGCGGAAGTTGAGAGGCGAACATGTCTACCCTTGGCAAGGTCTTGCTATTTCTAAATCTCCTACTTGCAATCGGCTTTGTAGTCCTGGTTTCGATGGACTATGGCAAGGTGAAGCAATGGAGTCAGGCGGCTCTGGTTCACCGGATTGTGCGAGATGGTTTGCCGATCAATGATCACGACGTCGACCCAGATGTCCCCGACACGAAGGTTGTCGATGAGATCGGTCCAGACACGCTGAACCAGATTTACGCGGTGAATCCAGGCGCTGCCTCCGGTGGCGGAGCGTTTGCCGGCCTGCCGAAGGTGAAGACCGTTGAGGCCGAGCTGGAGCAGGTGCGCAAAAAGACCGAACAGATCATCACGTCAGCGACCCCAGCCGAACAGCCCAATGCTTTTTCGGCGATCATCGTGCCCACCTGCCGCACGCTGGGCGAGCGGCTCCAATGGGAAAAGCTCATCGCCGAATACAAGAAGCTTGTGACGGAAACTATACCGGACGCCGAAAAGGCCAACGACGCCGCAAATCTGCAAAAGCTCCGATCCGACCAGCAGCAGCGTTACGATGCGCTGTTGAAGGAAGTGAACGATCGCTTCGTGAATGCTAAGTCGCCGCCGAATCGCAGCACGAGCCCGCAAGCCAATCGGCAAGAGATTCGTTTGAATGTCGCTCTGCTGCTGTTCGCGATCGAGAGCAATGCCGAATGGCGCCAGCGGGTGATGACGGTCGTGGGGATGGAAGCTTACATCGCTGCCATTTCGCGCCATGCCGACCAGTTGACGCAGATGGCCACCGACATGCAGCAGTTGCTGCAAAACGACCTGGCCACGTTCAATAATCAGTATGATTCGCTGCTCAACCGCATTCAAAGTGAGGCCGAAGAGCTTCACCTGCTCGACCAGTACCTCGCCGAACTCAACACCTACCTCAAAGAACGGCAGACGTTGGTGCAAAAGCGCCAAACGGAATTGGAACAGCAGACCAAGAACCTCGAAACGATGACGGCCCAGGCCAACAAGGAAATCGCCAAGTTGAGCGCGATTCAAAACGACCTGTTCGCGATTCAGCAGCGCCTCGGCGTCACCATGGAAAAGAACGACAAACTGGAAGCGGATCTTCGCAAACTGGAACAAAAGAAATAACGAGCCGGAAGCAGAAATAACGAGCCGGAAGCGTAAGCGACGGAGTTCGACGCAAGGGGATCTTCGATGTTGACTACATTCGGAAAAATCTTCGTCTTCTTGAACGTGATTGTGGCCCTCGGCCTGCTCGCGGCCACGGCCGTGGTCATCAAGGAACGCGTGCAGTGGAACTCGATTCCGGAAAAGCAGCTCAAGGGCGAGGTCGATAAGTACCGCGACCAGATCAAAGACCTGGCGGAAGCTCGCGATCGCGCCGAAGCGAAATGGAATACCGCGAACACCGCTCTGTTCAACAACGAAAAACTGCGGCCGGCCAATCAAGATTTTTACGAAGAGCAGATGCTGATCGCGAAGACCGGCAAGGACAAGAAGGGCCAGCCGGTCAATCCGCCGGTGGTAGTGTTCGCCCAGCCGCTGAATTTCAAACGCCAGGGCCAGCCGCCGCTTCAAGTTCGCGGCCAACCGGCCCGCGAATTGAAATACTACACGGAAACGATCATCGCGCGACAGAGAGAGATATTCAAACAACAGGAAGCGGTCGCGGCGGCCCAGCAAGAATACGAAGCGTTGAGCCGCCGGCTGGATCAGGAAAAGCTGGACGACCGCGGCATTTACATGATGCAGCGAAGCGAGCGTGACGCCAAAGAACGGGCAATTGCCGAGCAGGATTTCATCAAGCCATTGCTCGCCAACCGCTACTCGGAGCTGGTCCTGGCCCTGAAGCGCGAGCAGATTCTGTCGCAGCGGAAAGCGGAGTTGGAAAAGGTAACCGCGGGCGGGCAATAGCCAAAATGCCAGCATTGTAGAACGGGATTTATTCCGTTCTACAAGATGGTCGAACGGAATAAATTCCGTGCTACAGCAAACAAATGATGTCTTGACACGAAAACAACAGGCCGGCATAGTCCCGCACCAATAATCCGGGGAACAGCTTGCCTGCATCGATTGTTCAGCAAAGAGTGGTTCCGCGAGCTTGCGGCGGTTCGGGGTGAGAGCTTGCCGGCCAAAGTTCGCTTGGAGGTTCCGACATGACCGTCCTGGGCAAAATCCTTGTGTTCGTCAACCTGGTGTTCAGCCTCGCCGTCGCCGGCCTGATTGTCACGGTCTTCATGACCCGCACCAACTGGCGCAACGGTTACGACGAAGTCAAAAAGGAACTCAGTATCTCGGAAGCTAGCCGGGCAGCGGACCAAGCTTCGTACAAGAGCATCGTGGAAGCGAAGGAAGCGGCCAACACACAGCTCGAACAAAAGAATGTTGCTTTGCAGAACGATATTCTGGCGCTCAATGGCCGGGTCACTGCTTTACAGGCTGACTTGGCCCAACAGAAGACACTGGCAAATACCGAACAGTCGAACAATGTGGCTTCCACCAGAGAGATGCAGAAGCTGCAAACAGAGCGCGACATGCTGGCCGAGCAGAAGACCGAGCGCGACAAGAGAATTCTGGCGCTGGAAAAGAGCATTGTCGATCATCGCAATGAAGCCGTCTCGGCTCGCATTCAATCGAACTCGCTGAACGAGCGGCTCCAGAAAATGATGATGCAAGTGGAAGTGCTCACTCGCGAGAATAGTCAGTTGAAGGCTTCGGGCGCGGTGGCCACCAACGCCTACAAGCCGGCCCCGGTGGAAGTGAAGGGCCAGGTCACGGGCGTGGCAGACAATCTGGTCACGGTGTCGCTCGGCAGCGATCACGGGCTGAGCGTGGGCACGATTCTTCAGGCGTACCGGCTGTCGCCGAGCGCGCAATACCTGGGAACGGTCACGATCACGAATATCGAAACCCACCGCGCCGCCGGCCGTTTCACGCCCGCCGTGCGCAACGCCACCATCATGAAGGGCGACACGGTGGACACGAAGGTTATTGGTAGCCCGCAGTAGCAGATGGGCCGGGAGCGCAAGCGACCGGATCGGAGAACTCGCTCCATCCGGTCGCTTGCGCTCCCGGCTCCTGAAAAGAGGACAGATTCATGGCAATTACCAGTCGCTTCGGCCGGCCGCAAACGGCCAAGCCACGGAACGACGTTTACATCGGGCTATTGGTTGTCGCGCTGGTCGCGATGATCGCCAGCTGTGTACTGCTGCTTGTGGAAAAGAGCTCCATGGCCGGCCCGCCGCCGACCAAGGTAGTCCCGGCCCAGGCGCGCTTTACTGGCTTCGACACGGAAAAAGGGAAGTGATTTGTGGTTTGTAGTGGCCGCATTTATGCGGCCGATGTTGCCCCGATAAATCGGGGCACTACAAACTTCATCGATCGGGGAGAATCGCACGATGGCAACGAAGACGCGCAACCGGGCCGAGCGTGAGTCCAAACCGCGGCCGAAGAGCGATGCATATACCGGGCTTTTAGTAATTTCACTGTTGGCCATGATCACGGCCTGCGTGCTCTGGTACGTCGATTACGATTCGTTTGGCAAGGCCGCGCCGCCGAAGCCGCAGGTCGCGGCGCCGGGCCAATCGACGCCACCGCCGATTCCAACCGCCCCGCCCGCTTCCGAGACGCCGGCCACGCCGCCAAAGGACGAAACGCCGGCGACGCCGATGCCGATGCCAATGCCAATGCCGGAAACGCCCATGCCGATGCCGCCGATGGGCTCGACGCCGCCGATGGGGCCGCCGAATATGCCAATGCCGCCCATGGGCTCGACGCCGCCAACGGGTAAGCCGCCGATGGGCCCGAACATGCCCATGCCACCCGCGGGGCGCGGCACGCCAATGCCGCCGAAGGGACCGAGCGGCATGTAACCAGTTCGCCAAAACCAAAAGAGGTTAGCCGCGAGGCGGAGTCCTCGGAGCCGAGCGCTCGGCTCCGAGGACTCCGCCTCGCGGCTAACCTCTTTTGTTTCCTTATCCCTTCTTGCTCTTCGGCGGCTTGTCGTGGCGTGAGAAGTAGCCTACCAGGCTCTCGAATTCTTTGCGGAGTTGATCTTTGCGCTGCCGGTAGCTCTGCACGGTGCCGTGCGGCTTGTCATACAGCGTGCGCAATTCCTTGCAAACTTCCATCATTCGCCGCAAGTTCGCCATGTCGGTCGCCACGATAAACGGGCTCTTGGAAATGGACTGGTAATTTATCTCCAGACCCTCGGCAAACATACGGTTGACGCGCTTCACATCATCAGCCATTTCGCGCTCGGCGGCGCGGAGACCCTCATTTGGGCTCAGGCCACGGGCCATGGCGGTGTCCATCGCCTTGGTGTACGTTTCGAGAGCGCGCAAATACAAATCGCCGATGTAAATCATTCGCGACAGCACCGTGTTGGCCTTGAACCAATCCACCAGATCGGGCGTGGCTTCGTTACTTTGGCCTTGCGCTTCGAGCATGCCGTCGCGCAAGTCTTCCAGCATGACGGCGAAAGCGATCCCTTCCCTGTCCTTGGTCTTGGCGGTAATCATGCCCAACACGCGGCCGAGCGAATCGATCACCGGTCCGCCCGAGTTGCCCGGGTTGACCGCGATATTCAACTGGTAAAGGGTTGGCCCTTCCGGCGATTTCCAGATCGTGCTCATCATGCCGCGGCTGAGCGCGTTCTCGAGCATCGCTCCGTCGCCCAGGCCGGGATTGCCCACAGCCAGCACTTCCTGGCCGCTGCGGAACTCGTAGAATTCGGCCAATTCCAGGGCCGGCACTTCGTTGCAATCCACCTGGAGGTACGCAATGTCGCGCTTGCGATCGGCCCAGATGAATTTGGCCTTGTACGGTCCGCGATGTTTCTTGTCTTGGACCGACGGGAAATGCAGGCGTATGTCTTCTTCGAAATCAAGGTTGATGACGTGGGCATTGGTGCAGACGACACCGCTGGAAAGGAGAAAGCCGCTGCCGTGCCCGAATTTGCCTTTCACGACCGCCACCGAGGGCTTGCATTGCTTGGCCAGTTCTTCCGTCGAAAGCGGCTGATTCGGGGCGGGCTGCTTTTTGTTTTCTGTTTCGCCGACGTCGGCGACGATCGGGACATCATCGTAATGCTTCGGGCCGAGGGTCCGGCTTAACACCAGGTAGGCCGGCAGCGCCGCCACGAGAATTACTGCTGCGAATATCGCCAACTGTTTGCTGGTCATGGGGGGAACCTCTGCGTCGTGCGAAATCGAGTTGTCCGAATTTGCCGGTGTGTCTCTGAAGGCAATTTAGCATGAGTTTGCGGCCAAAGATGAGCGAAACTTTGTGAAATTCATGTGCGACGCAACTTCTTATGGCTCTTCATATTCTGCCTGCCTGTGAAAAAAGTCACAATCTTAGGGCAAAATAGCACTTGCCAAGGTCGAATAGCCTAGAATACAAATAGTAGTGATTTGGTTCTCTTTCCAATGGATGGGCCGGCGCATGGCCTTACTTAGCAGAAAGACCGACTACGCCCTGCTCATCTTGCAGTATTTGCACGAGCGGCCGCACGGCGGCTGTGCCCGCGAGATCGCGGACCGGTTTCAGATTAGCCGGGCGTTTGTGGCCAATATCCTGAAAGAGCTTTGCCACAAAGGATTCGTCAGCAGTCACCGGGGCGTGAAAGGCGGCTATATCTTGCATCGCCCGGCCGAGGAAGTGCCGCTGGTGCAGTTGATCGAATCGATGGAAGATCCGTTCCGGTTTGCTGAGTGCAATCAGCCGGTGGAAGACGATGGCTGCCACCTGATGCACATCTGCCCGGTGAAGGGCCCGATTGCGGAGATTCATCAGCGGATTCGCGAGATGCTCAGCCGGCTGACGTTGGCCGATATCTTCCGAACACCAGGAGCGGCGCCGGCATTGATTTCCGTTACAGTGCCGGAAGTGGCTGCGGTAAGTCATTCATAAAGTTGGGGAAAGCGAAAATGGCGGTAAGACTACCAATTTACATGGATAACAACGCCACCACGCGGTGCGATCCGCGCGTAGTGGAGGCGATGTTGCCATACTTCACCGAGAAATATGGCAACGCCGCCAGCCGCAATCATCCTTTCGGCTGGGAAGCAGAAGAAGCGGTGGAAGAAGCGCGCGAGCAGATTGCCCGCTTGATCGGCGCCTCGGCCAAGGAAATGGTCTTCACGAGCGGCGCCACAGAGAGCAACAACCTGGCCATCAAGGGCGCGGCCAGCATGTACAAGAAAAAGGGCAATCACGTCATCACGTGCATTACCGAACACAAGGCCGTGATTGACCCGTGCAAGCGCCTCGAGCGCGACGGCTTTCAAGTAACGTTTCTGCCGGTGGATCGCTATGGCCAGGTTCATCCGGAGCAAGTTGCCGAAGCCATTACCGACAAGACAATGCTCGTTAGCATCATGGCCGCGAACAATGAAATCGGCACGCTGCACCCGGTCAAGGAGATCGGGAAGGTGTGCAAGCAACGCGGTGTGCTGTTCCATTGCGATGCCGTGCAAGCTGTGGGCAAAGTGCCGATGAATGTCAACGAAATGGGCATCGACCTGCTAAGCATGTCGGCCCACAAAATCTACGGGCCGAAGGGCATGGGCGCG
This sequence comes from Gemmataceae bacterium, assembly GCA_035307785.1. GTDB lineage: Bacteria > Planctomycetota > Planctomycetia > Gemmatales > Gemmataceae > DATGHS01. Next base: position 13,597 of record DATGHS010000383.1, read on the forward strand.
CTATACGTGCGCAAGAAGGATCCGCGGGTTCGGCTCGATCCGCTCATCGACGGCGGCGGACATGAGCGGGGCATGCGTTCCGGCACGTTGGCTGTGCCAAACATCGTCGGCATGGGCAAGGCCTGCGAACTCTGCCAGAACGAAATGGCAGAGGAAACGCAAAGGCTTATTCGCCTGCGCGAGCGGTTGCGGGCCGGCATCATGAAGCGCATCGACGAGACGTATATCAACGGCCACCCCACCGAGCGCTTGCCCGGCAACATCAACCTGAGCTTCGCTTACGTGGAAGGTGAAGCGCTAATGATGGGCGTGAAAGACGTGGCCGTATCGAGCGGTTCGGCCTGCACCAGCGCCAGCCTGGAGCCCAGCTATGTGCTGCGGGCGCTGGGCGTGGGGGATGAACTTGCCCACAGCAGCATTCGCTTCGGCCTCGGCCGCTTCAACACTGAGGAAGAAGTCGATTTTGTGATGGACCATGTGGCCGATGCAGTGAATCATCTGCGGAGCATGAGCCCGCTGTATGAAATGGCCAAGGAAGGGATCGATTTGAAGACGGTTTCCTGGGCGGCCCACTAACGGGAGCCCGCAGCGCGAGCAAGGGAGTTAATCTCATGGCATACAGCACCAAAGTTCTCGATCACTACAACAACCCGCGCAACGTGGGCAGCTTCAGCCAGGCCGACCCCAACGTCGGCACCGGCCTCGTGGGCGCTCCGGAGTGCGGCGACGTTTTGAAGTTGCAGATCCTCGTCAACCCGGAAACGGGCGTGATCGAGGATGCCAAGTTCAAGACGTTCGGTTGCGGCAGCGCGATCGCCTCGAGCAGCCTGGCCACCGAGTGGCTGCGCGGCAAGACCATCGACGAAGCAATGGCCATCAAGAATACGCAGATTGTGGAAGAATTGTCGCTGCCGCCGGTGAAGGTGCACTGCTCGGTCCTGGCCGAAGACGCGATCAAGGCCGCGATCAAGAATTACCAGGAAAAGCAAGTAGCACACAAGCAAAAGGCCGAGCCGGCGTTGGCGTAGTAGATCCCGAAGGCTCCGCGTGAGAGTTTGAATCGGCTGGTTACTTCCCTGGAGGCCATTCATGCTTCGAGTCAAGACTTGCCTGGCCGTGGTTGCCGTGTTGAGTTTGTGGCTTGGACTCAGCAACCTGGCGCGAGCCGAGGATTTCCCGAAGGGGAAATTCGCCATTACGTTTGACGGTATGACGATCTCGATCAAGTTCGACGACAAGGGCAAGTATCGCGTTTATCACGAAAACGACGTCTTGGTGGAGGGAAGCTACAAGATCACGAAGGATCAAATTGAATTCAAAGACGAAAAAGGGCCGGCCGTGGCGCCAGCCGATGTAGGAAAGCCGGGCAAATACAAATGGAAATTCGGGGACAAGAAGCTGACTTTCAGCAAGATCGAGGATGAAGTGATGAATCGGTCTCATGCATTGACGGCCGGTCCCTGGGCGAAAGAATAGTTTTTGGCTGACCCGCCGTTTGCGATGCAAGCGCAAGCGGTTTAACCTGAACTTTGGAGATTCTACTAAATGTCTACCGTTGCTGAACAAGCCACCGTTGGCTTGAAACAAGAAACCCCGGCGCCGACGACGGCCCCGATTGTGCTTACCGAAAAAGCGGCCGCTGAAGTGAAGAAGATCGTCGCGGACCAGGCGGCAGCCGGCGAGACGCGCCCGCTGCACTTGCGCATGCGCGTGGTGGGCGGCGGCTGCAGCGGCTTCCAGCACAAGCTCGACCTCGACCCCGAGGTGAACCCGAAGCTCGACGAGACCTTCGAGATGCACGGCGTGTCGGTCGTGATCGACAAGCGCAGTCTGCTATACCTTAGCGGAGTGACCGTCGATTTCCATGACGACTTGAACAAGCGCGGCTTCAGCATCTCGAACCCGAACGCTAAGGGAACCTGCGGCTGCGGCAGCTCGTTCTCGATGTAATGAATGGATCGCGTCGGAGCCGCGCACGAGGTAAGCGGCAAGATCTTGCCGCTTACTTCGTGCGCGGCTCTGACTGCTTCTCAAACGCTTCGATGAGCGAACTCGACCATTTTCAGCGCCTCGGCTTGCCGAGGCGCTTTGCGCTTGATCTTCGCGAGGTGGAGCGCCAGTACCTGGCCCGCAGCCGGGCCATCCACCCCGACTTCCATCAATTGGGCGCTACCAGCGAACAACAGGCGAGCCTCGACGCCACGGCCCGGCTCAACGAAGCTTATGCAGCGCTGCGTGACCCGTTCAAGCGGGCGGAGTATTTGTTGCAACTGGAACGCGGCCCCACCGCTTCCGAACAAAAGGAAATGCCCCCGGAGTTCCTCGAAGAAGTGCTGGAACTGCGCATGGCCATCGAGGAGCTTCGTGAAGTCGAACCGCCCGATTCGCTGCCAAGACGCGAGATGGAGAACCGCCTGGAGCATCGCCGCGCGATGATGCTTCAGGAAGTGGAAAACGATTTCGCCGCGATGACGCCGAGCAATCGCAAGGAAGCGCTTATTTCGATCCGCCGCCGGCTGAATGCGATAAAGTATATGCAGGGCCTGCTGCGCGATCTGCGGGCACAATGACGAGCCGGAAGCGTAAGCGACGGATCGCGGCGATCCGTCGCTTACGCTTCCGGCTCGTATAAAATGTAATCGATATCGGGCGTTTAGCTCAGTGGTAGAGCGCCGTGTTTACACCGCGGTGGTCAGGGGTTCGAGTCCCTTAACGCCCAGTATCGGACCGAGGCAGTGATGGACGCAGTGTCACCAATATGGCGTTGGGCTTTGGCCGATCGGCATTGTCCTTGCATGATCGACTGTCCCGGCCACCTGGTATTCATCGTATGTCCCAAATGCCGCAAGCTTGCTGTGGTTTGCGATGAGATAGGCATGGTGTTCGCCGAACCGCGCGACCTAACCAAGGGCTACTGTGGGCATTGGCGTGATCCATCGGGTGGCCACTGTCCAAATTGTGGCTCCGTCGAATTGGATGATTTTGAGTATGCAACTTTGGAGCAAGTCGAGGCGGCAGAGTTCACTCGGAGCCAGCTCATAGACGTCGGTTAGCAAGAGCTGACGGCACCAATAAGACGGTCAATCTTTGAATCTTTTGCGCGTCGGCAATCTTAGAATCATCAGGGCAATTCTTCATGTCATCCTCTTCCGTTGTCGGAATCGATCTCGGCACCACGTTTAGCCTCGCCGCGTACATGAAAGATGGCCGGCCGGTGGTTGTGCGCGATGCGAACGGCAATTCCCTGGTGCCGAGCGTCATTAGCTTTCATGAAGACGGCACAGTGCTGGTCGGGAGCGAGGCACGCAAGCATGCGCTCAGCGATCCGGAGCACACCATTTTCAGCGTCAAACGCCTCATGGGCCGGACGCTGGCCGACTTGCAGAGAGAATTGCCGCTGATTCCGCACCAACTGGTCGAGCGCGAAGTCGAAGCAGGCCGCAAGGTGCTGCACGTAATCATCGCCGGTAAGGAACACACTCCAGAAGAGCTTTCAGCGCTGATCTTGAAAGAAGTCCGGCGGCTGGCCGGCAACCCGACGCAAGCTGTCATCACCGTGCCGGCTTATTTCGACGACACCCAGCGCCAAGCCACCCGCGATGCCGGTCGCATTGCCGGGCTGGACGTGCTGCGCATCGTGAATGAACCCACGGCCGCGGCACTCGCTTACGGACTTGATCGCAAGAAAAGCGGTATCGTGGCGGTATACGACCTGGGTGGCGGCACGTTCGATTGTTCGATTCTATCCATCGACGAGGGCGTGTTCAAAGTCCTGAGCACCAATGGCGACACGTACCTCGGCGGCGACGACTTCGACCGGGCCATCATGCAAGTGGTTGCTAAAGATCTGGACCGCGATTTGAATCAGCGCGATCCGGAACTGTTGCAGCATCTGCGTGACATTGCGGAAAAGACGAAGATCGCGCTTTCGTCGGCAGAGTCTGCCGAGTTTGTTCTCGATGTGCCAAGCCGAGGCATCCATTTTCGCCGCATCTTCACACGCCTGGAATTCGAGCAATTGTTGGCGCCATTCATCGATCGCTCGCTGGAGAAGTGCCGCAACGCGCTGCGCGATGCCAACCTGACGCCGAAGCAAATCGAAGAAGTCGTCCTCGTCGGCGGTTCGACGCGCATACCGTTCGTTCGCCGGAAAGTTGAAGAGTTCTTCGGCCGCAAGCCGCACACAGAGTTGAATCCGGACGAAGTGGTGGCAATGGGGGCGGCCGTGCAGGCCGACATCCTTACAGGCGGCCGGCGGAACATGCTGTTGCTGGACGTCATCCCGCTCTCGCTCGGCATCGAAACCCTGGGCGGGGCCATGGACAAATTAATTTACCGCAACACTACCATACCAGCCCGTGCCACCACGCGCTACACGACCTTCGTCGATAATCAAACGGGCGTGGACATCACGATCTACCAGGGCGAGCGCGAACTGGTAAAGGATTGCCGCAAGCTCGGCAAATTCAAGCTCAGCGGCATCCCGCCGATGCCGGCCCAGATGGCACAAATTGATGTGACTTTCCTCGTTGATGCCAACGGAATTCTCACCGTCACCGCCAAGGAGCAACGCAGTGGCAAGGAAACATCGGTCACTGTGCAGCCCAGCCATGGCCTGACGCAGGCAGAAGTGGAGCAACTGGTGCTCGATAGCGTGGAGCATGCTCACGAGGACTTCACCGCCCGCCGCTTCATCGAGTTGAAAAACAAAGCTGACACCGACCTGCGGCATACTGAGAAGGGCCTTCGGCAAGCCGGCGACAAGATCACACCGGAACAGCGGCAGCACATTGATGCCGCCGTCGCTGCCACGCGCACTGCAATGCAGGGTCGCGACGTGGACGCGCTACATCGGGCCGTCGCCGAGCTTGGCCAGGCGACGAATCCGCTGGCCACCATTCTTATGAACACCGTGGTGCAGGCCACCTTGAAGGACAAGAAACTGGAATAGAATCATCCTGACACAAGGCCAGGGACTTCCGTCCCTGGGCGTTGAGCCGCAACAGGATGACCTACATGCCGGAAGACGTTCTCCCCGCCGATTCGCCGCCTCCGGAACAGAAAGCCCCCACGTTGACCAAGGCGCCGCCGTCGGACCGCAAATTTCCATGCAGCAAGTGTGGGGCCCGGTTGGATTTCGACCCCACTTCGCGCTCGCTCAAATGCCCGTACTGCGGGCACGTGGAAGAAATCAAGCCCGACAAGGTCGGCGTGCAGGAGCGCGACTACGAAGAGTACTTGAGCAAGCTGGCCGGCAAGCGCACGAAGCTCGAAGGCCGGTCATCGCAGGTTCGCTGCACCGGCTGCGGGGCTGTGGTGCTATTGGAAGACAAGGTAGCTACCGACAAGTGCCCGTTCTGCGGCACGCACCTGGAGAACCAGCCCGAAGCAGCGGAGGACATGATTCCGCCGGAATCGGTGCTGCCATTTCGAGTAGACATTCGCAAAGCGCGCGAAGAATTCGCCACGTGGATCAAGAGCCGGTGGTTCGCTCCTTCGGCGCTGAAAAAGATGGCGAATTTGGGCCAGCTCAGCGGCATCTATGTTCCGTACTGGACCTACGATGCCATGACCTACACCCATTACACGGGCCAGCGCGGCATCGATTACACCGACACCGAGACTTATTACGAAACGGATGCCCAGGGAAACCAGGTGGCGCGTACCCGCACGGTCGTGCGCACCATGTGGTATCCATGCTCCGGCGAAGTTCAGCACTTTTTCGACGACGTGCTGGTCTGCGCTTCGAAAAGCCTGCCGGACAACATGGTCGGATCGCTAGCACCGTGGGATTTGAAGCGCCTGGTCACTTACAAGTCCGAATACCTGAGCGGCTTCAAGACCGAACGCTATGCCATCGATCTCAAGCGCGGCTTCGGCATCGCGCGCGAGATCATGAAGGAGCACATTCACCAGCTTTGCATGCAAGACATTGGCGGCGACCACCAGATCGTCAACAGCATGCAGTCGCAATATGTGGGTGTGACGTTCAAGCACATTCTCTTGCCACTATGGCTGGCGAGCTACCGCTATTACGACAAAGTGTACCGCGTCATGGTGAATGCGCGCACGGGCAACGTAGTGGGCGAGCGGCCGTATAGCTGGGTAAAGATCACGGCCCTGGTGCTTTTGATCGTGGCGATTGTGGGTGTGATCATCTTCCTTGCGAGCCGCCATTAAACCGCTTGCGGCTTCGCCGGGTTTAAAGCGATGAGTTCCGAAACCGCCGCAACTATTCTCGCGATCATCTGCTCCATGGCTGCACTCGCATGGCTGGCGGGATTTTGGTTCCTCGTCTGGTGCTATCGCAGCACTGCCGCGCAACCGGAACAGACGGTAAATGAACTTGGCGAAAGCGATCCGGCCGCAAAAGATTGGCTGCGCGGAAGCGTCGAAATTGAAGCGCCGATTCACGGGCTCGCGGACAAACTGGCGCAGGTCTTGGTGAAAATATCGTCCGGGTCGCTTTCCGTTTCAGAGAGGACGCAGGACCGTCTGAGTTTCCAGCGTGTGGGCCCGGCGGTTGGCGGCTTACCGGAGCGCGGCGAAATTCAGTTTTCCTCGCTCAACAACAACCGCACTCAGGCTGAGTACGCCGTGCAGGTGCGCGGCTATAGGGGGCTGCTTTGGGGCGGGGCCATCTGTCAAGCGCTGGGCCTCGTAGCGCTGGTCGTCGGCGGATGGGCGGTGCATACCTATGCAGTGCAGTCGCAAGATCCTGAAGTTCGCGCTCAATCGCTGCAGATGTTGCAGATCGCGCACTTCCTATGGCCGCCGTTTCTCTTTGCCGGCCTATACCGCGCCCGGCGACGAATGCAGGCGAATCAAATGTGGTTTCTGCTACGCAGCCTGCCGCAGGCCGAAGTGTAAAAGCCCAGAGACTTTCGTCCCCGGGCCTTCGGTTTGTTTACGGCAACCCCGCCATTTTCCGCGCGACCCATTCCACGCTCAGCAACAGCAAGAACAATCCGAGCGTCCAGTACGAGCGCCACAATCGCGTCTCAGTTCGATATTGCCGGTGGGCGAGAATCTTGCTGATCTTTTCAATCAACTGCCCGGCGTCCTCGGCCTCGAAGACTTGTCCGCCGCTGCGTTGGGCCAGATCTTCCAGCAGCGGGCGATTCGTGGCCAGGTCAACCATCTCGGCACTGTCGGGCGGCGAGACGGTGAAGATGGCCCGCATCTTTCCCGGTTGCCCATCCACTCCGGCGCTGGCCTGAAGCTGGTCGGCCAAATCGGGAATGGCGAGTTCCATAGCGTAGGTGCCGGGGGCCAGATCGCTGATTTTTGCGGCCAGCTCCTTTGGCCGGTTTTCGCGGCGACTGAGCGGAATTAAGCCCGCGTTCTCGTCCGGCTTGCCTGGCTTGAGGCGGTAAAGTCGCACGCCGGCCAGAGCGCTCGGCCCCAGCGTACGAGCGGCATCGCTCAGGCGCACGACCATTTCCACTTCCTGACCGGAGCGGTAAACCGGCTCCCGAGTACCGAAGCGGACGTATTCATTGCCCGTGATCAGCGGCTTGTCCGATGCGGCCCAGCGGATCACCTGGCCCCAGAAGCGATGGTGATAGGTGTCGCCGGTCTTGAAGCGCCAGCGCCAAGTGCTGTCGAGGCCGACGTAAACGACGCGCCCAAAGCCATAATTCTGGCGCTCGATCAACGCGTTGTTCTGCTCGCGTTCGCGCTCCTGCTTGGCGTCGGGCTTCGGCGGGCCGTCACCGTAGTACGCCAACGTCACCGCCCCCGGCTTGGCTTTGCCGACCAGGCCCCAGTAGTGTTTCGGCAACTCGCTCCAGCGCTGTTCGCTCTGGTTGCTGGTCGATTCCATTTGCAGGAAAGCGGAGAGCCGGCCTTCCGCGGTCATCGCGACTCCGAAGCCGTCAACTGGCTTTACTTCATGCGGCTCCTGGATCGGCAGCAAGCGCCAGAGCGGTTCGTTCTCGCGCTCGGTCTGGGTGGTGGCGAAGGCCTGTGGCATGTAGCGCTTGCCGGCCAGAAAGACCAGCGTGCCGCCGCGCTCGGCCACGTAATTCTCGAGCCGCACGCGGTCCGGCATCGGCAACTGCTCCGGCGAGGCGTCGCCGAGGATGATGCAATCGTAGGAATTGAGCGCGTCTTGTTCGCTCGGCAACTTCATGAGCGGGTAGCCGCTCCGCTGGAGATCCTCTTCCGATACACTGCCGAGCCGTGGCTGCGAATAGACCACGTCTTTCACTTGCATGGATTTGTCGCGGGCGAGGGCCGAAGCCAGGTAGTGGAACTCCCAGCGAGCTTCGCCGTCGATGAGCAGCACCTTCGCCTTGTCGTCGGCCACGTTGACGGCGATGGGGCGGCTATTGTTGTCTTGCCACAGTTCCTCCGGTTGCGGTTGAACCGTTACCGTGAGAAGCTTGGTGCCCACCTCCTCCAGCTTTGGCTGAAAGCGGACCGAATAATTCTGCGTGATGCCGTCGTGCTGAATGCGCTCGCTCAATTGCGGCTGGTCGGGAACATCGAGCGTGACGACGAGTTCGCGAGCCGAGAGGCCGTTTACCTGGAAACGCACCTCGACGGGAACTTCCGAATTCTTGAACACGGTCGTGGGAGCTTGCACCACAGTAAGCGCGATGTCTGTCGGTGGCTTGTTCGCGCCCAGGGCGATGGGGAACACTGGCACGCCGAGTTTTCCGAGTTCGCCGGCCTTTGCCGATGGCAGCGGACCCCAATTATGCTGGCCATCCGTGAGCATGACCACGCCAAGAATCTTGCCCTGATCAGTGCCGGAATGTTCCAGGGCATGAACGAGCGGCAAGCGCAGGTCGGTAAACGCGCTCGGCGCCGATTTCGAAGAGATGCTTGGTTGGGACGGCGAAAGCGCTGCGATTTCCTGCGGCGTCAACTCGCCGATCTCTTGTGAAAAGCCGACGATCTCGGTGCCGTGCCGCTTAACAAATTCGTTGATTAAAGCCGGCTTCTCGCCGACGAGCAGTTTCTGCGCGATTTGCATTCGGGTTAGCGCATCCACACGAGCGCAGATCTGATTGAAGTTGGCGCGATCCGCTTCGCCGGCGGGATTATTGAGAAAATTCACTCGGCCGACGCCGGAAATCTCCTTCAGCCAGTCGTCGATTTGCGAATCCTTGCAAATGTCGCGGTGCAGGTTCAGCGCCTTGGCGAGGCGCAGTTTTTCGCCGAAATCGCGCTGTGGATCGGTGATGCTCATGCTGTCGGAGCGGTCGAGCGCAATCAGCACCCGGCCGGCAATCCGCTCCGACGTAGGCCGCGAGATCACTGGCTGCAAACAGACGAAGAAAAGCAAGACCAGCACGAAGCCGCGCAACAGGAGAAGCCCGGCCGCGGTCAGCGGCCGCACCAGTTTCGCTTCGTAGCTGTAGAGCCAAACGAGCAACCCGCCGGTTATGCACAAGCCGAGAAAGAGCAGAATCATCTGCGCCCACCCCGGAAGCGATTCCAAGGGCGGGGTCAGCACCATGCGCGTGTCGGTGAAGGGGAAGGGGATGCGGTACATTGTCCAATTCCATCGAAAACTCGTAGGGTGGGCCAAGCATGGACGCGCCGGCCTATCGACCGCCTAAGTCAATTTGCCATGGTCAGGGATATATTGCTGCGGAATCCATTGCTTGTTGGTCTTGCCATCGGAATATCGGGTGTAGCACCCCCGTTCATAGAGGAAAGTGGCAGGGTTGGCAGTGATTGCATCCAAGAATGCTACGAGAGACGTTGCTATTGGATCCTCGCGGTAGTCATCATGATCCAAGTAGTAAATCTGCCCCAAGCTTTGTCCTTCTGAACTAACGGCAAAGTAATTACCAGAATGGGGAATCTGGCCAAAAACGACGCAAGTGGGAAACCATTCCGGCATTGCCTCAACGTCGAATCCCATCGCACCCATCTCAGAATGCATCGCTTCCGTTTCTGATGGCCAGTTCGCAATGGAGAAAAACTCGACGCCCACAGCATCGGAATTTGGATCGCAGTATAAGGACATGCCGTCATGAAGTTGCCATAGCTCGCGAAACGGCTCGGCGACCTCCTTGAGCGTTTGCTTAACGGCATTTAGCGCCTCATTCTTCGCTGGAGCCCCAAGGTCATGAGTCACTTTGGCGAGAAATGCAACCGTCTTAGTCTTGTCGCCTGCGGCGTAACATCGAAAACCGGGTGCCTTGTCGCGAAGATGGGATTGAAAACTCTGAACGGACATAATTAGCCCTCCGCAACACTGTCAAGAGTCAACCCGCCCGCGCCATT
>DATGHS010000384.1:0-26412 GCA_035307785.1 Gemmataceae bacterium
CACTTCCACACCGGGATTCCACTATGGACTCGCTTTCGCTGAAGCCCAAAATGAACCGAGACAAGTCTCGCAGGAGAGCATCGATGTTCCGTTTCTGCACCGCGTTCGCTTTCTTCATCTTCGCTATTGCCCGACTTCCCGCTGCTGACAAGCCAAACATCGTCTTTTTGCTCGCCGACGATCTCGGGTACGGCGACCTTGGCTGTTATGGGCAAAAGAAGATTCGCACGCCGAATATCGACGGGCTGGCCGGCCGCGGCATGCGCTTCACCAATTTTTATGCCGGCTCCAACGTCTGCGCGCCGTCGCGCTGCTGCTTGATGACCGGCAAGCATCCGGGCCATGGTTACATTCGTGAGAACAAGGCCGTCCAGCCGGAGGGTCAAGAGCCGGTGCCGGCGGATTATTTGCAGTTTCCGCTGACCATGCAGAAGCTCGGTTACACCATCGGCGGCTTCGGCAAATGGGGGCTCGGGCCGGTCGGCAGCACGGGCGACCCGCTCCAGCAAGGCTTCGCCCGCTTTTACGGCTACAACTGCCAGGGCGTGGCCCACAATTATTATCCCACGCACCTCTGGGACAACGAGAAGCACATCGAATTGCGGAACCCGAAGTTTTCGGCCCACCAGAAGTTGCCTGCCGATGCGGACCTGGACGATGCAGCCAGCTACGCCCGCTATAAAGGTGTCGATTACGCGCCGGACCTGATCACCGAGCAGGCGCTGGCTTTCTTGCGGGCATACAAGGACCGGCCCTTCTTCCTCTATTTCCCGACGACGATTCCGCACCTCGCGCTCCAGGTGCCCGATGATTCGCTCAAGGAATATGCCGAGAAATTTCCCGAAAAGCCCTATGTTGGCGACAAAGATTATTTGCCGCACCGCCAGCCGCATGCCGCTTACGCAGCAATGATCACGCGATTGGACGGCTACGTGGGCCGTATCATCGCGCTGGTGCGCGAATTGGGGCTCGAAGAAAAAACGATCTTCGTTTTCACCAGCGACAACGGGCCGCTCTGGGATCGCTATGGCGGAACCGACAGCGAGTTTTTCAACAGCGCTGGCGGCTTACGCGGCCACAAGGGCGGCTACCACGAAGCCGGCTTCCGCGAACCGTGCATCGTCTCGTGGAAAGGCGTCATCAAGCCGGGAACGATCAGTGACCGGGTTTGTGGCTTTGAAGATTGGTTTCCCACGATTCTCGAATTGATCGGCGCGAAGGATGCAATTCCGGGAAAGATCGACGGCATTAGCTTCGCGTCGACCTTACTGGACAAGGAGCAGCCAGCGAGAGAATTCCTCTACCGCGAGTCGCCGGGTTCCGGTGGACAGCAATGTGTGCGCGTCGGCGATTGGAAGGCGATCCGCCTGAATCTCAACCCGGACCCAAAAGCGGCGAAACAAACGCCGGGTGACATCGAACTTTATGACTTGAAGAATGATCCAAACGAAACCACGAACGTGGCGAAGGATCATCCCGATATCGTCGCGAAAATGGCCGAGATCATGAAACGCGAGCATGTGCCGTCGAAGTTGTTTCCACTACGGGCGATCGATGGAAAGTAAATATGAGGTCAACATTGGGACAGGACGGTTCCGCGACCGGTTCCCCTCTCCCCGTTGGGGAGAGGGGTTAGGGGTGAGGGGTTGGGAGTTCGCCCCTCACGCCCGGCCCCTCTCCCCAACGGGGAGAGGGGAGTATGTTCTCGCTCCGGTGCAGGAATAAAATGATTATGTCCGGAACCGAGACTCTAAAGGAGGTGCATCATGGCTGTCGATCTGCATGAAGAAGCCGCCGGCAAGATTCTGGTCGTGAATCTGTCCGGAAAACTCACCAAAGAGGACTACAAGACATTCGTCCCGCACGTTGAGCGCTTGATCGCGCAGAATGGGAAGGTCCGATTGCTGGTTCAAATGCACGATTTCCACGGCTGGGACATGGGCGGCCTGTGGGAGGACTTCAGATTCGATTGGAAGCACTTCGGCCACATTGAGCGTCTGGCGCTTGTGGGCGAGAAGCGCTGGGAAGCGGGCATGGCCACTTTTTGCCGGCCGTTTACGAAGGCCGCAATTCGCTACTTCGATTTATCGGATGCGACCAAGGCATCGGAATGGATTCACGAAGGCTTGCCGGCCAGCACGCAAGCTGCGGTCAGTTAGCGGCGCTCTTGGATCATGGTGACCGCCTTGCGACATCTCTCCCTGGGCGGTCACTGCAAGCCTTCTTCGAGTATCCCTTCGCCAAATCCGCCATCCGTGTCCGGCGCCTGGTTCGCCGAGTACAGCACTTCGACCTGAGGCACGTCCGGAATCTCGATCTTCTTGGCCGTCTCGCCTTCTACAACGTCGGCCGCGTGGGCGGTCTGAATAATTTGATCGGTGCTGGTGGGATCGACCTTCCGGCACGCTGCCGTCAGGCGCGCTTCCAGATCGCGCAGCCAGCCTGTCCATTCTTCCGCTGTCGTGTCGGGCGGCGTCAGTTGCGAGAACTCGTCACACAGCAGAATCAACCGCAGCGTGTGCCGGAAGATGATCCCTTCCTGCTTCGTCAGATCGCGATTGCGGACATAGGTGTTGAAGTCGCCATTAAAGCGCAGCAACTCCGCGGCCGACCAGACCGACTGCACGGTCACGTCGGTGACATCGGGATAGAGCGCCTCGAAGAGCATGAAGAGCTTCTCGGCCAGGCTCGGCGGGCGCTCTTCCCAATCTTCTTCCTCTTCTTCTTCTTGCTCGCCCGGCGGCGGTGGAACTTTGACGGCGATCAACCCGCGCTGCTGTAAATCCGCGTCGAGCCGGGTCGCCGCCAGTGGTCCCGGCGACAGGTCCCACGGCACACGCACCAATCGGAGCAACGGCCGGGGCATCTCCAGCACGCTCTCCAGCGCCTGCAATCGCTCTTCCGGACTGGCGATGCCGAGTTGATCGATCAGGAACGCGCCATAGAGGGGGTGCACGCCGCGGAAGATTAGGAGGCGCTCCAGCCTTTCGGTGGGGGTGGCGGCGCGGATTGGTGCATATCGTGGGGAAGAGTTTGACCCGGCAGGCTCGCTTTGCTCGCCTGCCGGCTTGTGGGCGTTCTTGTCCGCAGAGGAAGGAACTGAGCCTGCAGGGTTCGGATCCAACGTGACATACCCGCCTGCTGCCAATGCCAGCAGCATCTTCTCCAGCTGCTTCTCCCCGGCCGCGATTCGGGCCGAATCGAGCAGCCGTTTACGGATGACGCTGCGAATCTTGTCCACGTCCGGCGAAATCTTGAGCATGTAGGCCAGCAAACGCCACGGCAGCGGGCCCTTGCTATACAGCCGGGCCGGCGGCGAACCCTTGAGCCGCTCGAATTGCCCTTCGGTCCAGTAGCAGTTGTCTTCCTTGCGCGGCGGCTTCTTGCGTTTCAGGTCCTTCTTGGCTTTCAGCAGCGACGGGTCTTTTGTGGTATCGGGAATCGCGTCGTATTTTTCCTTCCAGCGCAAGAGCCGCACGTCGTCTTCGTGGGCCAACACGTAAACATGCCCTTCCTTGTCGAATTGCGGCCGGCCGGCCCGGCCGAAGATTTGATGAATGGTGCTGGGGTCGATCAGTTTTTGCTTGCCGTATGGACCTTTCAGCAAGCTGGTGACCACGACCGAGCGAGCCGGTAGATTGATTCCGGCCGCTAATGTCTCGGTGCAAACCGCGACAGTGAGCAGCTTCTTCTGAAACAAGTCTTCGACGACTCGCCGATATTTTGGCAACACGCCGGCATGGTGCACGCCCACGCCGCGCAGCAGCATCTGCCGGAGCTTCGGTGCCGCGCCTTGTGTCCAGTCGAGCTTGTCGATCACCTGGTTGATTTGGCCTCGCTGGCCGGACCAGAGCAAATCGAGGCCCTTCAGTTGTTCGGCCACGCTCCAACATTCATCGCGGTTGAAGCAAAAAACGAGAGCCGGCGTCTTTCGGGTCGGCTCGTCGCCTTTCGATATGTCGAGAAGCAATTCGTACAGAAACTGATCCGGCACCCAATGATAGGTGAGTGGAATCTTGCGCTCCCGGCCTTCGACCAGTTCCAGCTTGCGCTGATGGCAGCGTTCCAACCATTGCATGAATTCGAAGGCGTTGCCCACCGTGGCGGAGAGCAGCAGCAGCCGCACCTGTTTCGGCAATAGCGCAAGCGAGAGTTCCCAAACAATGCCGCGCTCGAGGTCGCCGAAGTTGTGGAATTCATCCATCACCACGGCGAAAACATTCTCGAAATCAAACGCTTCCGGATGCAGGAGCCGGTTCAACAGGATTTCTGCGACGACAACGAGAATTCGAGCATCGGAATTGACGCGCCGGTTGCCGGTGACCAGGCCCACGTCTTCGGCATTGAAGCCCCAGCGCACAGCGCATTCTTGCATTTCGCGGAATTTCTGCTCGGTTAAAGCGATAAGCGGCGTGGTGTAATAGGCGGCCCGTCCGGTGTGCAGCGCTTCAAATAGTGCTGCTTCGGCGATGAGCGTCTTGCCGGTGCCCGTGGGCGCGCAGACAAGAATGCCCTGTTCCGCCATGAACCAGGCCAAAAGCGCTTCGTCCTGCACCGGGTAGGGCGGGTACGGCAACTGCTCCAGATAGCGGTCGGCCAACTCGGCCCGCGTGAGGGACATGTGAAAGAAACTCTTGCCACCGCTTGCGGCGTAGCACGTAAATCAATTCTATGCCAATGGTAGGCGAACCATTTTCGTTGGACAATGCAGCTTTCCTTGATCCCGGGCGACGGGCATCATTGGCGAAAAACTGCTGCGGATCGTTGTCGGACAGCTACAATAGCGCCGGCATCGAGTCATGAAATCCTGGAGAACCGTCATGCCCGATGAACGGGAGCCGAATGCTGAGACTACTCAAACAGTTCAGGAGCGGATTCGCGAACTGGCGCGGTTGCTGCGACACTCACAGTCCCTTAGCCCGCCGGTGCAGACCGCGCTAGCCGAACTGTTGGACGAGTTGAGCGGTACGCTGAGAGAATCGGAGGCTCCGCCGGCGGAAGTGACCCATCTGGCCGAAAGCGCTACTCACCTGGCTCAAGCACTGCACGAACAACACGATGAGGGACTCGTGGCCAAGGCTGGCGAGCGTCTGCGCCTGGCGATGCTCCAGGCGGAAGAGCATGCTCCAACGGCCGTGGGCCTGGCGCGCCGGGTGGTCGATGCCCTGGCCAGCATTGGAATTTAGCTTCTTTCGGCTACTACTTAACGGACGGCGCTCGCACCTTCCGTTCCGCAGTGGTTTGCCTAATCCGAAAAGTGCGCAAATCAGGTCAAATCGGAATAAGCGAAGTAGTCGCGCTATTTTGCCGATATTTCCAAGTGAGATTCTGCGCGCTGGTTGCGCGCTTTTGGCGAGCGTCGAGCCGTAAGGCCGACGTGGGGACGGCTTCCACGTGGGCCTGATGGCTCGCCGCTCGCTAAAGCAATCGTTGTTTCTGGCGATTTCGTCCATGAATAGTTTTCGCGCAAGTTTGCTGGTCATCCTGCTGGCGTTGCCCTGCTTCGCCCAGGAACCCGCCGGTCCACCGCCCGGCAGCAACCCGCCGCGGAAGCTTCCGGAGTCGGTGCTGAACGCGCCCGATCTGCTGCATATCACTCAGGAAGATCGCTTCATTCAAACCATTCGCTGGAATTTCGTTGCCGACCCGCAGCAGAAGTCATCATCGCCATTCCAGCAGGCGCAGAACTTGGAGTCTCTGCCGCCGGCGGTCCCAGACCAGCCGTCGGTTCCGGCAGAGCAACCGACGCCATCATTGGATGCAACTGCAACACCAAACAACCGGCCACCCGAACTAAAAGTGATCGCCTTCCCGATCGACGAATCCACCTTCTTTCAAATCGAAGGTGTGATGCGCGGTTACTTCCGCGACGATCAGCGTATTCTCTGGTCCGGTTTGGAGCAGACCTTCGGCGCGGAAGGAATCTTGCGGCCGCTGTTGATGAGTGTGCAAGGTCAATGGGCCATCAGCGCCGAGGGTGAGTTTTATTTGAACGAACCGTACGGCAGTTCGATCCTCAGCGACTCGACACGAAATTTGTACAAAGCGAATTTCGATGTGCAAACATTCGAGATCTTTCAGCTATACGCTCAATTGCAGCGCGGCGACTTCCTTATTCGCCTGGGCCGCTCGCGCACGCCCTTTGGCCAGTACGATTCGCCGATGTTTTCCAATGCTTTAATCGATGCCCCATTCCTGCGCACCAATGTGATTGGCTTCGTGAACACCGGTCTCTTCTTCCGTTATCAGCCGCAGGGCTGGTCGGTAGACGTGGCTGTCGTCAACGACCAGGCCGACCTGGCCACGAACTCCAGTAAGGGCCTGGTCTCGCGCCTCGGCATCGACCGGCCCAACTGGACCTTCGGCGCCTCGGCCACGATTCGCGACGGCGTAAGTTCCGATCAGCAGAAGCAGTTCAACAACGTGTTCGGCTTCGACGGCAGCGCGCACTTCGGCCAGTTCACCGCCTACGGAGAAGCGACTTACGACCAGCACGGCTTCGTGCACAACTTCGCTATGCTCGGCGACCCGCTGGGGCTGGGCGTGCGCGACCTGTACGGCCGCGATGTTTTCAAGGGCGACAATCAACCAATTTGGGGGTTGGGTTTCTACACCGGCCTGCGCTACCGCAAAGATCGCCTCATGATCGACGGCTGCTATTGCTTCTATTACCCCGAGCAGATCGGCATCCCCTATCACGATGCCCCGATCCACCAGGGCGTGCTCAAGGCCGCGTATTCGATTACACCACACTTCCAGATCTTCAGCTTCGGTATCGTCGAAAACTACCGGCCCAAGGAGAATTCGACAATCCAGAAGTACAATCCGTATGCCTTCCAGAATGGGTTGCAGCTGGTCTTTTGACGCCGCTTGCGGCGTAGCAGACGCCCGATTTCGGCCTTGAAAAGGCCTGCAACGGCCTTATAATTCCCTATTGTCCGTAGCGGGCGTAGCTCAGTGGTAGAGCGCCACGTTGCCAACGTGGCTGTCGTGGGTTCAAGTCCCATCGCCCGCTCTTTGTTTTGAACACTTTCCAGATCAATCCCTCCACTGTCCACGCTGCGCCATGAAATTCCGGCTGATCGGACGCACCGAGCAGACGCAGAATCGCTTGGCGCTGGGCGGTCATTACCCCGGCGGCTCCCAAGTGATGCGGGCCGACCCTCAAGTCGAATTCGTGCCCAAAGACATGCCGGAACAACGGTTGCGCCAGCGGATCGAGTGTGATGATGCGGAGCGGTTCCGGGACTGTGAGGGACGAACCATCGCCTCGACCAAACATTGGAGCGCGATTTGTCTACACCAATTGATTGAGCAATCCGTTTCCCATTTCCTGCTCCCTTTCCACTCCATTCGCATGCGCCTAAGACAAATAGACTACACAAGCACATAGAGAACGAGAAAGGATGAAAGGACCAAATCATGCCTGACACCGAACATCCCGACCCCGAAAATATGCACGAAGAAGATGCCGATAGCGATGCCGGCCACGACGAAGGCGGCGGCGAGAAAACCGCCAACGGCGCCGAGGAAAAGGTCCCGGAAAAGCTGCGCCAGGACGTGGAAATCACCGATGCCGGGCCGTGCAAAAAGCACATCAAGATCACCGTCAACCGCGAAGACATCGACACGCGCATCGATGAGAAAATCAGCGAACTGGTGCAGGAGCACGACAAGCCAGTGGTGGCCGGCTTCCGGCCCGGCAAGGCGCCGCGCAAGCTCGTGGAGCGGCGCTACCACAAGCAGGTGCAAGACGACGTCCGCGGCGAAGTGCTGATGGCCAGCCTAGAGCAACTGGCCGAGGATTATGACGTTGCCCCGCTGGCCCCGCCCGACATCAAGCCCGACAAAATTCAGATCCCCAAGGAAGGGCCGCTGATTTACGAATTCGACGTGGAAGTGCGGCCACAGTTCGACCTGCCCAACTACAAGGGCTTGAAGCTCAAACGTCTCGTGTACGAATTCACTGAGGCCGACGTGGATCGCGAATTACGCCGGTTGCTTGAACCCGATGGCCAGTTGGTGCCGAAGGGGGAGAAGGCGACCGTCGAGATCGGCGACTACATCGTCGCCGATCTGGTTTCGCGCATCGGCCAGCAGGTGCTGAGCGAGGCCAAGGAAGTGCAGATTCGCGTTGATCCGACGTTGGCCTTGCGCGACGGCGTGGCCGAAAAGTTTGGCGACCAGTTGAAGGGCGCCAAGGCCGGCGACTCGCGCGTGGTCGAGATCACGCTTTCCGATACCGTGTCCCAACCGCAATTGCGAGGGCAAAAGGTTCAGGCCACGTTCCAGATACTGGACATCAAGACGATGCGCTTGCCGGAGCTGACGCATGAGTACCTGCACCGCTTCGGCGTGCATAACGAAGAGCAGTTGAAAGAATTGCTTCGCGTCGTTCTCGAGCGGAAGCTCGACTACCAGCGCAACCAGCATTTTCGCGAGCAGATTCTCCAGACCATCAACGAGGCCGCCAAGTGGGATTTGCCGCAGGACCTGTTGCAACGGCAAGCTCGCCGGGCTTTCCAGCGCAAAATCATGGAAATGCGCTCCTCCGGCATGAGCGACGAGGAGATTTCCGGCAAGGTGCGCCTGTTGGAGCGCGACGTGCTACGCACCACGGCGATGGCGCTGAAGGAGCATTTCGTCCTCCAGAAGATTGCCGAGGAAGAGAAGATCGACGTTGATCAGGATGATATCGACGCCGAGATCGAGCGCATTGCCGACCGTTCGGACGAATCACCGCGCCGGGTTCGCGCCCAATTGGAGCGCGAAGACATGATGGAAGCGCTGGCCATCGAACTCATCGAGCGCAAGACACTGGACCTGATTTTGGAAAACGCCGAGTACGAGGACCAGCCGCTGAAGCCGGGCGAAGCGGAAAAGGAAGTGGCGACGGTCGAGGCGCAGTTGACGACCGGCGAACTCGCCGACCCCACGGCCGCGCCGCCGCCGGAGGAGCTGAAGGAGGGACAGGACGAGGAGAAGCAAGACGCCAAATAGCATACTCCGAACCGGGAGCCTGCCATGATCGACTTCGACCAATTCTGGGCCGAGCCGGGATGTTTTCCCGGCATGGGCGCCGAAGAAACGAAAGCGTACATGCAGCAACTCGCGGAGCAATTCGGCCCGCAGGGAGCCGCGGCGTTCAACCCCACTAGCGATCCGATGCTCAACCCGAGGCCAGGGTTGAGCCCCGAAGAGATCGCGGCATGGGAAAGCGAGCGCGGCGTGCAGTTGCCGGCAGTGCTCCGCGAAGTTTACGCCCGACAAAACGGCGGGTTCGTTTACGATACGCATCTTCGTCTTCTGCCGCTGGAAGAGATCGCTAGTCCCGGCCCCGAATTCTGGGATTGGGCCTCTTACGAGGAGGACGAGATCCCGGATCGCGGCCTTATCTTCTTCTTCGCCGAAGATCAGCAAGTGGACGGCGAGATCTTCCTGAACTTCAACGCTAACGGTCTGCACGGGGAACCGGCTGTAATGTCCTACCACAGCGACCCCGGCGACTTAAATCCGCGTTCGAAATCGGTAACGAAATTCCTCACGCGCATGCTCGAGACGTTCGAGACGCCATCAGTCGACTGGTCGGAAGCCGAGCGCGCAGAAGTCGTGGCCCGCGAAACGGTGGACATGTCGGCGGTGCATCAGGCGCCGGCTCAGTTGGAGCAAATCCTGGTTCGGCTGGGCGGCTCGCTTGTGCTCTTCACCCGCCAACATAGCCCAGCCGGAGAAATGCTTTCCCGGACCACCCTTCCGGAGCCCTTGTCGAAGGACATGTCGATGATCGACCGCCACGCGGCGAGTTATGCGCTAATGCTCTACCCCGAAGAGTCCGACGGCATTGTACAGCTGGAGTCGAAACAAACCCGCACTGGCCGCTGGAAGAACCGCACGACGAAGGGCGCCCCGGTTTATGTGAACTTCGAATCGCCCTCGCGCGACCGGCTCGAAGCGCTGCGGCAAACGCTCCTCGGCGAAAAAGCCGCCCAGCGCGCCCACGACCGCGAAGAAAAGCAACAGCTGCTACAAGACAGGCTCGCAGCGATGTCGCCGGAGCAGAATCAAGCCGCGCTGATGCAGACCGCACTGCAACACCTGCAGCGAATGCGTGAAGAAGACGGAACCATCTTCAATCCCGGCGCGATGCCGCCCGAAGCCGCCGCCCTGCATGAATTAATGCAGCAAAAACTGCGCGAAATCGAACAGCGTACGCGCGAAAGGCTCGATCAGCATCCGCCCGATCCAGAGGCCGTGCGGCTGATGGAAGAGATGATGAGAAGCCGATTTTCGGAGAACGACTCGGAAAGTCCATGAATCAGCAAACTCGTCCGAGGCGGGCACGAAATAAGCGGCGCTCTTGAGCGCCGCTTACTTCGTGCCCGGCCCTGACTTCTCCTTGCCCGTCAACCCTTCAACTCGCATACTGACGCCAATTCTGTTCCCATTTCACCGGAGACTTCATCATGCCGCAGGGCTGGCACCGGCTCATTCCCGCTTCCCCCTGGTATCGCGGGGACGGGAATTATCGCATCGAGGCGTATTCGGAGTTTATGCCACCGCCGAAGTTGGGTTGGAAGCCCTACGGCAACCTGCCGCCCGACCCGGATTTGTTGTCGCCCCAAGATCCGTTTGGCTGGTACGTCCACGAATGGGAAGTGCACCTCGAATTGCAACCGGGTTTGCTACAGGTGGGCAAACAAATCGTGGGCAAGCTCGGCAAGTTGCACGATGCCAACCCCGAATGTCACATTCCCAAATCGGACTTGAACGACAATCCGTTCTGGCCCCCAGAGCTAGCTGCGGCACCGAAGCGGCCCCACGATCACTGCGTGGTGCTGTTGCCGCTGGCGCTGTCGCGCACGCAAGACGACAAGGGCCGCGTGCTCTGGACGCTCTTCGGCAACAGCGAGCAAGGGCCCGGTAAGGCATTCTGGAAGAGCTTCTTTGTCGCGCCCAAGAAAGAAGCCCCGGCCGACGTCGGCTACGTGTTCTTCTCGCGCCTGCTGCGCACAGTTTACGGCGAACATATTGATGATCTTTTCGATGCCGGCTTTCGGATTTTGCCCGACGACGAACCCCTTTTCGATTTCTGGGACGAAGGCCCGCTGCCCTCGTGGGCGGAGCCCTTGCGGCTGCGCGAGCAATCGTCGGTGGCCAAGGTTAAGTATCTGCTCACATTTCGGCCGTTCGGCCGGTTGCCCGCGGCCCTGCGCAAGGCGTATCTCGGCGGTAAATTGCATTTGCTCCCCGCGCCCGGGAGCCTCTTCTTCTGGGGCGCGCCGCTTTACAAGAAGCTGCACGAGGAATTGCCGCTGGCGCTGCAAATTCCGCTGCTGCACCTCGTGGCCCGGCATCGGGTTCCTCCCGGGATCAAGGTCCCGCAATCGGGCTTTTTGCATGAACCTTCGGCCGACCGGCCGCACGCTAACTCGCACGCCCCCCACGTGCGCAACACCTACAAGCGCACGCATCGCTGGGACAAAATCCTGCGCGATCAGGATGAACTCGATTTGCTCAAGCGCCAGGAACAGCCGCTGATACATGTGCTCTTCAGCACCATTCCGGACGATGTAGCCCTTTACGACAAGCCTATGGGCCGCAACGTGCAAATCTGGACCGAAGACGGCGAGCTGCTGCTCGACGGCCCAAATGCCACGCCCGAGCAACTCAAGCATGCTTTTCACGAAGTGAAAGCGGGCGGCCTCTTTGGTTACCGCTTCCTTTTCCCGGCAATGCGCCTGGGCCGGCATGAAGTCTACTGGCACCGGCCGCTGGTCGCCTACCGCGATGACAAGGGTGAGGTCGCGCTGATCCCCGATGCCCCGCTCGGCTACTTTACCGCCTACGACACAAGCAAGTTGCGGATCGACAAGCCAATCGAACTCTGGCCGCGCCTGCATCGCCGGCCATTGCCTACCGCAGCCATCGAGCTTTATCACACCGGCGATGCCCACGTTTGTAAGCCCATCGTTCGTGGCATCCGCAAGCTGTTCGATGCTTATCGAACGATGAATCGTATTCCCCGCTCGCTGCTGGGGAGAGAAGCTAGGGATAAGGGGCGAGCGTTTAACCCCTCACCTCCGGCCCCTCTTCCCAACGGGGAGAGGGAAGAGAAGAAGATTCCGCAGTCCTTGGCGCGGCAACTTTTAGCACTCCATCACGGCCAAACCCTGGAGCATTGGCTTGATTCCATCCCCGATGCCGGCTTGGCAGTGCAGGTCCGCGATCTGATCGATTTCCAACCGACGCCGCTGCCTGCGCCGGTGCGGCGCAATCCGAAGGTGCCTGCCTCGCTTACTTATGGCCACACCGCCCGCCGCTCGTTCGAAGTCAACTACTGGAAAACCATCGCCGCGCTGGCTGAAAGCACGTTTCTGAACAAGAACAATGCTGACTGTGTGCTCGATAAAGACACGCAGCGGCTGTTGCCCTATCATGGCCGGCAGCTCGATGCGCTCGGCGACTACTTGCTGGCTTACTACCAGCGCTGGGTGGACAAGGCGCGAATGACGGGCAAAGCGCTCGTTGGCGAGATGCCGTTCCAGTGGCAAACCGACATGGATTATTCCTGGATGGGTGGCTGGGACATGAACCGCGAGCGGCCGGCCGAGCGCGACATCATCATGGTCATTCCCGGCAAAGACCGCAGCCGAGCCGTCATCATGTCGGACCATTACGACACGGCCTACATGTGCGACAAGTACGAAAAAGATTTGGGAGGTTGCGGGGCCCGAATTGCGGCGTGCGGTGCCGACGACAACCACTCCGCCACCGCCGCCATGATGCTCGCCGCGCCGATCTTTCTCAGTATGAGCCAAACCGGCCGGCTTGGCTGCGATGTCTGGCTCATTCACCTCACCGGCGAAGAGTTCCCCGCCGACTGCCTGGGCGCCCGAGCGCTCACGGAGCGGCTTATCGAAGGCACGCTGAAACTGCATCTGCCGAATGGCAAGAAAAAGGACCTGTCGAAAGTGCAAGTCCAGGGGCTGTATGTCTCCGACATGATCGCCCACAACAATGACCACGAGCACGACATTTTTCAGATTTCGCCCGGCATCGGGCCGATTTCCTTCTGGCTGGCGGAGCAAGCGCACATCGCGAATGAGATCTGGAATGCATCCGTCCCCGTCTGGAACGAGCAGCAGGGCCGAGCGAACCTGCCGCGCGGCCGCCGCAGTCCGCACGGCGGCGCGATTCCGGCCGAGGCGCCGTTCCTTTCCCTGTCCGGTCAAGTGCGCACGGTTGTGGACCCGCACAGCACGCTGTACAACACCGACGGCCAAATCTTCTCCGACGCCGGCGTGCCGTGCGTGCTGTTCATGGAAAACTACGACATCAACCGCGTAGGTTATCACGACACGCACGACACGATGGCGAACATCGATCTGGACTATGGTGCCGCGGTGTGCGCGATTACGATTGAGAGCGTGGCCCGCGCCGCGACGGAGAAAGCGCCCGGTTAACCGCGATGTCGGAACCTCGGTTAGCCGCGACGCGCAGTCTTCGGAGCGGAGCGCGCTGGCGCAAGGGTTCAGCGCCGCTATGATGCTTGTGGAGGTGCCGCATGCCTGTTCACGACTGGACTCGCGTGAAAGCCGGGATTTTCCACGACTTTCATCAAGAGTGGATTTTGACGATCAAGCATGCCATCAATCGCATTCTAAAAGGCACTGAATACTACGCTTTGGCTGAGCAAATTGCCGGCAGCAAGATTCCCGACGTTCTCACATTAGAGGCTCCCACGAGACAAGAGGACCGAACGAAGGGGCGATCGCGGAGCAAGCCCAATGGCAAAAATAAAGTTCCAGGTGTGGCGTTGGCCACGAGACCGCCCAAGGCCGACTTCCGAATCAGCAATCCGCCGCGGTGGTACGGCATGACAAAGAAGTCGGTGTCGATTCGCCACGTCAGCGAAGATTCCATCGTAGCCGTGCTGGAAATCGTCTTTCCTGGCAATAAGTGCAGTATTAGCGCGCTGAACGTTTTCATACGCAAAGCGCAAGATCTTCTGGAATCTGGAATACATCTGTCCTACGTGGACTTGTTTCCGCCGACGAAACGCGACCCGGAGGGGCTTCATCCAGTGATTTGGGGCGAAGACGATGCCCATATCTATCATTTCAATTCGGAAAAGCCGCTCACTTGCGCGTCGTATATCGGCGGCCCGTTTGCTGAGGCATTTGTGCAATCCGTCGCTGTCGGTCATAAATTGCCGGACCTGTCGGTTTTCCTGACGCCGGATGATTACATCACCGTGCCACTCGAGGCGACCTACGACGCAGCATTCGAAGAGGTGCCGGGGAGATGGCGGGAAGTGCTAGAGCGGTAGGCAACAATGGACAAAGACGAAAAACGACGGCTCAAGAAGCTTGGTAAACGCATAATCGCCGAACAATCAGCAGAACTTGAGCGCTTGATGGCGGAAGTTAACCCGGCTCCATTTGGCAGCGATCAGTGGGTCGCCAATTATCGTCAAGGCATTCAAAATGAACATCTGCTTGAAGCCACTCGGCCAGATTTGATCCATGCTAGCCAGATAAGAGCTGACTTTCTGGTTTATCCGCAACGCGATGCATTGCCGCCAGAACTGTTGGGTGTTCCCGGGTACTTCTGGGAGTGCCTAGCCTGCGGCGACGCCGTAAGTTCATTGCCAAGCCGAAGTGTCAAATGTGCGTGCGGAAATGTTTCAATTGTAATTGCTTTTCGAAATCGAATTATCAGCAAACCCGAAAGGGCTCGCCACATCGCGCTGCAAGAACATGTTCTGCCGGAATCACCTTTGAGCTCTTGCTACTATTGGGAATGCCTCGACTGTGGCGAGAAGATCCATGCAGCGCCAGAATTTACACTACACTGCGAATGCGGCAACATCGAGATTATTGTGGAGCCGCCACGGCGCGACTTCACAGATCGACAGAGAGTTCGCTTAATCAAGCTCATCGGAAGAGCCAGGCGGCGGGCGTCGTGGAAGTTTTGGTAAAAAGCAATTTGTTCCGACTGTTGCTGCTTGCGGCTACTCCCCCGCCATCTCCTCCACCATCCGCCACTGCTCCGCCGTCACGGGCATCACCGAGAGCCGCGAGTTGCGGACCAGGTCCCAGTCCTTCAGCGCCGTGATCTTCTTGATCTCCGCCAGCGGCACCGGTTTCGGCAGGCGGCGCACCGGGGCCACGGTCACTTCGCCATCTTTCGCCTTTACCACGCGCATTTCGCCGACAATCGCTTTCTCCTTGCCGGTGTGGTAATACAGCACGCGGTCGCCGGGTTGAACTTTGCGCAGATGGATGAGTGCCAGCGCATTTTCGACGCCGTCCCACACGGTCTGCCTGTCGCGCTCCAGGTCGGCGTAGTTGTAGTGCGTGGGTTCTTCTTTGAAAAGCCAAAGCGCCATGGAGATCTCCCTTATTCGCTCGGCTGGGAAGATTTTGCCTCGCGGCTAACCTTATTAGGGAATTCGAACCCTTTCCAGCCCTTGCACACCGGCGCATGCCAGGATAGGATCGACTGCATGGCTTCTCTCCAAGTATCCCGAAATTGGTGGAAGTGGCTGCTGGCCGTGGCTGCTTTCGCCTGCGCGGCCGGCCTGGCGGTCGTGTGGGCAGGGAGTTTTTGGAGTTGGAGCCAGGCACGTAATTCAACGCCGGACTCCAACCAACCGTTCCATCCGCCGCCCAACCTTTTTTCGAACGACCGCCTTTCGGTATGGTGGGAGATTCCTCCGCCGGCCGTGCAACGATTTCCGGAGCACGGAAGCGATAGCAACATCCATCCAACCGATTACACCGGCCCCAGCGCCTGTAAGGAATGTCACCCGCGCAATTATGAATCTTGGTCCAACCATTCGCATCGCTGGATGAATGCGCTGGCGAACGAGTCCACGGTGAAGGGCGATTTCTCCGGCAACGCCAGCATTTCGTACCTCGGGGGCAAGGCGAAATTCTACCGGCAAGACGGCCGGTACCGCATGACACTTGAACGCGGCGCCATCAAACGCGAATATGAGATCACGCAAACGATTGGCTCGCGCTTTTTCCAATACTATGTGGGCAAACAACTCGAAGGGCCGGAGCCGGCCGAGCATCATTTCTACCACAAAGACCATCTCCTTCAATTCGGGTACTGGCTCGACAAGAAGGAGTGGGTGCCGATCGTTCACGTGGGTCCGGAAAAGCCGGATGGAAAGCGCCCCGATCCGTTCACGCCTCCCGAGCGCGGCGGGCACTATGCCGAATACTCGGCCAGCTGCAACTACTGTCATACCACGTTTCCCCTGGCGGATATGTATGGCCGACATCCGGCCCTGGTCGGCACGTATACGCCAATTGCCATGCAGTTTTCCCTTGGCGATTATCTGAAGAAGGAGCGGGCCAGCACGATCGATAGTATTTTGAAGCGAATGGCGACTACTGCCGATGCCCGGCCGATGATGGATTGGGATGCGGAGCATTACGGCGTAACTCTCGGCGTCAGTTGCGAGGCCTGCCACCTGGGCGGCCGGGAGCACGTGAAGAGCGAAGGCAAAATTCCACCAAAATTCATGGCCGAGAGCCCCTATCTCTATTTGGCGAGTTCGAGTGTGCCGACGGGCCGCACGCACGACAACGTGAACTGGGTATGTGGCCGGTGCCATATTGGCCAGCGGCCGCAATTCGCATCCGGAATGTCGACCTGGAATTCGGTGGAGTATTCCGACGCCATGCTCGGCAAATGCTACTTGCAACTGCGCTGCGTCGATTGCCATAACCCGCACGTGAGCATTGGCCCCAAATGGACCGCAACTCCGGCAGAAGACGATGCCAAGTGCCTCAAATGCCACGACAAGTTCAAGGCGGAGAAACCGCGGGCCGAGCACACGCATCACCCCGCCGGCAGTGAAGGCGCCCGCTGCATGAATTGCCACATGCCGCGCATCAACGAGGGCCTGCAAGACACGGTGCGCACCCACATGATCTATTCGCCCACCCGGACCGACATGATCGAAGCCAACCACCCCAACGCTTGTAACCTCTGCCATACCGACAAACCCATCGACTGGACGCTCGGTAAATTGAAGGACTGGTACGGCAAGTCGTACAACCAAAACCGGTTGAAGGTCAATTACCCGCAGCGCTCGGAGAGCGTGGGTGAAGGTTGGCTGCACAGCCCAAACGAGGCGGTTCGGCTAGTCGCAATCTGCGCGCTGGGCCGGGCGAAGGATCCGAAGGCAATTTCACTTCTGATTCAAGGGCTCGACGATCCGTACCTGCTGAATCGCCAGTTCGCTTCCAAACAGCTGGAAGATCTTCTCGGCGTGCGCCTGGCCGACTTCGGCTACCATTTCTACATGAGCCAAGACGAGCGCCGGCAACCACTGGCCGACTTGCGCGCTAAGTTTTCAAAAACTCAATAGGCCTTATGAGTCGCATACGTCCTATTCTGTTCGCTACGATTCTGCCGATGCTCCCGGTTGCATTCGCGCAGGCCGGCGACGAGAAACCCAACCGGCCCAACATTGTCTTCATCCTGGCCGACGATCTTGGCATCAACGATCTCGGCTGCTATGGCCGCAAGGATCAGCAGTCGCCGAACATCGACAGGCTGGCCACTCAAGGCATGCGCTTCACTTGTGCCTACGCCCAGCCGGTTTGCTCGCCGTCGCGGGCGGCCATCCTCACCG
Source organism: Gemmataceae bacterium (assembly GCA_035307785.1). GTDB lineage: Bacteria > Planctomycetota > Planctomycetia > Gemmatales > Gemmataceae > DATGHS01. The sequence continues at coordinate 17,657 of DATGHS010000384.1, forward strand.
GCAAAGACCCGGCCCGGCTGCATATCACGACGTTCCTGCCGGGCCGCGGCGATGCGCCGTCGCAGAAGCTACTGCATCCGAAGATCGCCATGCAATTGCCGCTGGAAGAAAAGACGCTGAACCAGCGGCTGAAGGAAATCGGCTACGTCTCCGCCTGCATCGGCAAGTGGCACCTGGGCGGGCAAGGCTTCGGCCCGAAGGAGCATGGCTTCGATTTCGTGCACGCCGGGCAGGCCAACACCAAGCCGAGCGACAGCGAAGGCGGCAAGGGCGAATACGACCTCACCACGCAAGCGCTGAAGTTCCTGGAGCAGAACAAGGACAAGCCGTTCTTCCTGTACCTGGCCCACAACAACCCGCACGTGCCGCTGGCCGCGAAGCCGGAACTGGTGGCGAAGTACAAGGATTCGTTCAACCCGGTCTATGCCGCGATGGTTGAAACGCTCGACGACAGCGTGGGCATGGTGCTGAAGAGGCTCGACGAGCTGAAGCTGGCCGACAACACCATCGTGGTCTTCACGTCCGACAACGGCGGCCTGCACGTGCTGGAAGGGCCCAATACTCCGGCCACGCTCAACACGCTGTTCCGCGCCGGCAAAGGCTTCCTCTACGAGGGCGGATTGCGCGTGCCGCTAATCGTGCGCTGGCCGGGCAAGGTAGCCGCGGGGAAGGTGGAAGATGAGCAAGTGATCAACAGCGATTGGGTGCCGACGTTTTTGGAGATGTGCGGGCTGAAGATTCCGGAAGGCATGGATGGCGTGAGTATTGCCAGGTTGTTGCAAGGCGAAAAGCTGCCAGCGCGGCCGCTTTTCTGGCATTCTCCGCATTACATGAATCAAGGCAGCCGGCCCGGCGGGGCCATCCGCATTGGCGATTGGAAGTTGATCGAAGATTACGAAGACCACCGGTTGGAACTCTTCAATCTGAAAGAAGACATCGGTGAGCAACGGGATCTGAGCGCCGATGAAAAGATTCGCGCTGCTAAGATGCGAAACACATTAAAGCTTTGGCGCGTGAGCATTGGCGCCCAAGAAAACACTCCCAGCCCCAACTTCGACCCCGCCTGTCACAAGAAGCTTTACGAAGACATCGATGTCTCGAACCTGAAGCCGGATCGTACCGCGGCCGAGATGCGGCCCAAGCTCCAGGCCTGGCGCGACGGCATGAACGCGGTGCTGAAGAAACAATAATGTCGTTACATAGGCGAGCCGAGCCGCGTAAGCGGCCGGGTCGAGCCCGCTTCGACCCGGCCGCTCACGCGGCTCGGCTCGCCCCAGCATTTTCCGAGGTAACCCGCGTGCTCCGCCATCTCCTCTCCTTGGCCGCCGTCATCATCTTCGCCGCCACCGCCGCAGCCGAACCGCCCGCGAAGCCCAACATCCTCCTCATCGTGGCCGACGACATGGGCTTCTCCGATGCCGGCTGCTATGGCGGCGAGATTGCCACGCCGAATCTCGACGCGCTGGCGAAGAATGGCCTGCGCTTCACCCAGTTCTACAACACGGCCCGCTGCTGGCCGTCGCGTGCCGCCATCCTCACCGGCTACTACGCCCAGGCCGTGCGGCGCGACACCGTGCCCGGCATCAAGAGCGGCGCACAGGGCGTGCGGCCACCGTGGGCGAATCTGTTGCCCGATATGCTGAAGCCGCTGGGGTACCGTTCGTACCATTCCGGCAAATGGCATGTCGATGGCCTGCCGCTGCAAAACGGCTTCGACCATTCCTACAGCCTGAACGATCATGACCGCCACTTCACGCCCAAGGCACACACCGAAGACGACAAGCGCCTGCCGGCGGTCACCGCGAAGGACAGCTACTACTCGACCACCGCAATTGCCGATCACGCCATTCAGTTCCTGAAGGACCATGCCGAGAAATATCCCGACCGGCCTTTCTTCGAGTTTCTGGCCTTCACCTGCCCGCACTTCCCACTGCAAGCGCCGCCGGAAGACATCGCCCGCTACCGCAAGACCTACGTGGCCGGCTGGGACGCGATGCGCCTCGAACGCTGGAAGCGCTTGCAGGAATTGCACATCGGCGGCACCTCGCTTTCGGCCATCGAGCGCGACCTTGGCCCTCCTTATAACTTCCCCGACGCATTGAAGAAGCTTGGGCCCAACGAGGTGAACCGCCCCCTGCCGTGGACCGACCTCACGCCGGAGCAGCGCGAATTTCAAGCGAACAAGATGGCCGTGCACGCCGCGATGGTGGATCGCATGGACCGCGAGATTGGCCGGGTTCTGGAACAATTGCGAGCGATGGGTGCGCTGGAAAACACGCTCGTGTTCTTCCTCTCCGACAATGGCGCCAGCGCGGAAATCATGGTCCGCGGCGATGGACACGATCCGCATGCCGAGTGTGGCACCGGGGCGACGTTCCTCAGCATCGGCCCCGGCTGGTCGAGCCTGGCGAACACGCCGTTCCGGCGGCACAAGACCTGGGTGCACGAAGGCGGCATCTCCACGCCGTTGATTGTCTCCTGGCCGAAGGGCATCGCCGCCCGCGGCGAACTGCGGCACACGCCGGGGCATATCATCGACCTGGTGCCGACGATTCTGGAACTCGCGGGTGGCAAGCCGCCGAGCGACGCTTTTGGGCGCGGGGCTCCCGACCCCGCCCCGACCCGACCCGGCAAAAGCCTGGTTCCGCTCTTCGCCAAAGACGGCACCATGACGCACGAAACCATTTGGTGGCTGCACGAGGGAAACCGCGCCTTGCGGGCTGGCAACTGGAAGATTGTCGCGGCCGGCAAAGATTCGCCGTGGGAACTATATGATCTGACTTTTGACCGCTCCGAGATGCAAAACCTGGCGGCCGAGAAGCCGGAAAAGGTTCGCGAACTGGCGGCGCTATGGACGAAGCAGTTCGAGGAATATGCCGCATTGGCAGCGAAAGATTTGCCGCCGGAGCCGAAACCGAAGGAGAAGAAAGAATGATCGAACAGAAGGAAACGAAGCAAACGAAGCAAACGAAGAATCAGATAACAAAGAGAGCGTTGCAGCGCTTTTTCTCTTCGTTGCCTTTGTTAGCTTCTGTTCAAATACTTCTGTGCGTTCATTCTTTCGCCAATGCCACCGATCCAGCGCTTCTGAAAAACCCTGACTTCGCCAACAAACTCGAATCCTGGTCACTCACGGCCTACGGCGCAAAGCCCGCGCTCGAGTTCGACACCAAGATCATCCACGGCAGCAAACAATCGCTGCACATCTCGGCGAGCGAGCCCTCCGACGCGGCCATTTCGCAGGATGTTCGTCTTCAACCTGGAGGCTGCTATCGCTTCAGCGGCTTTGTGCGCACCCGGCAACTTGCTCCGCGCGGCACTTCCATCTCCGGCACGCTACAGGTCCAGCGCCGCGGCGGCAATGGCATCATTGCGTCCGCTGCCAGCCATAAGGGCGACACCGATTGGACGAAGGTCGAAGTCTACTTCGAAGCCCCGGCCGATGGCTGGGTGCACCTCGTGCTGTTCTTCGTCGGCTTCGGCAAGGGCACGGGCAGCGTATGGTTTGACGATTTGAAGCTCGAAGCCGTCGATGTGGCCCGAACGCCACTGAGAATAACGCGCGAGCCACTTTTTGCCGGCGAAATCAACCCGTTCCAGTATGGCCAGTTCGTCGAGTACTTGTGCGACCTGATCCCCAGCATGTGGGCCGAGAAGCTATATGACGGCAGCTTCGAAGGACTGAGCCCCTACAAGATGTCGTATCTGCGAGACACCGACTTCCGCGAAAAGCCGTGGTACCCAACCGGGGCCACCAACCGCGCCGAATTCGTGCGCGATCCGAAAGACCCCGTCGGCGGCAAGTTTTCGCAGAGGATTTCGGTGGCCGACGGCGCGCCCTGCACTGTCGGCATTGCACAGGATGGACTCGCTATCGCCAAGGATCAGCCGTGCGTATTCTCTTGTTACTTGCGGCAAACTGGGGTGCAAGGACCGGTGACGATTCGCATACACCGCGACCAGAAGGAATACGCTGCATGCGAGTTTCAGCCCACGACGGAATGGAAGAAGCACACCGCTCGGCTCGCGTTCTCCGGCGATGATACCAACGCCACCATTAGCATCGCTTTCCGTGGTCCCGGCACACTGTGGATCGATAGCGCTTCGCTTATGCCGGAAAAAACCGTTGGCGGCTGGCGGCCCGATGTCGTCGAAGCCGTGCGAGCGCTGAAGCCCGGCATCATTCGCTTTGGCGGCAGCGCGCTCGATGACCCGAGCCTCGGCACCTTTGACTGGCGTGATACTCTCGGCGACCCCGACCGCCGCATGCCCTTCCGCGCCTGGGGCGGTCTTCAGCCGGCCGGCGCCGGACTGGAAGAAATCGTGCAGTTCTGCAAAGCAGTTGGGGCCGAGCCCCTTTTATGCGTGCGTGTGAGCGGCAAGACACCGCGCGATGCGGCCGAGCAAGTGCAATACTTCAATGGTCCCGCTGATTCCCCGATGGGCAAGCTGCGAGCGAAGAACGGCCACGCCGAGCCGTACGGCGTCATCTATTGGCAGGTCGGCAACGAACTCGGCGGAGCGGAGTACGAAGCCAAGCTGCCCGCGTTCTGCGAAGCAATGAAGGCGGCCGACCCGAAGATCAAGCTGCTTTCCAGCTACCCATCGGAAAACGTGTTGAAGCAGGCTGGCCGCTGGCTCGATTTTATCTGTCCGCATCATTACGGCTGTGCCGACCTGGCCGGCAAAGAGCGGAACTTGCTCGACCTGAAGGAAATGATTGCGCGGCTTGGTGGCGGTCGGCCAATCAAGGTCGCGGTCACGGAATGGAACACCACCGGCGGCGATTGGGGCCCGCCGCGGGCCATGCTCTGGACGCTCGACAACGCCCTGGCCTGCTCGCGCTATCAAAACCTGCTGCACCGCCACGGCGACATTGTGACCATCGCCAACCGCTCGAACCTGTGCAACAGCTTCTGCTCCGGCATCATCCAGACCGATCGCCACCGCCTCTACACCACGCCCACGTATCACGCCCAGGTTTTGTACGCCACGCTGGCCGGCAACCGCGCGCTGAAGATTGACTCCCCATTGCCGCCGAACGTCGGACTCGACGTAAGCGCCACGCTTTCGGCCGACGGCCAATGGCTCACTATTTTCGCCGTGAACCCCACCCTGCATGAAATCACCCGTCCGCTCGACCTCTCCGTCTTCGGCAACACCGGCCAGGAGATGGAAGTGGTCACGCTCACGGACACGAAGCATGCCGGCGAACCGGATGTAACAAACAGTTTCGCCGAGCCGAGCCGCATTGTTCCCGTGACCTCGAAATTTGCTGCGCCTTCGGCGATGTTCGATTTCCGCTTCACGCCGCTATCACTGACGGTGCTGCGGTGGAAGGTACGGTAATTTGCCGTGACCCTTACTTCGGCTTGTCTTTTCGTTTGCGTCGGTCTACGATTGGGCTAGTGGTAACAATCACGCGATCACTGGCACTGTTCTGCGGCCTTCTGGTGGCCTTGCCGCAAGGTTGGTGCTGTTTGATCACGCCGGCGCCCTGTTGCGGCAAGCAACAGCCGGTCGAGAAACGTGAGGCCGCTTCCAAGCACAAGCCTTGCTGTTGCTGCTCGGAATCAGCCGAACAAACCCCCAGCCCGCCGAAGCCTGAGCCCAAGCCCCGCACTCCGGTCAAACCTTGCTGCTGCGAGAAGGCGCCGACCGTTCCCTCCGACCTGGCGCGCATTATCCCCGACCTGGCGGCTGTAGCTCTCTTCGTTCCCGTTGAGCCGGGCCTCCTGGAATCAGCTGTCCGAACCCCGTCGGGCAGCGTCTTTGTCGACTCGTCTCCACCTCTGCACATCCTTCACAGCGTCTGGCTGTGTTAAGCCGTTGGCCCTGCGCCGAGGCGAAGTTGCCTCTTCGCGGTCTTCGTGTTTTCACTTGGCTCAACTATCAGACCCATTTATTTGTGAGGGATATTTCAATGCGTACCAAGATTTTGGTAGCCTGCGCGGCGGCGCTCGTACTGACCGCGGCAGGAATGGCGTGGGCCTATTCGGGTTCTTCCAAGTCGGCCGCGGCAAAGGCCACCACTTGTTGCGGCTGCGACTGTTGCGCGACCGGCGACTGCTACCCCGGTTGTTGCCCGTGCGACTGTGTCACCGACGACTGTTGTGTGAAGGGTCTGCCCTGCTGTGAAGCAGGTGCGGCCTGCTGCACGAACAGCAAGACAAGTTCGGCAGCGAAGGCGCCGTCCTGTTGCCCCGGCGGCGATTGCTGCCCGGATGGCGCTTGCTGTGCAGCAGCGAACTCGTGCTGCCCCGGCGGCGATTGCTGCCCGGATGGCGTCTGTTGCGCGATGGCCAAATCGTGCTGCCCCGCTTGCTGCGGCAGCGCAAACGCCTGCTGTTCCGGGCACCACGTCAGCCAATCGAAGTAATAGCGGGTCTCGGACGAGGAGCGAAAAGCCTCGTTTATTGAACACGCTATGACAGCAACGGAGGCATGCGCACGTTTCCGCTACTCCGGTAACGGCGCATGCCTCCGATTTCGCATCTCCCGGGAGATCGATGCAATGAAAAAGAACACCACGCGTCGAGAGTTCTTTCGCAATGCGTCGTTGGCGGCCGGCCTCGCGGCAGCCTCGGCAGCAGCCAACCGCGCGGCCGAACCGGCTCAACCAACGGTAAACCACCAAGATTATCCTCGCTATCAGCCTGGCCCGGGCGGCCCAGTGGGCAGCGCCACGGATCGGGGCAAACTGGTTCCCGGCTTGCGCGACCCCAGTGGCCCTCCAGTACCCATCGTTGTGCCCGATTCCTGGAAACTGACGCCCGAAATGGAGGGCGAGGTCAAAGTGTTTCATCTTCACGCCACGCCGACCCGGTGCGAGTTTCTGCCGGGCGCGTGGATGAACGTGTGGGGCTTCAACGACAGCATGCCAGGCCCCACTCTGGAGGCGACCGAGGGTGATCGCGTGCGGATTACGTTTTACAACATGTTGCCGGAACCCACTATTTTGCATCTGCACGGATTGGAATTACCCAACCGCATTGATGGCGTTCACGGCGTGACCCAAGATCCGATCCAGCCGGGCGAGATGGCGGTTTACGAATTCACCCTGCACCAACATGGAACCTTCTTCTACCATTCGCACGGGCCGATGCAGGAGGCACTCGGCATGGCCGGGATGTTCATCGTGCATCCGCGGACGTCGTATCAGCCCGTAGTCGATGATGATTTCGCACTCCTGATTCAGGAATGGGCGATCATGCCGCAGAGCACCATTCCCAACGGCACCTCCATGGAGTTCAACTGGTTCACTCTCAACGGGCGCTCGGCGCCGTACATCACGCCGTTGATTGTTCGCCTGGGCAGTCGCGTGCGCATTCGCCTGGTGAACATGAGCCCCATCGATCACCACCCCATGCATCTGCACGGACATACCTTTTGGATCACCGGAACCGAAGCGGGCCGCATCCCGGAGAGCGCCTGGATTCCCAGCAACAATGTGCTCGTCGGCGTGGCTCAGGCGCGCGATATCGAATTTATCGCCAATAACCCCGGCGATTGGGTGCTGCATTGTCACATGTTTCACCACATGATGAATCACATGGCGGTCATGGTCGGTCCGATGCACGGCGAATCGCGCGGCGGCATGAACACGGGCATGAATGCTCAGGCGGGAATGGGGATGACGCAGGGCGGACCAGCGCTGAGCCAGGAAAACGGCCCGAGTTTGGGACGGGCCATGGGCGAAAACACTGGAGCGGAGCGCACCGTGCCGACGATGCCCCTGAAAATGGAGCCGAAGATGCAAATGCCGGGCGGCGACGACATGCATGGCGGGCACGATATGAGCGAAGGAAAAAAGGTTCCCGGCTATCCGGCCGACATGATGGACATGATGGGCATGTACAGCGCGAGCGAAATCAAGAAACTGACCACGCCGGATACGCGCGGCATGCGCCGCAACTGGTTTGCCGGCATCGAGGGCCTGCATACGGTAGTGCGCGTGTTGCCTCCCGAACTGTACAAGAAAGTCATGTCTGGCCGAGGGGACGTGCCGCCGGGCGCCAGTGTGCCAGGCGGCTCTCCGGGCACGTTACCGGGAGAACATGAGCATCGGCAATGAACGCGGGCTTAAAAGCGGTTGGAAAACCAACCTTCTCCCCTCTCCCCGTTGGGGAGAGGGGGCCCGGGGGTGAGGGGGTTGGGCACTCGCCCCTCACCCCTATCCCCTCTCCCCAGCGGGGAAAAGGGGAATGGAAATCACCGCCTAGCGCCCTCACTCGCGCCCGCCCAAGCCTCGTCCGGTTCGCCCGCCGATTGGTTCCGGAAGCCGTCCTTCGTCCGAGCCCGATGGGCGGCCACGTTCGCCCGTGCCGGGGGCGCTTGGGGGTTCATTCAGCCCATCCACCAGCAGCAGGCCGAGAATAGCGACTTCCGCGGTGCGCAAGTCGGCCAGTGCCTCGGTATAATCCACGCTGATTTGGAAGTAAGTGCGTTGGGCCACGAGCACCTGCGGCCAGGCCGCGCGGCGCTTGCGGAAGCTGTCCAGGTACAACTCGTAAGCCTCTTTCGCGTCCGGCAAGTTATCTTTCCGGTACGTTTGCACCAGGGCCAGCGCGGCGCCATAGCGCGCGTAAGCGCGCGCTAGCCGTTGTCGCAAGGACAGTTGCACGCGGCAAAGTTCGGCCTCGGCGTAGGCCACCTGCGCACGGGCTGTGCGAATGTTACCTTGATTCTTGTCGAAGACGGGTAGACGGACGCCAACCTGAACACTGGTCACATCGCGGCCTGTCTCAAAGTCGTAG
>DATGHS010000385.1:0-12018 GCA_035307785.1 Gemmataceae bacterium
CGGAGAAGGTAGTGGAGTTTTCACGGGAACTGACGACGCGCCGCCCGGGCGATCCCCGCACCTGGCTCGCCCTAGTTCGCAATCTCAGCAATCCGGCCGACGTGGAGGAAGTGCTCGGCGCGCTCAACCGCGTGCTGGCGCTCAATCCCCGCAACAGTGAAGCCCGCGATCTGAAGGCAGAGCGGCTCACCGACCTTGGCCGCTATGACGAAGCGCTGGCCGCCTGCCGGCTGGTACCGGGTGAGGATACGGTCCCGCTGATCTTGCAAGGCCGGGCGGCGTGGGTGGAATCGCGGCGCGGCCAGCTCGAAGTGGCCACTGAGATAATGGAAAGAATTGTCGCGGAAGAGCCGGACTATTACTGGGGCTGGCAACAACTGGCCGACTGGTACAACGAAGCCGGCAATACCGGAAAATATCTCGAGGCCGCCAATCAGTTAGTTCGCTTGCGGCCGGACAGCCCCGTTGCCCTGGCACGGCGCGGCGAAGCGCTCTTGCAAAGCGAAGAACGCGAAGCCGGCAAAGCGGATCTTCGGGTTGCACAGCAGATCGCTCCCGATTATCCGTTCGCCGGCATGCTTCTTTTCGACGAGTACATGGCCGACGAAGAATTCGGCCCGGCTGAAAAGACTCTGGCAATCTTGCAAGAGCACATTGGCGACGATTTTGTCATTTCCCGCCAGGCGCAGTTGGCGGCCCGTACCGAGGACAAAACGACCGCCCTGGACGCCTTTCGCAACCTCTGCGAATCACCGATCGAAGCAACTTGGCCAATCACTTCAGCCCTCGGCGCCATTCGCGCTGCCGGTTGGTCAACCGAAGCCGATGATATCTTGAAGGAAACGATCCAGTCGAGGCTCTTCCACCCGCATGCTGCCTTGCTTTGGCTCGATAGTCCGGCGGCTGAGGCGGTGGCTGCGGAGGAGCGGCTCCAAGTTCTAGACCGGCTCATCCATCAGCACCCGCGCTATGTGCCGGCCTATGATCGCAAGGCGGAACAGCTGGCTCGCGCTGAGCGCTTCGACGATGCCGTGGCCGCCTGCCAGCCCGCGATCTTTGGCGCGGAGCTGCCACTGATTTTGCGCGGTCGAGCGGCCTGGGTTGAATTCCAGCGTGGTCGCAGGGACCAAGCCACCGCCCAGATGGAAGCCATTCTCAAGGAATCGCACGATTACTTCTGGGGCTGGCAGCAGTTGGCGAATTGGTACGACACGCAAGAGCACTTCGATAAGTATCTGGAAGCTGCCGAGGAGATGGTTCGCCTGGCGCCCCGTGATGCAACCGCGTTTGGCTATCGGGCGGAAGCAAAGCTGCGCAACGGCGATCGCGAAGGTGCTAAGGAGGACTTCCGCCACGCCTTTGAAATGGACCCGGAATATGGTTTTGCCGGCTTACATCTGCTCGATGCACAAATCGAAGACGATGAACTCGACGAAGCCGGTGAAACGTTAGCCATGCTGCAGGCCCGGGGCAATGATGCTTACATCCGCTTGCGGGCATTGCGGCTCGCCGTCCGCCGAAACGACATTCCAGAAGCCGTGCGTCTCCTTGAAGAGTTTGCCACCGATGATGAGGTGCCGCTCCATCTCTTCCAAAAAGCCATCGAGCTGATGGATGAGAATGATTTTTCGGAGTCGGTGAACGAAGTGTTGGACGAAGCGCTAGACAATGAAACGGCTGCGCCGCTCGTCGGCAAGCTCTGGGTCGAGCGGCAAGTGGAACAAAAAGAGTATTCTTGCGTTGATCGACTGGAAGGCCTGCTGCAGCACGGGCCGATCGGCGAAGAAGCGCTTCTGGCGTACCTGGAAATGTTGGCCAAAAAACGCGATGCCGAGCGCTTGCTGCCGTTCATCGAGCGTTTTCGCCTAGCCCTTCGTGCCGATACCGCCAAATGGGGCAAGGTGGGCTGGGCCTTGACGCGCATTGATGCTTACGACCGGGCCATTGAATGGATGTCGAACTGGGAAGATCGTGAAGGAGCCGGTTCGTGGATGCTTATTAATTTGGCGATTTCGCTGCGCGCCGTGCGGCGCGAGGCCGAGGCCGCCAAGGTGAGCCATTTTGCGTTGAAGAGTTCCGAGTCCGACTACACGACCTTGTTCCATTCGATCTGGCTGGCGTTTGACGATGCCGTGGCGGGCAAGACGCAGGAAGCGGCCCATCGCACCGCCCAACATGAAAAAGATCGCGAAAAGCTGGATGCCTATTTTCGCCTGGTTCACGCCATGGTTCAGTCGATGGTACGGATACAGGAGTATGGGCGAAGCGCGTTCGCCGAAGCTAGTGCCGCGCTGGAGAAAGCGGCGCGCGACAATTCGGACCTCGACCCAGACCCTGCCATTTATCACTCCTGGCAAAAATGCGTGGCCCGCATGGCCCGCGATGCGCTCGGCATTTCGTCGTGGGTGTGGAAGCGCCGGGTGAGCAAGAACCCGCCTCTGCCGCCGCTAAACCCTCCGCGTCCCGAATAAAGCCGAGGGCAGGTTCCTCCTCACCGCGCGCCGTCGGCTTCACCAAACAATGTGGGCCCAATCTCCTTGGTTCTGCGGCGACGCCATTCCAGAATCGACGTCGGCACCGGCGGCTCTTTCCCGGCCGCGGCGGGCAAATGATGGCGTGTCTCTAATTCGGTCAGCACAGTTTGCGCGCGTCGCAACACGGCGGATGGTACGCCGGCCAGTTGGGCCACATGGATGCCGTAGCTGCGCTCCGCGCTGCCGGCCGCAATGCGGTGCAGGAATATCACTTTATCCTCGTCCTCCTGGACCAACACGTTGTAGTTACGTAAGTGAGGCAGCGTCTCCGAAAGCTGCGCCAATTCATGATAGTGTGTGGCGAAGAGCGCCCGGCAACCGATGATATCGTGCAAGTATTCGGTCATCGCCCAGGCCAAGCTCACACCGTCGTACGTGCTGGTCCCTCGGCCAATTTCGTCGAGGATTACGAGGCTCTTCGTAGTGGCGTTGTTGAGAATGTTGGCCGCTTCGGTCATTTCGACCATAAAGGTGCTTTGTCCCCTGCTCAATTCATCGCTAGCGCCTACGCGGGTGAAAATGCGGTCGGTGATTCCAACCTTTGCATTACGGGCCGGCACAAAACTGCCGATGTGGGCCAGCAGCGTAATCAGCGCCACCTGGCGAATAAACGTACTCTTGCCCGACATATTGGGACCCGTGATGAGCCAGAAGCGGCCATCATCGGGCCCGAAACGAACATCATTCGGCACGAAGGTGCCCGGCGGCAGCGTCTGATCGAGCATGGGATGCCGGCCTTGCTCGATTTCGAGAATCGGCTGATCACTCAGTACCGGCCGGCAGTACTGCCGCGAGCCGGCCAATTCGGCCAATGCCGAAAGCACGTCGAGTGCAGCCAAGACATCGGCGGTGGCCAAAAGTCGCGGTGTCTGTGCTGCGACTTTTTCGCGCAAAGCAATGAAAAGCTGCTGTTCGAGTTGCTTGCTCTTCTCTTCGGCAGAAAGGACCTTTTCTTCATACTCCTTCAACTCCGGCGTGTAATAGCGCTCGGCATTCTTGAGTGTTTGTTTGCGCTGATAATCGGGCGGAATCTTGGCCGCATGCGTATGCGTGACTTCGATGTAGTAGCCGTGCACCTGATTGAAGCCGACTTTCAGGCTGTTGATGCCCGTGCGGGTGATCTCTTGCGCCTGGTAACGGGCGATCCAGCCTTTGCCGTCGCTGGCGAGCTTCCGCAATTGGTCGAGTTCAGCGTGGTAGCCCTCGCGGATGATGCCGCCCTCGGTAATTCCTTGCGGCGGATCTTGGACCAGGGCCGTATCAATAGCTTCGCGAATGTCGGGGCAGAGTTCGAGCTTGCCTTCGAGTTGCCGCAACAAGCCCGACTTCCGGCCGGTAATCTTCGCCTTGAGCCCTGGCAACGTGCGCAACGTCCGGCCGACGGCAGCTAGATCGCGCGGCGTCGCCCGGCCGGTACACACGCGCGCCGTGAGGCGCTGCAAATCACAGCCGTCTTGGAGCGACGCTCGCAAATCCAAACGCGTCGAATGTTCGGCCAGGAACTCGGCGACGGCATCCAGGCGCGATTCAATGGCCGTACGTTCCGTGAGCGGATACACGAGCCAATCGTGCAGCAACCGGGCACCCATTGGTGTAACCGTGCGATCTAAGACCGAGAGAAGCGATCCTTCACGATTGCTGTCGCGCAGAGTGCGCGTCAATTCGAGCGATCGTCGCGTGACTTCATCTAATTGCAGGATCTTCTCCGGTTGATAGGGGCGCAGCGCTCGCAGATGTGCGAGCTTGGACTTCAGCGTTTCCTGCAAGTAAATCAGAAGCGCGCCGGCCGCGGTAATGCACGGCTGCTCGTCCACGAAGCCAAAGCCGTTGAGCGTAAGCACGCCGAAGTGATGAAACAAGGCCGACTTCGCTGTAACCGGATCAAACGTCCAGTTCGGCCGCGCCAAAACCGGCCGGCTAAGCCGCGAAGAGTAATGATGATTGACCCGTTCAACTTCCATTTCCGAAGCCAATGCCTCGGCAGGATTGAGCCGGGCCAATTCATCGCCGAGTTTGTCATCCGGTAAATCGGCTGCGTGGAATGAACCCGTGGACAGTTCCACCCATGCCAGGCCGACTTGCGTGCCGGAGATATGCAGCCCTACCAGATGATTCGGTTCGCGCGGGTCGAGTAATTCTTCTTCGGTAATGGTGCCGGGCGTAACCACGCGAGTTACTTCGCGCTTGACCAACCCCTTGGCCACGGCCGGGTCTTCCACCTGATCGCAAATCGCCACGCGGTGGCCCAGGTGCAGCAGCTTCCGCAGTTGGGGTTCCAGCGCATGCACCGGAAAGCCGGCCATGGGCACCTTGCCGTCGCGGCTTGTGAGCGTCAGACCTAGCAGACGGGAAACCAGTTCGGCATCGTCGCCAAAAGTCTCGTAAAAGTCGCCCATATGGAACAGCAGAATCATGCCCGGATGCGCCTGCCGCGCGGTCAGGTACTGCTGCATCATCTTCGTGTCGTAACCAGTGGAGTCATTGGGCATGGGGGATATGGTAGCAAGCGAGGCAGCAGGCGGCTTTGCGGCGTGCAATCAATTATACGCGCCAGAGCCGCGCTCGGAGCGCAGCGTAGTAAGCAGGTCGGCGTGCCGCTTACTCCGCTGCGCTCCATGCGCGGCTCTGACGATTGTTTAATGCTGTGCTCTCTTAGTTTCCTTTTTGAAGCGAGTTCCAAAATGCCAATTTCGAAATTATGGCCAAAGTTGCACACGTCAAAAGAAAAGCAGCCCATATGAGTACGACGACCTGGCCCATTACCTTTCCGACCCTCGTCATGCCGCTGTCGCCTGTTTCCATCTTCCCGGTAGCCATGAGCCTGGCACAATTGTGACCCCAAACCCAGGCCAAAATCCCTGTGCCGATACCGGCCAGTAATTGCACCACGATGATATCGTTCAGCACGTCGGAACCGAATAGCGAACTTCCCTGGCTCTGCAGAATTCGATCGGTCATATAGGTCGCTGTTGGCGCCGCGAACGAGAAGCAGATGCACGATACTCCCAGAAGCAAAACCAGTCGGCCGCGATGTGGTTGCGGAGGAAGGCGGAATGGTGGCGGACGGCGATGGACAAGGTCCGGTTCATGCGAAAGTAAAGGAGTATTCGGCGGTGGCTGATGCGGGTTAGCAGTAACTCTATTTGATTGTTGGCTCGTGCAATAGGGACAACTCGACTCGGCTCCTGGTGCCAACAGCCGTGAACATTTCGGGCAATACGAGCCTGACATAATCGGCGATCTCCTGTTATGGCCACCCGTTCGCCAGAAAATCAGATCACCTTTTGCTGCCGCAATCTGTCCATCATCCCGGTGTCGAACCCCAGAAGCTGTCCCAGCACTTGTTCCGTATACTGCCCCTGCGCCGGCGGCATCGTCAGCGTCGGCGGCGCACTGCCGGCGATGTGAAATGGCGAACCCAGCAAATCAATCGGCTTCCCATCTGGATCGGTTACTGTGATCTTCATCCCCCGAGCCGAAATCTGTTCTTGTTGAAACAGCCGCGCATAATCCCAGACCTCGGCATGCGGCACATTCGCTTGCGTCAGAATCTTACCCCATTCCGCGATCGGTTTCTTGCGCATGATTGCTTCCACCAACGGCACGAGTTCCGCGCGATGTTCCACGCGCTGTGAGTTAGCTAGGAACTTTGGATTCGCCGCCAGTTCAGTTTCCCCGGCGGCTTGGCAGAATTGCTGCCATTGATGATCGTTGCCCACAGCCAGCACGATCCAGCCATCCGCCGTGGCGAATAACTGATACGGTACAATTTGCAAATGAGCGTTGCCCTGGCGCGGCGGGACTTGGCCGCTGGTAAGATACGCTTGAGCCAGATTCACCTGGGCGGCCAGCGCGCAGTCGAGGAGCGCTAAGTCTATGGCATAACCGTGGCCGGAGCCGTGCCGGGCTTGCAGGCAAGCCAGCACCGCCACGGCCGCGTACAGGCCGGTTAGTACGTCCGCTACTGCGACTCCTACCTTACATGGCGGCCCTTCGACTGGGCCGGTGATGCCCATTAGCCCGCTCATCGCCTGAATGGCGAAATCGTAGCCGGGCGCCTCGCGCAGCGGCCCCGTGCGGCCGAAACCGGAAATCGAGCAGACAATCAGTCGCGGATGCTTGGCCAGAAGCTGATCCGGCAATAGCCCGAGTTTCTGGGCACTGTCGGAGCGGAAGTTTTCCAGCAGCACGTCACATTTGTCGAGCAGCGAATGAAAAATATCCGCGCCTTCCGGCTTCGCCAGGTCGAGCGTGATGGCGCGTTTGTTGCGATTGCAGGAGAGATAATAAGCCGAAAACGCCCCGGCAAATGGCGGGCCCCAGCCGCGGCTTTCGTCGCCGGCGCCAGGTCGTTCGAGCTTGATGACATCGGCCCCCAGGTCGCCGAGCAACTGGCCACAGAACGGGCCGGCCAAGACGCGCGAGGCGTCGAGCACGCGAATTCCATGCAGGGGGCTGTACGGATCAGTTTGCATATGGAGAATGTAACTGAAAGCTGGAAGATCAGAAAGATGGGACATAAGCGACCGAAAGGACGCGCAAAGACAATGACGGACTAAACATTTCATTGAGTCCTTTGCGTTTACTTTTAGTCCTTGCTGTCATTTGTCTAGGAAGCTCCTCATGGGCTGTATTCGAATTCTGGCCGTTCTGATTATCGCATTCGGACTGCTAACCAGTCGTGGTCTCGCAGCCGATGACATCCTCATCGCCGACTTTGAAGGCGAGACCTTCGGCGACTGGAAAGTTACCGGCACCGCGTTTGGCCCCGGTCCCGCGCGCGGCACGCTGCCCAACCAGATGCCGGTCAGTGGCTTTCTCGGCAAGGGTCTGGCGAACTCGTACCACGGCGGTGACGACAGCACCGGCACGCTTACCTCACCGGAATTCAAGGTTCAACGGCCGTTTATCAACTTCCTCATCGGCGGCGGTAAATATCCGGGCGAAACCTGCATCAATCTCCTCATCGATGGCAACGTCGTGCACACCGCCACCGGGCCGAACGACAAGCCCGGCGGCAGTGAACAGCTCGATTGGCACACCTGGGACGTGCGCGACTTGATTGGTAAGTCGGTTGTCATCGAAATCGTGGACAATCGCAAGGGCGGTTGGGGCCACATTTGCGTCGATCACATCATTCAGAGTGAAAAGAAGAAACAGGCCGGCCCGGCGTCGCGCGAGTTGACCGTCGAGAAGCCGTATCTGCATCTGCCGGTGAAGACGGGTGCCACTATGCGGCGAATGAAATTCACTGTAGACGATCGAGTCGTCCACGAATTCGAAATCGAACTCTCCGATGAGCCGGCATTTGAAGTATTCGCTGATGTCTCCGAATTTAAAGGCAAAAAGTTGAAAATCGAAGTAAACAAGCTGCCGGAAAACTCGCAAGTGCTCGCCGCAATCATCCAGTCCGATGCAGTGCCGGACGCAGAGCATCTTTACAAGGAAAAGCTACGACCGCAATTTCACTTCACTTCGCGCCGCGGCTGGCTCAACGATCCGAATGGGCTCGTCTTCGCGAACGGCGAATATCACCTCTTCTATCAGCACAATCCCTATGGTTGGAACTGGGGCAACATGCACTGGGGCCACGCCGTCAGCAAAGATCTTATCCACTGGCGAGAAATGGCGGACGCGCTGTATCCCAAACAGTTCGGTGATTGGTGCTTCTCTGGCAGCGCGGTCGTCGATGCAAAGAATTCGTCCGGTTTCAAAGCGGGAAAAAATGACCTTATTGTCGCGGCGTTCACCAGCACCGGCCGCGGCGAGTGCATTGTTTACAGCAACGATAATGGCAACACCTGGACAGAATACGAGAAGAACCCAGTCGTGAAGCACGCTGGCCGCGACCCACGCTTGCTTTGGCACGAACCGAGCAAGAAATGGATCATGGCAGTGTACGACGAGTTCCAGGGCAAGCAGTGGATCGCGTTTTATTCCTCACCGAACCTAAAGCAATGGACATTCGAGAGCCGAGTCGAAGGCTTTTTCGAATGCCCCGACATGTTCGAGCTGCCCGTGAAGGACGAGCCGAAGCAAAACAAATGGGTGCTCTATGCAGCCGACGGGAAATACATGCTCGGCCAATTCGACGGCAAGAAGTTCACGCCAGAATCGGGCAAAAATCAACTCTGGCACGGAAACTTCTACGCCGCTCAAACCTTCAGCAACGTGCCCGATGGCCGGCGCATTCAGATCGGCTGGGGCCAGGGCATCACTTTCCCCGGCATGCCATTCAACCAGCAGATGGCGGTTCCGTCCGAATTGACCCTGCGAAGGACGAAGGATGGCGTGCGCATGTTCGCCGAGCCGGTGAAGGAAGTCGAATCACTGCATGGGCGCAGACACGAATGGAAAGACTGGATGGTCGGCCGTGAACAGACGATTGGCGAGGTCAAAGCCGATTCGTTGGACATTCAAAGTGAATGGGAGGTAAGCGACGCGGAAACATTCGGCTTCAACGTCCGTGGAGTCCGAATTGTCTACGATGCCAAGAAGCAAGAATTGCTCTTTGGGCGGGATCAAAAATTGAGATTGTCACCGGCGCAAGGACGGCTGCGCTTGCGTATGCTCGTTGATCGCGGGTCGATCGAAGTGTTCGTTAATGATGGTGAGGTAGCGATATCCATTGGCAACATGAAAACCGCAGATGACAGACTGAACCCGGTCGTCATCGGCGGCGGCATAAACTCCAAGACCAAGCTATTGTCTCTGGAAATAGCGGATCTGAAATCAGTATGGCAGCGATGACGCGCCACACTCTATACAATTTTCCCCGTGCCGCCTCTCCCTCGGCTTGTTCCCAACAGAAAGCGAGTCCCGCAATGACGAAGTGCGAGATGGTTGAGACGATTGTGGCTGCGAAAATCGCCAAGGGTGTTACCTGGGCGCAAATCGCCAAGGCAGTCGGGTTATCGGAGGTTTACACGACGTCGGCCTGCCTGGGCGAGAACTTGCTCAGCACGGAAGAGGCCAGCAAGGTTACGGGGTTGCTTGGCCTGAAGTCGGACGTGACCAATGCGCTCACACAAATCGCCACGAAAGGCGAGGCCGCCAAGACCACGCCCAAGGAGCCGACACAGTACCGGCTTCAGGAAATTATTTACGTGTATGGCCGCACCATCAAGGAACTGATCGATGAGAAATTCGGCCCCGGGATTATGAGCGCCATTGATTTCAGCATGACGATTGACAAGCAACCCGACCCCAAGGGCGATCGGGTGGTGATTACGATGAACGGCAAATTCCTGCCGTACAAGAAGTGGTAGCTGTTCGGCAGAAAAACCGTTTCGAGTGTCACACGAATTACCGATGACAGTATCGGAGTTATGGCCGCTATTCGACTGCGGTTTGACGTAGCGGAACTCGTAAAGTTCCGACTGCGCAAAGGCGGAATTCTTACGAGTTCCGCTACATCGTACATCCGCCCTGAGAGTTAACATGGCTCTTGTTGCAACTGCACCTGATCTCGCATACTGGAACGAGCTGATTGGGAATGCGGTCCACGAACCAAATCGCACTCTTTCGAATCTCAAAGTCACTCGCGCGCACTACCTACTCTCTGAAGCGTTGCGTGAAGTCACAGGGTTGGAGGCCGGAGCCAACTTTCACACCTGGGCGGTGTGGGGCTCGCGCAAAGCCGGCCTAACCATCCGCGAGGAAGGGCTTGATCGCGCCATGCGCGAGGTGTCGATCATCTCCTTCTGCACCGGACTGCTCACGGGTTTTTTGGTTGGCACAATACTATCGCTCTGGTTGCCGTGGTGGATCGTCATCACGCTGTCGGCTTTCGGCGGCATCTGCGGGGCAGCTACCGGCCGGCACTGGCTGAAGATTGGCCGGCGGCGGGCGGCGGAGCTGATGCTCGTCGGCAACCACATTGTGCTCGAAGACATTGGCGGACAGACCGCTCGTTTCGTCACCTGGTTCTACGAAGTTGAAGAGCACACTGATGAATCATTCGCCGAGTTTCTCAAAGGCTTCCGGCCGGGGCCGACCGAAAACGGCGGACAGGATTTGCTGCGGCGGGCGTTTCAGCAATATTATCGCGCAGCTCTAACTGAGAATCTCGACGAGAAACGACAAGCCGGGTATTTCGCGAATTGCCTGGCCATTCTGCACGAGCACATTCGGTTGCAGCCGTACATCACCGGCTCGCTGCCGTGGATCGTTCGCCGCTGCGTGACCTACCGGCTCATGCGCTTCGATGTCGGCCCGCTGCGGCTAGCAGTGGGCGATGATGTGCCATGCCTCGACGGCCTCGATTATGCGGAATGCCTGCAAACGCTGACCGATCCGGAATT
Organism: Gemmataceae bacterium; assembly: GCA_035307785.1. GTDB lineage: Bacteria > Planctomycetota > Planctomycetia > Gemmatales > Gemmataceae > DATGHS01. The sequence goes on from DATGHS010000385.1 coordinate 10,838, forward strand.
AAAGGAGTTCCTGTTTGGGCCCAATGGTTTGGATCGCGGCGGCAACAAACTGGAAGGAACCAAAACGAACGACTGGACGCGCTTGCCTCAACGGATGAAATACATTGTGAACCTGTTCCGCGCGCTGCACCTGCACCCGGATGTGGTTTCGTTGCCCTATTCCCAGCAGCAGATGGAGATGGTGAGCGCGGGGCGGATTCCGCCGGGGCCGCTATGACGATAAGGTCGAACAGAAGCAAACGAAGGAAACGAAGTTTGTTGGCAAAGCGTGTCACCCTGCTTCCCTTTGTTCTTCGTTTGCATCGTTTCCTTCTGTTCAATTCTTGAATACTGGAGGACCGATGATGAAGTACGTCGCTTTTGCCCTCACCGCCGCTGCAGCGCTTGCCTGCTGTGCCTGGGCCGATGAAGTCACCCTGAAATCGGTGCCGCCGGTGGTCGTAAAGACAGAGCCGCAAGCCGGGGCCGATGACGTGGACTCGAAACTCACCGAGATCAAAGTCACTTTCAGCAAGGACATGACCGACCAAAGTTGGTCGTGGTCCACGCTCTCGCAGGAAAGCTCCCCAAAGATCGATGGCAAGCCGAAGTACCTCGACAAGCGCACCTGCGTGCTGCCAGTGAAATTGGAGCCGGGCAAGACCTATTCCATTTGGGTCAATAGCGAGAAGTTCGACAATTTCAAAGACGCCGACGGCAACAAAGCCGTGCCGTACCTGTTGGTGTTTCAGACGAAGAAATGAAGCTCCGTTTTGCACACTGGTGCAATACGGTATCTTGTTGTGTAGCAATGACTTTCGGTCCGCATTGCACTTGAACCTACACCCCTACCCGTTGTGGAATATGGGCAGGATGGGTAATGTTTGCAGGCGCCGAACCGCTCGCTACCCCGACACCTCACGCAGCGGTTCGCCTGTGCTCAGCGGCTGCGTGCGGCCATCTCTTGTCACTTGAGCTTCGAATGGCACGCCGAGGGCTTTGTAAATTGTCGCGCTCAGATCCTGCGGGCGGACGGGGCGATCCTTCACGTAGGCCCCGTTCTTGTCGCTTTCACCGTAGACTATGCCGCCGCGGATGCCGGCCCCTGCCAGGATAGCCGGATAGCAATGCGGCCAGTGTTGCCGGCCGGGGATGCCGTTGTTCTTGTTGATGCGCGGCGTGCGGCCAAATTCGCCCATCAC
>DATGHS010000386.1:0-6718 GCA_035307785.1 Gemmataceae bacterium
CGCCTTTGAGATAAGGGAGCATTCGATAGCGATTGGCTTGCTGGCATTCGGGCATGGGTGAACGTCCGGGCAGGCAGGCGGGCAGTTGGAGCAATTGCACAACTTTAGAACGCGGTTTTCGAAGACGCTACCGCTGAGAAGCGACTTCTGCTTTTCCATCTGGCTCGGCTTGCACATTCATCTGGGGACCAGCGGCCAAATTCACCTGGCCGGCTTTGCGAACGATCAGTTGCGGCTTGCCTCTGCGCAGGCTTAACAACATGCGCAGCGCGTTGTGATAGAGCCGTTGGAGGCGCTCCACCATGCGCATGGCTTCCTGCGTGGCCTCGGCTGAGTCCTGGCGCCGCGGTTGCTCGCGGTTGCCACGGCGCGCGTGACTCAAGAGGTTGGCCGGTTCCTGCGAACGCATCGACACGATGCCGATCCATTTTCGGCGCGTCAATTCGTACTGGGCCATCTCGTCGAGAAGGAGCGCTTCGCCGGCATTGCGAGGCCGCCAAAGGGCTGTGCGCTCATGTGTGTTCCCTCTGGAATGAAATAGAATCAAATACCGCCGAATTCGAACGGCAGGGGCCAACATCGCGGAATTGCACGGAGTCAATGGGGCCGGATGGCATGCTCACGTCTTATCCATGGGAACTGGCCGTGGCGAGTAGCCGATGCCGGAACTGCATGAGAGGGAGCGTAAGCTCGTCGTGGCGCGGTCTCGGCCCGTGCCACCCGCCGCCGACCGAAGTTTTTTTCCCAACACCACGCACTACAATGCAAGCTGGGAGGATCGCATGCTGAAAACCTACACCGCCAAATACACGCGAATTGATTCCGGCTACATGGGGCAATTAGTTGAATGGCCGGAAGTGATTACTGAGGGGAAAACTTTGGAAGAATGTCGTCTGCTGCTTCACGATGCTCTTCGCGAGATGATCAAGGCCTACCGACAGCAGCGCAAGGAAATCCCGTTAAGCGGCGCCCTGATCGAGCAAATCCCCGTCGAGATATAGAATGTCGGTCAAGCGCCGTGACTTGGTCAAATACCTAGAGGAAAACGGCTATTGGCTGCTGCGCGAAGGGAAGAAGCACGCCATTTACACCAACGGAACAACGACACTACCGGTAAAGAGACATCGCATTTTCGACCGAATCACAGCCAAACCAATTGTGCAAGCAAGCGGGGTTGCCACCCATTTCTTGATACCTTGAAGTGCCCTGTGGCCCAATGCAGATCAACTTAATTGGATACCCTTGCCCCTATCTGCGCTTCGACGCAATCAACTTCAGCAGCGCTTTTTGCGGGTCGGCGAATTTCTCCAGGCCTTCGCGCATTAGCGTTTCTTCCAGCTTCTTGATATCGACCTTGGCGTCGATGTCCTTTAGGACTTCGGCGGGCGGCATTTTGTCCACCTGGCGGGTGAAGGTCAAGCTGCTCGCTTGCACGGCGGCATTGGTGGCGGGAGGATTCGTTTCGATATCCGATCCGGCGAAGGCGGCCACATACTTTTCCGGCGGATCGCTTTTCTTCTTCACGCCGGTGCTGGCGAAGATCATTTCCTGCTTGAGCGGCAACTTCTTATCGGCCCAGAACTTTTGATTCAGTTGCCAAATTCGCTTGGCGTTCACGATGCCGACCATGCCCTGGGCGGCCGGCGACAGCTCGGGCACGTGCTTTTCGGTGTACACATCAAGCCGGCTCACGAAGATGCTGTAGACCGACTTGAAATTGTCGCGACTCGCCCGCCGTTGGGCACCGCGCCAGCAGGCATCGCGGGCGGCATGATACTGCCGTTCCGAAAACACCAGCGTCACATTAATCGTCACACCACTGGCGACCAAATCCTCCAAAGCGGCAAGGCCACCGGGCGTGGCGGGCACCTTGATCATGCGGTTCTTCTGGCCCGCACTCCATTTCTTGCCGAGTTCGATGTAGCGCTTGCTTTTCTCTGCCACGCTCAACTTGCAGCTGGCATCTTCCAGCAGCGGATCGAGCTCGAAGCTGACGTAGCCATTGTCGCCCTTGGTCTCCTGCCACACCGGCTCGAAGACCTTTTGCGCGCGTGACACCAGTTCGTCGGTCAGCGCCCAGGCAATTGCTTCATCATCCAGGCCTTTCTTGAAAAGCTCATCGAGGCGCTTGTCGAAGCGCCCGGTTTTGATGATGTCCGAAATAATAATGGGGTTCGAAGTGGCCCCAGTCGCGCCCAGAGCCCGGTTTTTTTCGATTTCATCGGGATCGACGGAATCGAGCCAGACCTTGGTGCCGCACGCGATTAATGATTGCAATGGAGTGGCCATGATGTGATCCTCCCTGGTTATATAGTCAGCGTACGCGGGAGGATGAATGGCGGCCAGAATGGACGAGTGTAGCTTTGGTGTAATCGACCGGCCCTGCTTAAAAACTCGAAATCCGAATATCGAAACTCGAAACAAATCCAAAAAAATACCAGTGACAAAAATTCAAAACTCGTTGTCGGGGAAGCAGCTGTTTTGAATTTGGCCATTTGTATTTTGAATTTGTTTCGGACTTCGTGCTTCGGATTTCGGATCTCTTGGGCGAGGGTCTATAACCTACCGGTCAATCTCGCCCATGACGATGTCGATGCTGCCGACGATGGCCGGCACGTCGGCGATCAGGCAGCCTTTGGAGATTTCATTGGTGACGCACAGATTGCAGAAGCACGAGGAGCGGGCGCGGACGCGCAGGGGCACGTTCTCCTTGGTCGCCCGGCCCACGACGTAGAAGCCCATCTGGCCGCGCGGGCATTCGGTTTCGACATAGGCTTCGCCGGCCGGCAAATGCCGCGGCGGCTCAATGCGGTGGCTACCCTGGGCGGTGGCGTACTTCTTCAAGCCCTGCTCGACCAGCTTCACGCTTTCGACCACTTCGAGCATGCGCACCATGTACCGGTGCCAGCTGTCGCCGATGACCGCCGTTGCCGGAGTCATCACCAACGGCGGGATGATTGCCTGGAAGTCGTAATTCTCGTAACCGCAATATGGCTCGACCTTCCGCAAGTCCCAGGCCGGGTCGCCGTTGCGCCCGTCGAGCGAGCCACGCAGCATCGGCCCGGTGCAGCCGTAGGTGAGCGCCTGCTCCTTCGTCATGTTGCCGATGTTGGCCGTGCGCTTCACGAAAATATGGTTGGTTGTAAGCAGCGCATGATACTCGTCGATGCGCGGCTTGAAGTAGTCGAGGAACTTCTGGCAGCGCTCGGTCCAGCCCGGCGGCAAGTCGTCATGCACGCCGCCGATCGTAATGTAGCTGTAGGTGAGCCGGGCGCCGCAAACTTCCTCAAAGAGATCGAGAATCTGTTCGCGCTCGCGGAAGGCGTAGAGGAACGGACTGAACGTGCCCAGGTCGAGGCCGTAGGTGCCCATCGCCACCAAGTGGCTGGCGATGCGGTTGAGTTCGCAGATGATGACGCGAATGACCTGGGCTTTTTCCGGAATCTTCATCCCGGCCAGCTTCTCCACGGCCATCGAGTAGCCGAGGTTCATGTTCATCCCGGCCAGGTAATCCATGCGGTCGGTGTAGGGGATGAATTGAATCGGCGTGACATTTTCGCCGATCTTCTCCGCACAGCGATGCAGATAGCCCATGTGCGGCATCACTTCGGAGATGACTTCGCCGTCGGTTTTCAGCACCAGTCGGAGCACGCCGTGCGTACTGGGGTGCTGCGGGCCCATGTTGACGAGCATCTCGTCGGTGCGAACATCGAACTCGACGATCGTGGGATCGGCGAGAGTCGCCGGAGTGGTAACGGGAGGGGTATCAGTAACAGTGGCCATGTTCACCAGTGGTCAGAAGTCAGAGATCAGTAGGCAGGCGGCAGAGTCAGGCGGCAATCGCCAACAAAAACCATGCTAGCTCTTGACAGCTACGATTTCGGCCGTCCTTTTTTGGAGTCTGGGGGGTTTTCATGCGGATAGTCGGGAGGATACGCCTCGGGCGGCAACGGGACATCGGGGATCAAGCCAGCCTCAATATAGCGCTGGCGGCGCTCCAAAAACTGCATGAACAACTTGAGGGGCAAGGGTTTATTTGTTATCGGATCACTTGGTCCCTCGAACTCCACAATCAGCGAGTCACTGCTATCGAAATCGCCGCTCATTTCCAATTACCTCTTTCGAACAGCAAAGGTTGTCAGAGCAATTGGCTCTCCATCCGCAAACAGCACCGCATCATAAGAACCAGCCGCCGGGAACGAACAGCTGCGCGAGCGATAAATGAACCTAACTTCTTGGTGCCGATTAGGAATCGTCATGAAGAATGTACGATCAAAAATCACTTCCATATTATCCGCCCGCCGGATTTCTACATCAAGGCGAGTCTTGCCTTGGCCATCAATCAAGGCACAAAACACAGTGAACTTTTGATTGACAGCGGGAAACGAGTCTGCAATCAGAACTGTAGAGCAGTTGATCAAACTAACATTACGAGTCTCCTCCTCTACGATCACCTGTTCGCAAATCAGAAGACTTCGAGCCGTGGGACGAACGCTCATTGCTCACCGTCCCCGTATTCCATGATACTCCAGCGGGAACTCGTAATCCTTGCGCAGCGGGTGGCCTTGCCAGTCTTCGTTGAGAAGAATGCGCGTGAGGTCGGGATGGCCCGTGAACCAGACGCCGCTGAGGTCGTAGACCTCGCGCTCATGCCAGTCGGCACCGGCCCAGATCTTGGTTAGGGACGGAACCTCCGGCAACTCGCCGGGCTTGTTGTCCTTCCAGCGCGGCAGCAGAACTTTGAGCGTGAAGCGGTGGCGGTGCGTGAAGCTCGAGAAGTGGTAAACCACTTCGAGGTGCGGCTCGAAACCGGCCTTCGGGGCCTTCTTCGCATCGACTTCGAAGTAATCGACGCCGCTAATGCAGTTGAGGAATTCGAACTTCAAGCGCGAATCGTCCCGCAGAAACTGGCAGATTTCCAACAAATCTGCCGGCTCCACGACGATAAACGGGTCGAAGCCGGCGGCATCGAGTTTCTTGGATTTGATCTTCGGCCCGAACTTTTCTTCCAATACGGCAACAATTTCCGCGGCAGTCATGAGCATTTCCTGCGACTAAGATCTATGTTTCCGTGTTGTTTTAAGGCATGGGTAATTGAAAACAAGGGCCGCAAGCGGGGTGGACAGCGTCCGACTCTCCTAATTAGATTGCCATGAAGGAATAATGCTCTTTCAGGAAGAGGCCAACCATGGCGGAACTCAGTTTGGTGACGGGCGGGGCCGGGTTTATCGGTTCGCATCTGGTCGAAACGCTCGTGCAACAAGGACAGCGGGTTCGTGTTTTCGACGACTTCAGCACCGGCTTGCGCTCGAATCTGGCTCATTTGCTGCCACAACCGGAAGTTGTACAGGGTTCGCTCGCGGATGCCGAGGCCGTTGGGAAATCCGTCGAGGGCGCTACCCATGTGTATCACCTGGGCGCCCTGGCCTCGGTTGCGCGCAGCGTGGAAGCGCCGCTGGTTACCCATGCGGCCTGCGCGACCGGGACGCTGCATGTGCTTGATGCGGCCCGAAAAGCCGGCGTGCGGCGCGTCATCTACGCAGGCAGTTCGAGCGCCTACGGGGGCGCGTCCAGCGAACACGGGCAGACGGAAGACACACCGCTCAAAGCGCTCTCGCCCTACGCTGCCGCCAAGCTGGCAGGTGAACTATACATGGAGGCATTCACCGCGACTTATGGCCTCGAAACGGTGCGTTTGCGCTTTTTCAATATCTTCGGCCCCCGGCAGCGCTCCGATAGCCCGTATTCCGGCGTAATTGCGCTGTTCATCGCCGCCATGTCGGCCGGAAAAGAGCCAGTCGTCCACGGCGACGGCCTGCAATCGCGCGACTTCACCTACGTGAGCAACGCCGTGCAGGCGCTCATCAAGGCCGCGCATGCGCCGAAGCATGCGGTGGGCGAGGTCTACAACGTGGGCACCGGCAACTGCATTTCGGTGCTCGATCTGGTGGCGAGCCTGAACCGCCTGCTCGGAAAGAAACTCGTGCCGCAGCATGGCCCCGCCCGCATGGGCGACGTGCGCTTCTCGAAGGCCGACATCCAGCGAACGAAGCGCGACTTGGGTTATGAGCCAAATGTGACATTTGACGAAGGATTGAAGCGCACGCTGGATTGGTATCGGGAGCAGTTGTAGCCGCAGGCCTATGATCTTTGACAAATTACTTGGACTTATGGTGGTAAACGCGCGATGACCGAACCCTGAAAGGGTTCGATATCATAGCCCAGGGTTGCCGCGCTAGCGGCTACCCTGGGTAATGGAACGGCCTAATATCAACCCTGAAAGGGTTGCATCGTCGCCGCCCAGGGTAGCGGCGAAGCGCCGCAACCCTGGGCTATGGGATGAAACGCCTTCGGCGTAAAAACTAGCTTCAAAAGTCCAAGTAAAAAGTCAAAGATCTTTAGCCTGCGGCCGCTTCCGCAGGCTAAAGCCTGCGGCTACTTCTTCGTCACTGCTTCCGCCTCTTCAGGACTGATGAGCTCGTCGTGATTGGTGTCGATGCGGTCGAATTCCTCCTTGCTGCCCAGGAATTCGCGGCGGGAGACATAGCCGTCGCCGTTGCGATCCATCATGCGGAACCAAAGTGGGCCACGGGCGGGAAGGGCGACCCGAGTTGGTTGCATGCGGTTCGGCGCCATGTAATTCTGGTGGGCCACCTGGCCGCGGTGCACGATCAAGCGAATTTCCGTCGGGCTACCGATGCTATCAATTGGTTCGCCG
>DATGHS010000387.1:0-10228 GCA_035307785.1 Gemmataceae bacterium
AATCCGTCGCTTACGCTTCCGGCTCGTAAATCACTTCAAGAACTGCGTAAGGAATGGCCGCAGTTTTTCTTCCGGGTATAGCACAAAAGAATACTCGCGGTTCGTGAGAATCCTGTTCGCGGCTACCTCGGCTTCGCAGCGCTGCAAATCCGCCTCGGCTTCCTTCTGCTCGTCGGTCACGTAATCTCGCAAGCGCATCGTCAGGTTGTGCAGCTGGAAAAAGCGTTCGCGCCGGCCCGCCGAGTCGGCTGGCTGCTGCTCGATCCAGTCGTGCTTTTCCACAATGAGTTGTCGTGCATTCGGATTGTCGGACAGAATATAGCGCTCCGGGTTCCAGAGGACATCGCGCGCCTTGCGGCGCGGATTCCAGCAGCCGAAGCGCGGAAACAGCTTGTCCTCGAACGGCAACCGCAACGTTCCGGAGACGACCATGTACTCCGGCGGCTCGATGCCGAAATAACGGCGAATGATGTCGTCGGTGAGTTCGTCGTACTTCGCCCCGCCGATGCCGTGGATGAAGAGATCGGCTACGCAGAGGCGGAGGAACATGGTGGTCGTGAGGGCGCGGGGAGCAATTCTGACACCGCCGGCGTTCATTTCTCCGAGCGGCTCGTTTGCACGAAGCGGTATGGTTATTTCGCCCACAGGGGGCGTACGGGTTAACGTGGCCGCATCACCGTGAGTGCGCACGAATAAACGATGTCGGCTCCCGTCGGTATCAAGCCACCAGAAAGGCGCCTCGAAATACTCGCCGCTTGTGATCAGGTCCGGAACCGGATGCGTGGCGCTACGCATGCGATGCGCTTTTCGGTAAGACCGAACGCATTCGTTGTAGTCTGCGTGAAAATCCGCGATGTCAGAAAGAATTTGGCAGAAAAACGCGGTTATGGGAAGCAGACTTAGCCGGGCCTCTGCTACATTGCACCCCCATTCTCTTTCAACGGAACGCCTCGCACCCGACAAGCAAATCCACAGGACTGCCACCGGATCGTAGCCAAGCGAGCGTGTGCCTTCCCGCATCATGTTAGCGGATTCCACGACCTCCTTCCAAAACGCCGGAAGGAGCGGTTCAAAGTTCCAGTGACGCCAAATGTGTCTTGTAGATTCCGGGAATTTCTCGAACACATCATCATCAAATATGGGGCGAGCCCAATGTGCAGTGTTTGGAGTGAACCTGTCGTAGGCTATTTGCTCGACCGAGACCCGGTGCGGATCCGGATCCCAAAAAGGAAATGCAACGCATGTGGTTTTTAGAAGGTCGGTGTCCACAACCACATGAAGCGGAAAAGCGCCCAGGCCTTCTCCAAAGCGATCGGCTGCAAAATCTTTGATCCACACGCCAGGGTGGAATAACTCTGGTTGGTGCCCACAGGCGACAATGGGAGCCGATAAACGCGGCACCGCAACATCGTCGGCAAGCGAATGCATTGCCCACTCAAGCGCAACCCTCCGAGCTTCCTGTCGAACTTCTTGCAATGATCGATGATTTATTCGGACCTTGGCCCCATCCAGTCGCCGCCGGTTGATTTCCAGCAATTCCTCCGCTTTCTCCAGTGGCGGATCAACCAGCACGCCGCCGTCGTCCTCCGGCGCTTTCCAGAGGTCGCGGCGATTCACGAGCAGCACTCCAACGGCTCACAGCCGAGTAGGTCGCAGAGCGTGGGCTGGCCGGGCAATGGGTCATGTTCTGCGGAGGCCAGCACTTTCCGATAGTAAGCCAGGCGGGCTTCTTCGTCATTTAGTACACCGCCGAAAGCTCGCTTCGGATCGAGATAAAGACGAGGTACGGCCGCTTCCTTGATCCGCAGGCCAAGCCGGGCGCCTTGCACCCAGAGTTGCAACGGCATGCCCCAGCCGGTTTCCGTGATCCGCAGCTTCGCCAGCGCGTCGCGCCGGTAGGCCTTGAAACCGCAGAAGGCGTCGGTGAGGTTGAGGCCGTAGCGCTCGTTGATTTCGCGGGTGATGATGGCGTTGATGCGGCGGCGGTCGCCGGGGGCGGGATCGTTCTGCCGGAAATCACGCAAATACCGGCTGCCGGAGACGATGTCGCAATTGTGAATGGCTTCGAGCAGCACCGGAATGCGGCTCGGCTCATGCTGGCCGTCGCAATCCATGGTCACCAGCACATCGAAATTGTGTGCCAGCGCGTAGGCGAAGGCAGAGATCAGAGCCGCCCCATAGCCGCGGTTCTGCGCATGGGTGACGACGCGCAAGCCGGCTTCCTTGCTTAGCAGCTTCGCGGTATCATCGGTAGAGCCGTCGTTGATGATCAGGATTTCCGGACTGTAGCGGCGGACCTTCCGCAGCACATTCTCGATGTGGGCCGCTTCATTATAGACAGGAATCGCGGTGAGCCAGCGCATTATGAAGTACGCCTTTCCAGGGTGTAAGTCACGGGTGTCCTCAGTCATTCTTAGCGGCGAATTTCGATAAGTCAAAACTGACAACCGCCGCTTGTGGCTTCGCGCTCGAGGATTCCAGGCGGAATCGTTGTCATTATACGCTGAGCGCCAAGCCGCAAGCAGCACCGGGAAATAGATCATAATTGATGGAATCCACGATCTCGAATCTTCGTCTCCCGCTGCTAATCACTGGCGTCGCCGGGGTGGCGGGGTACAACGCGTTCCACTATTTCCGTAAGCGCTTTCCGGGGCAGGTGATCGGCCTTCGGCCGCACCAGACATTTCGGCTGAACGGCGACGGCATTGTCGCCATGGATGCCGACGACGCGGATGGGATGCGCGACTTGTTCCGCGAAGTCCGCTTTCGGTCTGTGCTGAATTGCGTGGGCAACTGCGCGCTGAAATCCTGCGAGCTGGACAAGGAAATGGCGCGCAGGCTCAACGTGGTCACGGCCGAGGTGCTGGTGGAGAATGTGCGCGAACTTGGCGCACGGCTGGTGCATTTGTCGTCGGATTTGGTGTTCTCCGGGAGACCCCGCAGGCTCGAAGACTCGTCTGCGGGCTTGCTGGGCAATTATGTCGAAACCGATGGAACCGACCCGGTTACGATCTACGGCAAGACCATGGTGCTGGCCGAACAGATTATTTCCGATTCCGTACGGGATGCTGCGATCCTGCGAATCTCGCTGCCCATGGGCCCCAGTTTTAATGAGCATGCCGGCGCGATCGACTGGATCAATTCGCGTTTTCGCCACGGCCGGCCGGCCACTCTGTATTTCGACGAAGTGCGCTCGGCCGCTTACTGCGACGACCTCAACCACGTGTTCGAGCGCATGCTGCATAATGATGCCGCCGGCTTGTACCATTGCGGCGGGCCGCGGCCGATTACGCTGTACCAGATCGGCCAGATTGTCAATCGCGTCGGCGGTTATGCACCCCATTTACTGCACGGCTGCCCGCGCATCGAGTCCGGGCCGATCCCACCGCGAGCGGGGAATGTGAGCATGAACAGCACGAAGTTGGCGGAATTGCTTGGCTTTCAGCCGTTCCAGCCTTGGCCGGCGGAACCGGATTGGGTTCCGACAGATCGGCACTGGCATCGTGAGCGAGCACCTAGCGAAATCGGTTCACACCAGTTAATCCGAGAGCTTTTGTACGCAAACCATCAGAGCCGCGCACGAAGCCCAGCGCAGTAAGCGCTCAACGCTGGCTGCCGCTTACTGCGCTGCGCTTCGTGCGCGGCTCTGACAAACTCAATTACGCTCTTGCCAGCACAACCTTGAACGTCGCCCGCAGCACTTTCTTTTCATCCGCTTTCGGGTCGATTTCCCGGGACTTCTTGTACCATGGATCGGTGGCATTGAACTTGTCGCCCTTGAAGTAGATCTGTGTGGTCAGCGCCTGGTAGCCCTCGGCGCCGGCCTTCAAGTGAATGTGGGCCGGGCGGAAGTCCTTATCGCCGGCGCCGATCCGGTAAGCCACCGGCTTGATCGTGGTAAATTCGTATTCGCCTTTCTCATTCGTCTTGATCCGGCCGCGCATGATGAACTGGTCTTTGCGGGGCGGATGCTGCGGGTCGTCGTTGTCGTAGCGGCCGTCGGCATTGCACTGCCAGATGTCAAGCATGACTCCAGCCAATGACCGGCCGTTGCGGGCGACGACTTTTCCAGACACGACCAGAACTTCTCCTTTCGCGCCCTTCTCGAATAGTATGGCGCGGAATGGTGCACCGGCTCGGTAGAACGGCCCTTCGATGTCTTCCTCGGTGGCGTCTTCGAGCGTTTCCTTGGGGTCGGTGTAAATCAGGTAGTCCTGATACTTGCCCGTCTTGGCCGGCGGTTCCTGAGCCTTCGCCGTTGCGGGCAAAGCCGCGGCGGCCGCAGCCCCGGCAATTGTGGAAGCAAGGAATTTCCGTCGCGATACGGTAGATTTCTTCATGGCGTAGTCCTTCGAGAAAGTGAGAGTTCAAAATCAGCCACAATGGTGCCGGTCTATTGTGCTTAGCAGATCACGATATGCCGAAATAGCAGCGCGCGCCTATAGCAATTGCGTAACGGCAGCGTAACGAGTGCGAGTTGGGTTTCTCACAGCGCCTTCAAAAACACCACGAGCGCCTTTTTCTCGTCGTCGCTCAGATTGAGCGGCGCGATGAGCGGGTCCAGATTCGAGTTCTTATTGCCGCCGCGGTTGTAATACTCCACGACTTCTTCGAGTGTTTTCATGCTGCCGTCGTGCATGTAAGGGGCGGTCAGCGTCAGGCCGCGCAGCGTGGGGGTTTTGAATTTGCCCAGGTCGGTTTCGACCTTGGTTACGGAGAACCGGCCCAGGTCGAGCGGCTCTTTCTTCCAACTCACGCCGGTGTTGTGAAAGCGCTCGTCGGTGAAGATCGGGCCGCTATGACATTTCCAGCAGCCGCCCTTGCTTTCGTAGAGCCATTGGCCGTGAAGTTCTTGGGCTGTCATGGCAGAGCGCTGGCCCTTTTCCCGGAAACGGTCCAGTGGGCTGTCGCCGCGCAGCAGCACGCGCTCGAAGCTGGCTATCGCTTTGCCGATATTCTCTTTCGTCACGCCATTCGGAAATGCTTTTTCGAATTCTGTCTTGTAGTCGGGGTTCTCGTTCAAGCGCTTCAGCACTTCGGGCATGGCTGAACCCATTTCGGTGGGGTCCTCGATCGGTTTCAATGCTTGCTCTTCCAGCGATTTGGCCCGGCCGTCCCAGAAGAAGGCGGAACCGTAAGCCCGGTTGAAGAGTGAGGGCGCTTTTCGTCGCGTCTGTTGTCCGCGAATGCCGCGCGGCCGGTCGCCCGCGCCGGCAAAGCCATGCTCGGGCGAATGACAGCTGGCGCAGGCCACGGTTTTGTCCGCAGACAGGATCGGATCGAAGAACAACTGTCGGCCCAGGCGCACGCGCTCCGCATTGAGCGCGTTGTCCTTTGGAATGTCGCGCTCGGGTAGGCCAAGCGGGACCTGGTCTAGCGCCAACTCCGAAGGAAGAATGTCTTTCGGCACCGGCGACGGCGGCTCGGCCAGCAACGGCAGCGCCAGCAGTGCCAGGCCAAACGAAGGCAACGCTAAGAGAGACAATTTCATACCTGTCATTCCGACATTGCAACGAGAAACTGCGCGCTTGTCAAGCGGCAAGGCCCAGGGACTTCCGTCCCTGGGCTTTTCTTTATTGCTACTTCATTTCCACGCGCTTGAACTTGTCTGCCGCGCCAGCAATCTTGTAAATCTCGGCGGTGCGGTCGAAGGCCTTGTCGTTGCTGTAGATCGTCAGTGGTCGCGGGGCGAGCAGACCGAGCGCTTCCGGCACGTCCAGCACGCGAAGCACATTGAGGAAGATCGGCCCGTCGCGGTGCGAAGCCGGCGGATTCTTGAGCACCACCGCAGGAACATCCGGCTCGAAAATGGCGGCATAAGCAGCAATGACGCCGGCCTGCCCGCGGCCGGCCAGCTGCCACTTCTGATCCTTGGCCAAGCCATAGTAATAACGAAACATGCCAATGGTGTCGTAGACTCGACGTTCATCCACCGTGTGCCCCAGCAGGGCATGGGAGCGCTCTACGTAGTTGGGCGGATTCTTGCGCGTCCATTCGGAGATACCATGGCCGCGCGGCGACACGGTGAAAATCTCGCCCGGCAATACATCTTCGGACCATGGCGGCGCGCCGTTCGGTCCGTCACCTTGCTCGAGAACCACCATGCTAGGGGACGTGCCGGCGGGTCCGTCACTGCCGAATACCACGCGTATTTTGATGCCGGGTTCCGCCATCGCCGGGAAACCTTGTGCAGGATCACTGATTTGTTCCAGCAGTCGGCCCGGTGCGACACGGTCCGGAAATTGGCGGAATGACTTCTCGCGCAGCTGCTGGATCAGCCTTTTTTTCCAATCCTCAAACTTCCCGGCCTCCGGCAGCGCAACTCTTGCTGCCGGAACGAAAACCTCGTCCACTTTGCTGTTAATCTCATCCTTCGGCAACTCGTCCGCGAAGGCACGCAATTCCTTGCCGGGCAGCGGTTGGAAGTCGGCATCCTTCACCGGCGCCGTGTCGCTCTTCAGGTGCTTATTGATGAACTTGAAAATGGCGACGCGCAGGTCGGGCCGATAAGCGTGCCCGCCGCTGCTCACGTAATCGTCGAACAAGTCGGGCTTCTCGTACATCTTGTAAAGTTGCCGCAGCCGGGCCGAGATACGCTTGTTGCCATCCATCGAAAAGATTGGATCGTTGTCGGAATTGCAAAAGAGCATGGGCCGAGGCGCGATGAGGGCGGCAATGGTCGTCCATTCCCAGCCGAATGTGTTGATCATCAGCATGCAGTCGCAATGGCCATTGATGATCTTGTTGCTGACATAGCACTCCAAGTCGCTCATGCCGCTGACGGGCACGGCCACCTTCACCCGTTCGTCGGCTGCGGCAATCCAGATCGTGGCCGCTCCTCCGCCGGAGATGCCGGTGACACCGATGCGCTCGGCATCGACATCGGGCCGGCTCACCAGATAATCAATGGCCCGGATGCCGTTCCAGCATTCCACGCCGGCCGGCGTGTAGCCGCGCGCCTGCCACCGCCAGCGGGTTTCGACCGGATCCTTGGTCAACGCGTAGTTCTCATTGCGAATGCCGTACGTTCCGTGATGGACGCCCGGCACTTCGCCAAGCTGTAGCGAGTCGATGATCAGACAGATGTAGCCGTTCGAGGCGAACCACATGCCGTGGTCCTGAAACGCGGTCTTGTTGCCATCGCGGCCCTTGCCCGAGTGGCCGCAAACATAAAGGATTGTGGGTAATTTTCCGTCGCTCTTCTTGGGCCGGTAAAGATTTCCGGTAACGTAGAGTCCTGGCCGGCTCTGAAAATGCAGCTTTTCGATGACTACATCGCCGCGCTCAACGGTGCCGGTGACCGTGACACTCAGCGGTGTCTTTTCCGGCAGCGGATTGAGGCCGAGCATGTCGAAGTATTCCTGCTTCAGCCGGGGCCGCTTTGCTTCCCAGTCGGCCTTGGTTTTCGCGCCGTCGAGGAAGCGCTCGCGGAGCTTCGCGGTCTCTTGTTTGAGCCAGGCGTCGATCTGGGCATCGCCGGGCTTCGTCGGTGGATCGGCGGCGAGTATCGTGCACGTAAGAAAGCACGTGAAAATCAATGAAGTAGATAAGCGCATTGGAGTCTCCCAAATTCCTGACAAAGCCCAGGGACGGAAGTCCCTGGGCCTGTCAGCCGGCTAAGTCGCAAGCGGCTCTTGCTCTTCACCAATATTCCGATTGGGATTGAGAAACAACCAGCAAACAATCGCAATCAACTGCGCAGCCACGAAGACCCGCAGCGAGGCGTTCCAGCCGAACCGATCGCTCACAAGACCGAATACCAGCGTCAGGGTCATCGAGCCGAAATTGCCGAGCATGTTCATGGTGCTGAAGATCACGCCAAGGTTCTTGCCGCCCACATCCATACTCATGGCGTAAGCGCACGAGTTGACGCCGGAGGCAAGAAACGAGCCGACGCAGAACAATGCGACCTGCACCCCGGCATTGTGGAACCAGAATATGGGTAAAGTGCAAAGTATCGTGAGCAGCAAGCTGGCGACAGCCACGCCGTTGCGGCCGGCCCGGCGCTGGCCGGTCCGCCGCAGTACCCAGTCGGAAACCCCACCGCCGATCAGGCCGCCAAACATCCCGGCATATAAAGGGAAGCTCGCCAAGTGGCTGGCTTCGGCCTTGCGCTCATCCGGGTCCTGCACTTCCCGCAGGCTGACATCCTGTAAGTAAGTAGGCAGCCATTTGTCTACGAACCGGATAGCGCCAGCTCGGAAGAATTGCTGCGTGCACAGCATCCACATTGCCAGGCTGAGCGCGATCGCCAGCCACGGGACCGGAAAACTCGATTTTGGACTGGAATGCACTTCATCACGCCCAGCAGAAATGACTTCCAGTTCTGTTTTCGTGACCTGTGGGTGCACTTCCGGCCGGTCGCGGAACCACAAATAGAACACGACCGCCAATGCGATGCCGGGGATAGCATAAAGCACAAGGAGGAACCGCCAGCCGACGGGAGACGAAGGCAGGTTCAGGAAATTTGCAAACGACGAATCGAAGTTCGTGATTTCGCCGAGCCGGTTCAGGGGATGCAGGAACAGACCAGTGAGATTAAAGACCAGCGCTCCGCCGGCATACATGAAAGCAGTAAGCAAGCCGCTCGCCAGCGCGCGGCGGGTGCGCGGAATCCAGGTGGCCATAATAAGCGTGGCACAGGGAAAGATGCCGGCCTGAAAAGCGCCCATCAGGACCTGCAAACCAATCATCACATACATACCGGGCGACAGGCCCATCAATAGGGCTACGGTCGACCAGCCGAGCGCGTACAGCGATAGCGCCTTCCGTGGCCCCCAGCGCTGCGCCAACCAACCGCTGGGAATCTGGCACAGCGCGTAGCTGAAGAAGAAAGCGCTTTGGGCTTCGCTGGTAAGTGTTTTGTCGGTCAGGCGAAATGCCGCGCGCACGGTGGTTTCAATACCACCCAGACTGTTGCGCTGAATGTAATTAATCGCGGTGATCAGGCAAAGTGCGGCCAGGACCCAGTAGCGGATATGTCGATCGCGCGCCGTGGCAATGGATTGGGTCATGGTGGGCACTCGGGCGCGGGGAGTAATTAATCCATTCGGCGATCCAAAGCAAGGCCTTCGCAAGCATTGGCAATTGCAACGAGCGGCGTCCGGCGGTTGAGCTGCAAGAAAATGCATTACTTATTGGAGTGAGTTTATCGACCTCCGCCGGCTCGCCAAAAATAACATCTTTTGCTAATGCGACATGGGGTGACAATACGCGACAATTGTTATCTTGACTTCCCAGCACAAGGCACTCGCCGGGCCAACCGCCAAGACGAGATTACGATCCCAATAGGGAAATGCAAATCGCTTTTGAAATATTTTTTGAAAAATACCGGCCGCGCGGCCCACACAAAATCTTTGCTGTCATTCCACGTCCACTGCAAAAAATGCATCCACCGCGTCTATTGTTCCTGCTTCCACAATGCGCAGCGGAATCACTTGGCGGCCCGCCGGGATTTTCTCGCCCCATTTCAGCGTAATTTCTTGCGACTTCGTTTTGCCCGGAATGGTTTCCATGGTGAAGGTCTGGTCGGCGGTCAATCCGCGGCCGGCGAAAGAGACGACGATCTTCTCCGGCTTCTCGCCAAGGCCAGCCACCATCAGCACGACTTTCGTAGTGGCGCCCGGCCTTACTTGGTGCAAGATCGGCGCGATCTGCACGCGATACGGATCCCAATCGCGGCGATGATTGCCGCTCACGCAAATGGCATCGGCGGCCTTCGCGCAGGCTTGGCCCCATTGTACGCGGCGGCGAAAATCCTCGGCATTGAATTCGTACGGACCGCCGTGTTCGGCCAGCACCCATTCGGGGTTCGCATCCAGCACCTTCTTCGCGCTGGCCGCATACAGCAGCGGCCAACTGCGGTTCAGGCCCATCCAGCCGCCGGAGCCCGAAAACTGATCCTGATGGAAGAAATTGTCGGCCGTGAAGTAGCAGCGCTTGCCGTCGATCGTCGCCTCCAGGCCCATCGTGAAATAACTCTGCCCCGGCAAATGATGGAAGCGGAAGGAATACTCGCGCCAGCTCGCCGTCTCCCCGTCGTGCAGCCGGCGATCGAAGCGCACGCGCCGGGCATCCAGAAACGGCGCCCGCAGATAGAACGGATTGCCGAGCGGCTCCGAAACCAGGTCCAGTGACCAGATGGCGAAATCCTTGCGCTCATAACCGGGAAGCTCGTACACGCCGTCGTAATGATCGAAATGCGCGTGGCTGAACAACACCAGCTCCA
>DATGHS010000388.1:0-8138 GCA_035307785.1 Gemmataceae bacterium
CGCTAATGCGGGTCACTTTAAACTCCGGAATTCACGCTAAAACCTCGTGAATCACGTTGCCGTGCACGTCGGTGAGCCGCATGTCGCGGCCGCCGAAGCGGAACGTTAACCGTTTGTGGTCGATGCCCAAGAGATGCAGCATCGTGGCGTGCACGTCGTGGATTTCGACCCGGTCCTTCACGACTTTGTATCCCCACTCATCGGTTTCGCCAAAGGCAATGCCGGGCCTCACACCGCCGCCGGCCAGCCAGACGCTGAAGCCGAAGGGGTTGTGGTCGCGGCCGTCGCTGCCCTGGGCAAACGGCGTGCGGCCAAATTCGCCCGCCCAGAAGACGAGCGTGGTTTCGAGCAAGCCGCGCGCTTTTAGATCCTTGAGCAGGCCCGCAATGGGCTGATCGACAGCGCGGGCATTGTTCTCGTGCCCTTCCTTGAGGCCGCTGTGCTGATCCCAGCGGTCGCCGCTGACTTTCGGGCAAGTTAACTCGATGAAGCGCGCCCCGCGCTCAACCAAGCGGCGAGCCAGCAGGCATTCCGTGCCGAAAATGCGCGTCGGTTCATAGGCATGGTCGAGAGCGTACAGCTTCCGAGTGGCGGGGCTCTCGTTTTGAATCTGCATCAATTCCGGGATCGCCGTTTGCATGCGGAAGGCAGTCTCGTAATTGGCGATGGCCGATTCGATCTCGTCGCTGCCACCGAGCCTCTGCCGAGTGGCTTCGTCGAGTCTTTCCAAGAGCGCAAGTTTGTTTTTCTGCAACTGTGCCGACGATTCGCGCGGCCGTATATTGGCCACCGGCGGATTGGCGGCGCGGAAGATCGAACCCTGATATGCGGCCGGCAGGAAGCCGCTATTGAAATTATCAAGCCCGCCCGGCGGAATTAGCCCGCCATTAAGCACGATGAAGCCCGGCAGGTTTCGGTTCTCGCTCCCCAGGCCATAGCTGGCCCAGGCGCCCATGCTGGGCCGGCCTTGCTGGCCAGAGCCGGTGTGCAGGAAGTAATTTGCCGTCGTGTGCTCCGAGAAGTTGGAAACAACCGTGCGGACAACGCAAAGGTCATCGGCACACTCGGCAAAGTGCGGCAACAGGTCGCTGACCCATAGGCCGCTCTGGCCGCGCTGCTTAAATTTCCACGGCGACGCCAGGACTTTGCCCACGTTGTCAAATTGCGTGGGCTCGACCTTGAAGACCGAGTGCGGATCGCGGCCGTGGTACTTCTCCAACATCGGCTTGTAGTCGAACGTATCGATCTGCGACGGCCCGCCATCCATGTAGAGGAAGATTATGTTGCGGACTTTGGGCGCGAAGTGGCAAGGAGGGTGATCCGCAGCACGGCCTTCGTCACTCAACAGCGACGCCAGGGCGACGAGGCCGAAGCCATTGGCGCAGCGCTGCAGCATGTCGCGGCGTGAGAGCGGAGCTAGGAAGCGGCGGCAATGCATAAGTGATCCTAAACGCCACGAACCCCCAGGGACTTCCGTCCCTGGGCTTTTAAATCCACGCTATTGCAGCCAGATAAACTCTTTCGCATTCAACAACACGTGCGCCAAGTCAGTCCACACGGAGACATCGCCCTTTGTTTTTCCCGATGCTTGCGCTTGCTCGTGAAGGAACTCCGCGCACTCCGCCAGTTCGGCCGTCGTCGGTTCGCGCGCGAAGGCTCGCCGATACATCTTGCGAATGCGCTCCGCGTCGGTGCCGACGCTTTCGACGATCTTCCGCGCCCACAACTCGGCTTGCTGGGTCACGAAGGGATCGTTCAGCAAAATCAATGCCTGAGCCGGGACATTCGATACCGTGCGCCGGCCAACCGTCGAAAACGGAATCGGCGTGTCGAACGCCAGCAGGAATGACGACAGGAAATTCCGCCGCACCGAGAGATAGACGCTCCTTCGCCCGCCGCCGTCGAGCGGGCCACTGGGCGGCCGGCCGCGGCCATCCTGGAATTCGTTCAAATAGACCGGCATCGACGGACCGTACATCTGCGGATTCAGCCGGCCGGAAAGAGCCAGCATCGAATCGCGAATGGCTTCGCCTTCCAGCCGCCGCACCGGCATGTGCTGCCAGAGCAAATTGCGCGGGTCGATCTCTTTCGCCTTGTCGCTGGCAACGCATGACATTTGATACGCATTCGACAGCACGATCTTGCGAATCAACTTCTTGATCGACCAACCGTCGCGGATGAACTCGCTGGCTAGGTGGTCCAAGAGTTCCGGGTGCGTCGGCTTCTCTCCCAGAACGCCGAGATTATCGACGCTGGCCACGATGCCCCGGCCCATCAGATGTTGCCAAACGCGGTTGACGATCACGCGAGCGATGAACGGGTTCTGCTTGGGATCGGTCATCTGTCGGGCGAGTTCCAATCGGCCGCTGCCCTTCGTGGAGATCGGATGGTTCTTTCCGTCAAGCGATTCCAGAAGCCGCCGCGGCGTTAGATCGCCCGGCACATGCGGCGAGCCCCGGAGGAAGACATGCTCATCCACGGCCGTGCCGTCTTGAATTGCGATGGCCAGCCGCGATTCGCGCTGGAACTTGGCTTCCATTCGCTCTTCGGCCTCGGCGTACGGGCGAAAGGCTTCCTTCAGGTGTCTGGTGGAACTTCCCCACCATTCCGGATGCTCCACCAGCCAGTTCGCGAGCCTGGCCCATATCGTGCTTTGCGGGTCGTTGGGCAAGCCATGCTCCAGCGCATCGACTAAGCTTTCAAACGCGGCTCGATTTGCCGCAACTACATCCGCAAATGATGTCGACGATTGATCTTTGCCCAAGACAGGAACGGTCGCGGTCGGTGGAAGCGGCGGCATCTGTTCGGACTGCACCACCATGGCGACGCCAAAATCCGAACCCGATTCCGCCGTGAATTCAATATGGGCCGGCAAGCCCTTGTAGACGGTCAAATCCTGGCCGACCCAGCGATATTCCTTGCCGGCCTTGATCGACTGGAATAGCCGGGCGTGCAAAGGCCCCGCGATCAAGACATGCTGGCTCACCGCTGCGTAAACCTGAGCATTCCCTTTCACCAGATAAAACATTTTGCCGCTGGTGATCGTGAACGAAGGAGTTCGAATCGTGCGCCCCGCCCGCTGTTCACTCCTCAACGCACCCGCATCCGGTTCGGTCACCGGTGTCCATCGGTCGCTGAAGCGTTCTATTTCCGCCGCAGCCGTTTCGACGAAACGGGGTAAAGAGTTTCGCCAGCGCAGATCGCCAAGTTGGGCCGGTCGGGATCCAAAACTTACGTCGTCAGGCAGCCAGGTTTCGTTGGGCCGACTGTAATCGACAACGATTTGAGCGTTTTTAAAGCTTTCTTGCCAAGCACGTTGTTGCTTGGGCACGTCTTCTTTCGCGCTTTTTCCAACGGCCGCGCCTGGTTGATCCCCCAGGTTTGCTGGCAGCGCTTCCAGCGCCGGCTTCAGCATCTTCGCCAACTCCCGGCAGATCGCCACGCGGTTCTTCTCACGCAGCGCTTCGAGTTCGCGCAGCGCACAGCGATTCTGCTCCCAGGCATCGAAGCGCACGAGCCGATAGTTGCTGCTCGACAGGAAGCCGAAGAGCGAGTAGTAGTCCTTCGTCGAAATCGCATCGAATTTGTGGTCGTGGCAGCGGGCGCAGGCGACCGTCAGGCCAAGGAAGGTTTTCGAGAATACGTCGAGACGATTGTCGAAGCGATCGGCCTCATCTTGCCGCACGTCCACCGGCGAGTGCAGCTCTTCACCCAAAAACCAGAAGCCGGTGGCGAGGATCGATTCGTTGAAACCCGAAGACTGGAAGCGAGGTTTCGCCAGCAAGTCGCCGGCAATGTGCTCGGTTACAAACTGATCGTATGGCAAATCCTGATTCAAGGCGCGAATGACGTAATCACGATATTGGTACGCATTCGGCAAGTTGTAATCGAATTCATGTCCCCGGCTTTCGGCATAGCGAACGAGATCCAGCCAATGGCGGGCCCAGCGTTCGCCGAATTGCGGCGAGGCAAGGAGGTGATCTACCAACTCGGGAAATGCGGACTGCGGACTGCGGAATGCGGAATCAAGAGCAGCTTCGTTTGGCGGTAGACCCGTGAGGTCGAAGTAAAGGCGGCGGATCAATGCCGATTGATCCGCGGGAGCGGCAGGTTCGAGGCCGCCTTGCTTCAATTTCGAAAGAATGAAACTATCGATTGCGCTCTGCGGCCAAGTGGTGTTGCGCGTGACGGGAACTTCCGGGCAGTGTATTGGCCGCCAGGCCCAATGCTCTTGCTTGCGCTTCGCGATATCGATGCCCGGCTTTGGTGCCGAAGTCGAAACAACCGGCGCTCCTGGCCACGGCGCGCCCATCTGCACCCATTTCGTGAGATCGGCGATCGCGTTATCGGGCAGCTTGCCCTTCGGCGGCATTTGCAGGTGCACGTTCTTGTAACCGACAGCTTCAATCAGTCTGCTCTTCTCGGCGTTGCCAGGCACGATGGCCGCCCCGCGGGCGCCGCCCTGAAGCAAGCCAGCCCGAGTATCGAGCCGAAAGCCGCTCTTCGGTTCAGCGACTTGGGCGGAGTGACATCGGAAGCAATTCTCAGCAAGTAATGGCCGGATGCGCTTTTCGAAAAATTCATCGCCCTCGTCGGCCTGTGAGCGGGCGGGCAAGGCGACCATCATGGCAAGGGCGATGGCGGGAATAGTGCGAACGAGTCTCATCCGGCTCTCCGCAACTACAGGTGCAAGCAAAAGCGTGGAGCCGATTCAGGTGGGAGCGGGCAAAACGCAGGAACCGGCCGGCATTCCTATGATACCGATGCAAGCATTTGTTGTCGAACGCATTTATCCGGTAGCCCGCAGCGCAAGCAGCGGAATTGCCTTGATTGCCCAGCGGGCTCGGGTCATCGAACAATCGCTATCGACTTCCGTGACCGTTTTTTCGTATTCTCCGGCATGGTCGAAATGCACTTGTCAGGGAGGATGCGAAAATGGCCGAGGAAAAGAAAACGAAAGAAGAAACCAAGAAGGTCGGCTGGATAAAGGGCTTAGTAGGCGCGGCGATGGGATTGTTGTCCGGCGCAGCGGCGATGTACATTTCGCCGCTGGTCGATAGCGTGGTGAAGCCGCCGAAGCCGCTGGCCAACTTCGCCGTCGAGACGGATGGCCTGACGGCCACTTTCCACAACCGCTTTGCCGGCGAAGGTTGGTGGGATTTCGGCGACGGCTCGCCGCTCGAGCCCGCCGAGCCACAACAGGCCTCCATCGCGCATTTGTATGCCAAGCCCGGAACGTATACCGTCAAGCTGATTGTCCGGAACTTCATCGGCGATGAAAACGAGCGTACGGTGCCATTGCAGGTGACTGTGGACAATAGCAACGTAGCCGTGCCCAAGATCACGTCGCTGCAGGCGGTGGCTGCCGGTCCGCGCTCGGCGCCGGCCACTTTCCGTCTGGTAGCGGAAGCAGCCAATGCCGAGCGCTGCGTTTGGGACTTGGGCGAAAACAAGCCCCTGGCCGTGGTCACTGATGGCGCCGCGAAGCAAGAGCAGCTCGTGACGTTTGTCACGCCGGGCGAACACCTGGTGCAAATGCTGGCCCTGAATGGTGAGTACGCGGTGCGGCAAACCGTAAAGATCCAGGTCGATCCTCCCATGCCCGGCACGCTCGTGGCTCATGTGTATCTCGCGGACCGGTCCAGCCACGTGCACAAGCGCCAGACGACGCAAACAATTCCGATTTCATTGCCAAGACAAGCCGGAACCACGTTGCCGATTGATCGCAAGCTGGATGCGCATTCCGGCTACTTGATCACCGAAGCGAAGCTGGGCGCCACCGACCCGGCATTTCGGAATCTGAAAGTCACGCTGGCGGCCGATCATCGTTCGTTGCAACTCACCGGTGAACTCGTTGTATCCAAGCAATTGATGCAATCGCCGAATCCGCCGATGGTGCCCGTCATCGTTTCACAAGAGAAACAGATCAACTCGCAAACGGCGCCGGTTGAGCTGGCCACGGCCATCGCGCCGGGCGGTAGCGCCATTTTGCCACTGCCGCCCCTGCCGGCCGGATCACCACCTGGCCAGCGACAAATCATGCTGGAAATTCTTGACGGGACGACGCCGATCTGGCGCGAAATGTTGCCGGCCAAGAACAGCGGACTCTACTGGAAGAACCAGCGCTGGGCCATCGCCGCAGAACCAGGAGCAGCGCAACTAAGGATCAGCATCGTGCCCCCCGGCGGCGTGGTGCCGGCTTCAGCAAACTGAATTACGAGCCGGAAGCGTAAGCGACGGATCATGGCCGTGAGCCGTTGCTTACGCTTCCGGCTCGTATTTTTGGCCGGATTCCTACAATGAAGAAGTGCAACCTGATTGACTCACGGGGACTCGCATCTTGGCATCGGATTCGCTTCGGCCGCTGAAAATCTATCGCGACGGCGACCGGCTCATCATCGAATGGAGCGATGGCTATCGCGGCGCCATTCCGTTGCAAAAGCTGCGCGACGCATGTCCCTGCGCTACTTGCAACGATAAGCGGCAGCTTCCACCCGATCCCCTGCGTGTGCTTTCGGAAAAAGAAGTTCAGGCGGGCAGCCCGGTCCCGGTGGCAATGCCGGCCCGGGGAGCGTATGCCTACCAGGTCGTGTGGAACGACGGCCACGATAGCGGGATATTCAAACTGGAGTTGCTGCGCGAATTATGTGAGCCAATAACAAAAACATGAACCACTGATTGCACGGATAACACGGATACGAACTGATTGTTTTCTTATCCGTGTTATCCGCGTAAATAGTGGTTGAAATCCGGAGTCCTGCATCATGCATCCTCATGGTCCGCCGATGCAAAAACTGGCATTGCCAGGCGTTCGGCAAATTGTCGCCGTGGCCAGCGGCAAGGGCGGCGTTGGCAAATCCACCGTGGCGGCCAATCTCGCGCTGGCGTTCCAAATGCACGGCCAGCGTGTCGGCCTCATGGATGCCGACATTTACGGCCCCAGCGTGCCCATGATGATGGGCCTCGGCCTGGTCGACCCCCAAACTACCGCCTTCCCTATCGAAAAATTTGGCCTGAAACTAATGTCGATCGGCTTCCTGCCGGACGCCAACCGTGGCGTATTGCTGCGCGGGCCGATGGTGGCGAAATATATCACCGCGTTCCTGACTCAAATCAATTGGGGCATGCTCGACCTGTTGGTGATCGACATGCCGCCCGGCACCGGCGATGCGCAGCTAAGCATCGGGCAAACGGTCGTGGTTTCCGGCGCGATTATTGTGACCACGCCGCAGGAAGTAAGCCTGATCGACGCTCGCAAGGCGCTCAACATGTTCGGCGAACTTAAAGTGCCGGTGCTCGGCACCATCGAAAACATGAGCTACTTCGTGGGCGACGATGGCAAGCGCTATGAGATCTTTCGCCACGGCGGCGGCAACAAGCTGGCAACCGATTGCGGCGTGCCGTTCCTGGGCGAATTGCCCATCGACCCGCGCGTGGCCGAATGCGGCGACGCCGGCGAGCCGATTGTCCACCGTTACCCCGATGCGCCGATCAGCAAGGCATACACTACGCTGGCGGGCAATGTATTGCAACAACTGGCGAAGCAGGCCGCGCCGGAAGGATTGCCGGAAGTGAAACTGTAATCGCAACCTTTCTTACACCGCCGCAATTTTCCCCCTCTCCCCCCGCTTCGGGGGGAGAGGGTTGGGGTGAGGGGGTAGCGGTGCCGCGCGAGATCCCCGACCCCCTCACCCCCATCCCCTCTCCGCCGAAGCGGGGGAGAGGGGAGAATAAAGTAGGAGCCAAAAATGGCTGAGCGCATCGACACCACGAAGGTCCAAGGCCGCCGCGAATTGCACTTCAACTCTCTCGAGGATATTCGCGCGGATGTCGAGATGCTCGCAGCCACCCCAAAGTTGAACACGCTGGGCAACTGGTCGGCCGGGCAAATCTTTCACCACCTGGCCACGACGATGACTGGCTCCATTGATGGCTTCGGATTCACGGTGTCGTGGCCAATGCGGTTGATGGCCAAGTTTTTCAAGCACAAGATGCTCAACGGCAGCATGCCGCCTGGATTCAGTTTACCCAAGTCGGCCGCGGAAAAGATGTTGCCGCCGCCCACACCGCTGGAAGATGGATTGCGGACTATTCGGCATGCCCTGGACCGCCTGAAAACCGAGGAGCAACGAGTGCCG
>DATGHS010000389.1:0-6425 GCA_035307785.1 Gemmataceae bacterium
GCCGCGGGAGTTCGAGGAGCAATGGCGGAGCGAGCGTAAGCGGCGTACAACAAAAGTGGCCTGAGCGGAGGATAGGGCAACGACCCGAGCGCCGCCTCAGGGGCCAAGTCCGACCAAGGCAGCACGATGCTGCCCTCTTGCAGTCGGATTTGGCATGAATGCGATGAACCGGATTAGAAAAACGGATGTGAGAGAGTATCAATAAGAAACGTGTTTTGGTGGTCCAGTTTTAGGGGCGCATTACAGCTGTCTGGATTACGCTCGGTGACAAATCCGGTATCATTGCATACCAGGGTGCCTCCCGGACCACTGTCAATGAAATAACCGATCTTCCGAACCGCCTTCGAACAAGTAGCCCCGAGTAGTCCTCCTGGCGGCGGCATAGTGATAATCTCTCCTCGGACGAGTTCCTGTTGCGACCCATCGGCCGGATTGGGCAGCAGAAAGAATTCCTCGGCGGTGAGCAGTTTCTTAGGCGCGATCGCTGACATAAATGCTCCTTCCTTCCCTGGATTCTACCATCGGCTTTTTGATTCCTCAAGCAGCGGTTAAACAGAAACCCGGCTCCAGTGAAGAAGCCGGGTTTCCAGAATACCGCGCTCGGCTTGCCTTATCGCTGACCAGCAACTCAAACCTTCTCCGGGACCTCAAAGCCTTTGCGATATTCGCGGAACAGCATCGCATCAGCTTCCTTGTCTTTCACGAACGATTCGGTTTTCGGCTCGATCACTAGCTTACGGCCGAGGTGGTATTCGGTCTGGTCGAGCGGCACCTTGTTGTCTTTCAAGTGATCAACCATGCGGGTCATGGTTTCGGCGGCTTCTTTGTCGTCGCCGAAGGCTTGCGTGCTCTTGCTGAACGGAACCAGCGTGCCGAGCCGGTAGCTGATGTTGCCCAGGTGGCAAAGGGCGCTTGACAAGTGGCCTTCGAGAATGTGGCCGTTGAGCATTTCCGGCTTGCGGGCGCGAACGGCATCCACAAAGTTGTCGAAGTGCAACTGATCGCCGCCGCCGGAGAACTTCTGAATGACCTTGCCGTCGAGATCGTACACGATGCCGCTGCCGTAGTTCGGGCAGACCAGAATCCCCTTCTCGCCGTAGTAAATGTTGCCGACCTTCGCGCCTTTCAAGTCTTTCGTGTTCAGGCCGCGAACTTCGAAGATCAGTTCGGAATCGCCGTAATCGAAGACACAGATCTGCGTGTTGGCGGTTTCGCCGTCGTCGATGTAACCGAAGCGGCCGCCCACGCTCATCACTGATTTCGGCAGCGTCATCTTGCCGAGGCCCCAGCGGGCTTTGTCCATTTCATGAATGCCCTGGTTGCCCAGGTCGCCGTTGCCGTAATCCCAGATCCAGTGCCAGTCGTAATGGACCGTGCCGAACTTCGTCTTGCGGTGCGGCAGTTTGTACGGGGCCGGGCCGCACCAGAGATCGTAATCCATCGTAGAGGGCGGTTGCTGGTCGCCGTCCACCTTGCCGATGCTGCCGCGCGGCTTGTAGCAGAGGCCACGCGAGACGCTGATCTTGCCAAGCTTGCCCGAGCGAATGTACTCGATGGAATCGCGCAGCCCCGGGGCGCTGCGGCTCTGCGTGCCGGCCTGGCAGATCTTGCCGGTCTTGCGGGCCGTCTCCACCATCACTCGGCCTTCGTGGACATTGTGGCTCACCGGCTTTTCGACATACACATCTTTGCCATGCTCCATCGCCCAGATCGAGGCCAGGGAATGCCAATGATTCGGTGTGGCAATCGTGATAATGTCAATGTCTTTGTCTTCCACGAGCTTGCGAATGTCTTGCTCGAACTTCGGCTCCTTGCCGGTGGCGGTGGCCACAGCTTTCATTGCCCCCGCAATGACGGCGCTGTCGCAGTCGCAGATGGTGGTAACCGTCGTGTACGGGTTCTTCAGAAAACCGCCGACGTGGCTCATGCCCCGTCCATGTACCCCCACGACTGCGACTCGCAAGAGCCCGTCCGTCTTCTTCTTGGGCGCGGCTGGCTTCTCCTTCGGCTTATCCTGGGCCAACAACGTACCGTCAACGGCCGCGGCCGCCAGCAGCGCGGATGCGGAGGACGAAATCCGCAAAAAATCACGTCGATTGAAACGGCGCATGGATGAGTCTCCGAAAGGAAAGGTGGTATGAGTCGGGCAGGGATTGGTGCTAGTCTAGCAAAAAATGAGAATGGAAGGCAATTCATTGCCACGATTTTCGCCAATTTGTACGAGCCGGAAGCGTAAGCGACGGAACCACGGAACCGTCGCTCACGCTTCCTGCTCGTAGGTCCCCCACCCTTGACCCAACCTCTGGCAACAAATAGGTTTATACGGGTTTGGATTTTGCCATCAGCTGTGAGCGGTTATGCCGGACGGAAATTCAGCCTGCACCTGCGTGGTGGGCTTGCAATGGGGCGATGAAGCCAAGGGAAAGCTTGTCGATCTCCTCAGCGACGAGCATGACTTCGTGGTCCGCTACAACGGCGGTGCCAATGCGGGGCACACCATCGTTTGGGGCAACCGGACCTTCAAGTTGTCGCTGCTGCCTGCCGGGGTGCTGAAGCCGCATTTGCAATCGGTAATCGGCAACGGCGTGGTCGTCTACCCGCCGCGTTTTCTCGAAGAGATCGATCAATTGCGGAAAGGCGGCATCGCGGTCGGTTCCAACCTCGCCCTGAGCAACCATGCCCACGTCATCTTCCCGTACCATCTCGAAGAGGAACGGCTCAGCGAATCGAACAACGGCAGCGCCATCGGCACCACCGGCCGGGGCATCGGGCCGTGCTATCAAGACAAGCTCGGCCGTACTTGCGGCATTCGCGTCGGAGATTTGCTAAAGCCCGACTTTCTGCGTGAACGATTGCACTCGATCGTGGCCCGCAAGAATAAGCTATTGCCAGCGCTCAGCAGCGCTCAGGATGTGAAGCTTTTCGATGCCGACCGCGTTTGCAGCGAGTACCTCAGCTATGTCGAGCGGATGCGGCCACACGTCACCGATACAACGAAATTGCTGCACGACGGGCTTCGCCAGGGCAAGCGAATTCTCTTTGAGGCGGCCCAGGGCAGCCTTCTTGACGTAGATCACGGCACGTACCCGTATGTCACGAGTTCCAACAGTTCTCCGGCGGGCATCTGGTCGGGTTCCGGCGTGCCGGCCAAGTACTTGAAGCGCATCCTTGGCGTGGTCAAAGCGTATTCGTCGCGCGTCGGAAATGGGCCGTTCCCTACCGAGTTGACGGATGGGCCAAACGGCCTGGGCGAGAAGATTCGCAAGACCGGCCGCGAGTATGGCACCGTTACGGGCCGGCCACGGCGCGTCGGTTGGCTCGACGCCGTGGCTTTGCGCTACACCGCAGCACTAGCAGGGGCCGACGAAATTGCCATCATGCTGCTCGATGTGCTTAGCGTGGTGGACGAAGTCTCCATTTGCACGACATACGAGATGGATGGCAAGTGCATCGATTGCTTCCCGGCCGATGCCGAAGAACTCGAGCAATGCCGGCCGATTTACGAAGCCCTGCCCGGCTGGAAGACCGACCTGTCGAAGGCCCGCAGGTGGGCCGATTTGCATATCGCGGCCCAGCGCTACGTTGAGCGCATCGCCGAATTAATCGGATTGCCGGTGACCATCGTTTCGGTTGGGCCGGATCGCGAGCAGACAATTATCCTGTAGGTCCGGCAAGCCGAGCCGGACTCGCGGTGCGGCTCGGCAAGCGGCACCTACGAGGAGCCGCCATGGCCAATGAAGTTCCGCCCGAATTCTACGACATGGTGGACCGCTTCATCCATTTGGCCAACGACATGACCGGCGATCATGCGACCTCGCGAATCAGCGCCGTCATCATGTTCGCGGCAGCGCGATACAATGCGCATTGCCTGCTGGCTCAGGATGCCGAGGCTGAAGAGAATCGCGAGAAAGCGGTTGAGTATTTCGTGGAACAATACCGAACGATGCTGGAAAACAATATTGACTGGCTGAAGCGGTTGCGGAGCAATGAGAAGAAATAATGCGATCCGCATAGGAACGAATAAA
The DNA here is from genome assembly GCA_035307785.1 of Gemmataceae bacterium. GTDB lineage: Bacteria > Planctomycetota > Planctomycetia > Gemmatales > Gemmataceae > DATGHS01. Next base: position 4,026 of record DATGHS010000389.1, read on the forward strand.
GAATGACAGAGTCCGAGTTCTGGTCTCACCTGGAATTCCGCATCTGCCTAGAGTTTCGCGTCATGGCTGACATTCGCTTTCGTTTTCGTTGGTGTGACGGTCTGATCCCGCAAAACTACCTGTTGGATGTTGCAGCGCCACGAATCGAAGGGTCGGCTTGGATGTGCGACGGCCCCGAGCAGGAACTGTGGGAATTTGCGCTGTTTCTAGATGGACCAGTCGATTCGCCGTTCAGCATCAACTGGGAATCTCTGCTACCGCCAGCTAACGTCACGCGGTGGATTGCAGTGGATCCGCCCAATAAGCGTATTCAGTTTGAACCGTCGGCAGCGGTCCCCGATAGCGCTGCTTCATGAGGATTGGTTCTTGTCCGCCACTTTCGTCCCATCGCTGGAAGCGCCGCGGCACCTGGCCGCCGCCGGGCTCGATGCGGCCCGGTTGCCGCGGCATGTGGCCATCATCATGGATGGCAACGGCCGCTGGGCGCAGGAACGTGGACGGCCGCGCATCGAAGGACATGCCCGGGGCGTGCAAAGCGTGCGCACCACCATCGAAGAGTGCTGCCGCTTGGGCATTCAGCAGCTCACACTTTATTGCCTCAGCGTCGAAAACTGGAAACGGCCGCAAGCAGAACTCGATTTCCTCATGGAGTTGTTGCACACATACTTGATTGCCGAGCGCGAAGAGATCATGGCGCAGAGTATTCGCTTCACCATGATCGGCCGGCGCGGCGGGCTGCCGGAAAAAGTGCTGAACGAGATTGACGAAAACATTCGCGTTAGCAAGGAGAATACCGGGCTCACGCTCTGCCTGGCCATTAACTACGGCGGCCGTACGGAACTCGTCGATGCCGTGCGGAGCATTGCCGAGCATGTGCGGCAGGGAAAGGTGCAACCCGATGAGATCGACGAAAACACGATCAGCAACGCGCTCTACACCGCCAGCATGCCCGACCCTGATCTGCTCATTCGCACAGCCGGCGAAATGCGCGTCAGCAATTACTTGCTCTGGCAAATCTCCTATGCGGAAATCTGGGTGACGCCCAAGTGCTGGCCCGATTTCGATGCGGCCTTGCTCCACCAGGCGCTGAAGGATTATGCGGCGCGCGAGCGGCGATTCGGCGGATTGAAGTAATATGCTGCGCACACGGCTGCTGGTGGGAAGCTTGCTCGCCGCGCTGATGTTTGGCGTATTGGTTGCGGACAACTTCCTTGCGCCTTGGTTTCCAATTCTTTACGTCCTCTTCGTCGCAATCGGAATCCTCGGTGGCGAGGAATTGCGCCGTCTCTTGCCCGAGAAAATTTGCCCCCCTGCCCTTCTGTGCCATGCTGGATTGCAATGCATCATTGCGGCGAATTGGATACGGCCGATCCATGATCTCGTTTCATCGATTGTTCCCGCGATCGATCCCTGGCATCTGATCGTTGGACTAATCGCGGTCTTCTCGATCCTTGCCTTCATGCGCGAAATGTGGGTCTATAATGAATCGGGTGAGGCTACCAACCGGATCGCCTTCTCGATTTTTGCCTGGGTTTATCTGGGGCTGCTTTCCAGCTTCTTGGCGCAAATACGTTGGCTGCCAAGCGGTTCGGGATCGAGCAGCCGCTCGGCACTCGCTTTGGCGTTGACGATATTCGTACCAAAATGTTGTGATGTGGGCGCGTATCTGACCGGCCGAGCTATCGGCAAGCATCGCATGACGCCGCGGCTCAGCCCCAAAAAAACCTGGGAAGGCGCGGCAGGCGGGCTGGTTTTAGCGAACCTGGTGGCTTTGGCCGGCGTCTGGTTCGGCGACCGGCCGGCGTGGTTCTGGCTGAAAGCGCTTGGCTTCGGAATAACCGTCGGCATCGCTGGCATGCTGGGCGACCTGGCTGAATCGCTGCTCAAGCGGGAAAGCCAGAAAAAAGACGCATCGCAGGCGGTTCCCGGCTTCGGCGGCGTGCTCGACGTGGTGGATTCGCTGCTGTTCGCAGCACCCGTGGCATATTTGTGGTTACAATCACCTAGATTCTCACCTTTGGGATAATTGGGCAAGAGCCCGGGGACGGCAGTCCCTGGGGTAAAGCAGAATGGCAACCGCGACGATCAACCTCGAAAACCGCGACGAAGCGCTCTTGCTCTTTGGCAGCCGCGATGTGTATTTGCGCATGATTAAGGACACTCTCGGTGTGCGCCTGGTGGCTCGTGGCGACACGATCCAAATTGAAGGCGAGGAAGACGCTGTCCAGCGGGCCGAGCGTGCTTTCCAGCAACTGCGGCAGCAACTGCGGCACCAGAATCAGCTTTCGCCCGAAAACGTGCGCTCAATTCTCGACATTGTTCAGCAAGGAGGCGAACGGGTTTCGCCGCAAAACCTGACCGTGCAGAACATGGGCCGATTTGTGCGGCCCCGGTCGGATG
>DATGHS010000390.1:0-3113 GCA_035307785.1 Gemmataceae bacterium
CGACAACCTGTTCGCGCTTGACGAACACATTGCCGGCCAGCACGGTGCCGTCTTTCAGGTACACGATGTGGGCCGGAGCGTCTTCCGCGCATAAAAGGAGTAGCGCGCCAAAGACGGCCAGCAGCGCAAGCGCTCGCACGGCCGACTGCGGCGAGATGAGAATTCGCCTCATAATAGACACTCGATCAGATTGCGAGGCCGATTACCAACCTTCGGCTTCGGCGGGCAGGTCTTCCCCGAATGGATATTCTGCCTCTATTGTGCCGAAATTCCGCATTCGGTCAAGCAGACTGTTGCAGGATGCCCGGAAATTCGCGAGAATACAGTGCGGTCGTAAAGTCCGTGTTGGAATGCGCATAAGGTAAAAACCTGCGCAAGGCTTTTCTCGTTCCCACGCTCCGCGTGGAACGCCAGGCCACGATGCTCTGCGTCGTAGCTGGCCGGGACGCATGAGCGTCCCGTCGTCGGGTTCCCGCGCAGAGCATGGAAACCAGGATTGACTTCGTTACAGTCTGTTGGAGTTGGTTCCATGCCGATTCGATTTCGCTGCGTCTATTGTGAGCAACTGTTGGGAATCGCTCGCCGCAAGGCCGGAACAGTCGTGAAATGCCCGAACTGCGGCGGCCAATTGATCGTGCCGCCGCCGGAAGAATTGGACGCCGGCGAAAAGACGCTCGAATCGAACGAAGCGGATGAACCGGCGGAGCCGAAGATTCAAGCGCCCAAGGGAGGCACCGCGAAGCACCAGCCGGCCCCAGTAGCTGCCCAATCGCCGGCAGCCGGCGGCGAAGGCGCGTTTCTGTTCGAGCGCAGCGATTTCGACGAACTGCTGAAACCGGCCGGTGAGAAGAAACCGGCATTAGCAGGAAGTGCCTCGGGCAAGAAGGTCGCTCCGCAAACCGTTCAGCCGGCCTTGGACCTCGCCGAACTGGAGCCGCTGTACAACATGCCGACCTCGGCTCAGCAAGCGCCGGGGGCCGAAGCGCCCCTCATTCAACCTGCCGCGAAGTCGCCTGCGAAGCGCTCCGGCATCTTCCTTTCGCCCTTGCGGCTGACGATTGCCCTTTTCTTCATCATCCTTGTGATCGCCGGCGCCTTCGGGGGCGGAATGCTGGTGGGGATGAAGATTGCGGAAAAAAAATTCGGCGGTGGATAACCTAGCGCAGCTGAGCACAACTACAAAAGTGAGGCTTTGCCTTTAGAATCCAAAACCAATCCAAAGCTCAAATCTCAAAATCCAAAACAATCCAATGGCCAATAAGGAGTTTTAGATTTTGGTCATTGCCTCCGTTTTGGATTGGTTTCGCGTTTCGATATTCGAATTCCGAGTTCAGCGGCAAAGCCTCCGCTGCAATACGGAATCAGCTGCGGATTATCGGTCCAAGGCGACGGGTTTGGCCGCCTACAATAGATATAAACCCACGAGGACCGATCATGAATAAAGCCGTTATAATTGAAGCGTTGCGGACGCCGATAGCTCGGGCTCACCCGGAGAAGGGCTTCTTCCGCGAGGTACGGGCCGACGATCTTTCGGCCGATCTGATGACCGCGCTGTTGAAAAAAACCGGCGTGAGCCCGTCGGACATCGAAGACATTCAATGGGGCTGCGTGAAACAGCAAGACGAGCAGGGCTTCGACATCGCCCGCATTGCGGCCCTCATTGCCGGCTTGCCGGTGGAGGTCGGCGGCAGCTCGGTGAATCGACTGTGCGGCTCGTCGCTCCAGGCCATCAACACGGCGGCCATGAGCATTGCCGCCGAGTGCGAAGACGTGCAAATTGCCGGCGGCGTGGAGCACATGCACCACATCCCCATGGAGACCGGCATCACCATGAGCCCGCGCATGCTGCGCAAGCACAGCCCGGCCGTGATGAACATGGGAGTGACCAGCGAAAATCTGGCCCGCAAATATGGCATCAGCCGCAAGGAGCAGGACGAATTCGCGCTGCGGAGCCACCGCCTGGCCGCCGCCGCCACCGAGAAAGGGCTGTTCCGAGAAGAGATCGTGCCGATGTGGGGCCGAGACGAAGAAGGTCGCAAGAAATTGATCGATTTCGACCAGACGATTCGGGCCGATGCGAGCATGGAATCGCTTTCTGCCCTAAAGCCGGCTTTCATGCCCGAAGGCGGCACCATCACGGCCGGCAACTCCAGCCCACTCAGCGTTGGGGCAGCGGCGCTGCTCATAATGTCGGAACAGCGCGCGGCGGAACTGGGACTCAACCCGAAGGTTCGCATTAAAGCCATGGCCGTCGTCGGCGTGGATCCTTCCGTGATGGGCATCGGACCAGTTCCGGCCGTGAACAAGGCGCTGGACCGGGCGGGTTTGAAACTCGAAGATATCGATTTGGTGGAACTGAACGAAGCTTTTGCGGCCCAGGCGCTGTCGGTGATCAAGCTGCTGAAGTTGAATCTGGAGAACACTAACGTAAACGGCGGCGCGATTGCCATTGGCCATCCACTGGGCGCCAGCGGCGCCCGCATCTCGACCACGCTGATCCATGAAATGATGCGCCGCAACGCGAAATACGGCCTGGCAACAATGTGCATCGGGGCCGGCCAAGGGATCGCGACCATATATGAACGCGTGTAAGGTCGTAGAACGGAATCTATTCCGTCCGACCGGCCAACTCGAACGGAATGAATTCCGTTCTACGTTCAAGACACGGCACGTTGCGCCTATTAGCCTTGATCTGCCATGTCCTCCAACCCATTACATCCTCCGACGCCGGATTCGCCGGTGTTGCCAACTTTTCTGCGTGCGTTTGACATCAACAAGGCTGGCGCGCCGCTTGACGTGTTAGAGCGCGTCGGCCATGCTTTTGCGCGCTTGCCTTATGAGAATTTGACCAAGATAATACGGCAAGCTGAAACTGGCAACACAGCCGAAGCCCGCCGAATTCCCAGTGAAGTCTTGGCCGACCATTTGCAATTTGGAGCTGGCGGCACCTGCTTTTCGCTCACGGCTACGCTACTGTACTTGGTTCGCGCGCTGGGGTTTGAAGCACAGCCCATTCTGGCCGATCGTCCTTATGGCACCAACACGCACTGTGCCTTGCTCGTCTGGATCGTTGGCGAGCCGCATCTGCTCGATCAGGCTTTCTGATCACGCGA
>DATGHS010000391.1:0-3143 GCA_035307785.1 Gemmataceae bacterium
CAAATCTGCATTGGTTTTGCGGGCCAGTTGCAATATCTCGGTGGCCGGATCGCCTTCGATCAGGTAGCGTTCCACGCTAATTATGGGATCTTCCGGGCGAATCTTCCGCAATGCGTCCCGTGCCGGCTCCAAATCCATCACGGGGGGTGGCATCATAATTCCATCACCGACCATGGGAACCGCTACATCCTCGACGTGCAGCACAATAAGCCGCGCCCCGTAATCACGAGCCAGCGAACAGGCCAGGTGAAAGGCGTCTGCGGAAAAGTCGGAAAAGTCAGTAGGATGAAGTATCGTTCGAATAGGCAACATGGGCTGAGCCTCCTTCACCAGGGCAGATCGTTTCAGAGTGAATTGAGAGTAAGCAAGTCTAGTGCCGATCATGCATACAGCTTGAGGACAAAACCGACTCAGCACAGCGCTTTTGGCCGCAGCATTGGATGATTCGTTTGGGCGTGATATATTTGGCGCTTGTTGCAAGACAGAATTAAGGCAATAGCCGTGGGGATTGCATGGCAAGCGAGATTCAGGAAAATACACTTGGTTCACCGGCACCGAATCATAATGGCTCCGAATGGGGCAAGGGGCCATCGACTCCGGAAATCAAGCGCTTCCTGGAAGGGCCACAGCCGCGTGGCTTCGAGTTGATGCGGGCCTGCCGCATTTTCTGGGAGATTATGCATGGCTTCCGGGCGCTGCACTTTTTGGGCCCGTGCGTGACCGTATTCGGCTCAGCCCGCTTCAAGGAATCTCATCGCTACTACCAATTGGCTCGGGAGGTTGGCTCGCGCCTGTCGTTGGCCGGATTCACCGTAATCACGGGTGGCGGCCCCGGCATCATGGAGGCCGCCAATCGCGGCGCCAAAGACGTCGGCGGTCAGTCGATCGGCTGCAACATCGAGCTGCCGCAGGAGCAGAACCCGAACCCATACCTCGATAAATGGATCACTTTTCGCCACTTTTTCGTCCGAAAGCTAATGCTGGTGAAGTATTCCTATGCCTTCATCGCGCTGCCCGGCGGATTCGGCACGATGGACGAGATATTTGAAACGGCGACGCTCATTCAGACGCGGAAGATCAGCCAATTTCCCGTGGTGCTGTTGGGCAAGGAATACTGGCAGCCGTTGCTCGAGTTTTTGCACGGGCGCATGCTCGCCGAAGCGACCATTGACCCCGCGGATGCCGGCAGCATGCTCATAACCGATTCGGCAGAAGAAGCAGTGAATTCCGTAACTGACATCGCCATGACGCGGTTTGGGCTGACCTACGGCCCGCGCGTCAAGCGCCGCTGGTTACTCGGCGAGTGGGGGAAGTAGTGAAAGTCAGAAGTCACGAGTGAGCAAATGACCATTCTGACCTCTGACTTCTGACTTCTGGTAGACTTTCGCGTCCACGCGAGTCAATTCTTGACGAGCAACACCGGGCACTCGGCCAGCACGCTCACGCGGTAACTCATGCTACCCCAGCCGGACATCGGCTTGGCTGGGTCGAAACGTGGTGCCGTCAGCAGAATCAAATCGGCATTCATTTCGCCGGCAAAGGCGACCATCTCCCGCACCCGATTGCCAATTAGAACTCTTTGTTGGCACGACACCTTGTGCTCAGCCAACCTTTCGGCATACTTTTGCAAGTGCTTTTCCGCCGCTTGTTGGAGCTGGTGGTAGAATCGCTTCTCTTCTTCTTGGGACAAACCCGTGATTGCCTCGATGACGTGCAGCAATGTCACTGTGCCGCCATTTTGCAATGCCAGCTCGGCCGCGGTCTTCACAACGGCCTGGTGCTTTTCGGTCAGATCGATTGGCACCAAGAGCTTATTGAACATGATCGAAACCTCTCGGAATACAGTTGACCTTCCAGTTTCGAACCGTGGCCAGCTTTTTCGTAGACCACGCTCGCAGCGTCGTCTACCCACGTTACGACTCTCCAGGGCATTGCACATGCGGTGCCGATTTGAAAGGATCGTTCTTGTTGAGAGAGTTGTGCGGTCGGAGCACAGCCTTGGCCGAATTCGCACAGCCAATCGTTTCTCGGGCGCCCCCTCTCGCTGTTGTTATTGTCACCGTTCAGTAATAGAGCGCCTTCCGCCTCCTCTGTACGTACCTGTCCGAATCAAAAATGCGCTTTCGGCAAAAACACCGCAACGACGGCATACGAAATGCTTTGATGACGTTCATTTCGGCTAGGACTTGATGAAGGAAAGCTCCGCCGAGCTTGGCTTTTTGGAAAGATTTCAAAATGTTCCAGTCCATCATGGTGCCCTTGGATCGTTCGGCGTTTGCGGAACAAGCATTGCCGTGGGCATTGAGCATCGCCCAGCGTGCCCATGCTCGAATCGACTTGGCACAAGTCCACGTGATGTACGCTTTGGAAGGCGCGGTCGGCTTCTCACCATACAGCGCCGCGGAGGAAGTGGAGTCAGGGCAAAAAGAACGGCTCTATCTCGAAGCTACTGCCAAGTGGCTAACCTCCGTTTCGACTGTGCCCGTGGATGCCGAGCTGCTGGACGGTTCGGCCGTGATGGCCAACACCGTGGCCGACGCTATCGCCAGACGAGCACAGGCAAAAAACGAAGACCTGCTCGTGCTGGCCACGCATGACCGGATTCCGGTGGATCGGTTCTTCCTAGGCAGCGTAAGCGATGAATTGATGCGATACGCCGCCGTGCCGCTGCTGCTAATCCACGCGAGCAAGCTGAGCCGAGGAATATTTGCCGAGCCGGAATTGGAACACGTGTTGATTCCTCTGGATGGCTCCGAACTTGCCGAACAGATTCTGGAACCTGCGCTTCATATGGCCCGCTTGATGGAAGCGCGTTGCACGCTGATGCGAGTTATTGGGCCACGCGCATCGGAGCGTGAGCGTAGGGAAGCCGACGCTTATCTCGAACAAATGGCCACCCGCGCCAAGGAACGCAACCTGCCAGTGCAAACGCGCCTGAGCGCAGCGAGTCACGCAGCCGATGCGATCCTGGAAGCATTGCCACCCGATGGCCGCACGATGGTCGCGCTGGCCACGCACGGTCGCGGCGGGGTCGCGCGCATGTTGCGCGGAAGCGTTGCCGACAAGGTATTACGCACCTGCAGCGCCCCGCTGCTTGTCTTTCGGCCAAAAATGCAGCAGGCGTAGAATTTATAGGCTATGTT